>NZ_JBICYJ010000002.1:0-323169 GCF_043200835.1 Kitasatospora sp. NPDC048365
GCCCCGCGTGTCCCCCCCGGGGATCGGCGGGGCGCGCCCCGCCGGGGGGGGCGGCCCCGCGCGGGGGCCCGCCCTCCTCCGCGTTCCGCTACCGGGACGCGCCGTCCACGAAGGCGGCCAGCCGGCCGACACCGTCGACGATCCGAGCCTCCGTCAGGTAGGAGCAGGACAGCCGCAGCGAGCGCTCCCCTCCCCCCTGGGGGTAGAACGGCGCCATCGGGGTCCACAGCACGCCGTACTCCCGCGCGCAGCGGTCGAGGGCCTTCTCGTCGGCGTCGAACGGCACCGTGAGCACCGCGAAGTAGCCGCCGTCCGGGGCGTTCCAGCCGACCGGGGAGCCGGGCGGGAAGCGGCGTTCCAGCTCGGCCAGCAGGGTGTCGAGGTTGCGGGCGTAGAACTCCGCCGCGCCGGCCGTCGCCGCGCGCAGGCCGCGGTCGGCCTCCAGCAGCATGCCGCCGATCACGGCCTGGCTGAGCGCCGGGGTGTTGACCGTCGTCATGCTCTTCAGCTTCGCCAGCTCGTCCGCGAGCAGCCCGGCGCGCCCGCCGCCGCGGTCCACCCGCTGGTCGGCCACCACGTAGCCGACCCTGGCGCCGGGGAAGCAGGTCTTGGCGAAGGACCCGAGGTGGACCACCCGTCGCCGGTCCCCGTCCAGCGCCTTGAGCGTCGGCCGCACGGGCGTGCCGCCGCGCCGGAAGAAGCCGTACGGGTTGTCCTCGACGAGCAGCAGGTCGTGCTCCTCGGCGACCGCGAGCAGCCGCTTCCTGGCCTCGACCGGGAGGCTGGCGCCCGAGGGGTTGGCGAAGTCCGGCACCAGGTAGCAGGCGCGCGGCCGCAGGCCCTCGGCCCGGGCCTGCCGGGCGGCGGCGGCCAGCGCCTCGGGGTCGAGCCCCCCGCCGCCGGGGGCCTCCGGGACCGGCCGGACCGTCAGGTCGAGCAGCCGGGCCGCGCCGGTCACGCCGACGTAGCAGGGCGCGGCGACCAGCAGGACGTCCTCGGGGCCGGCGCACAGGGCGCGCAGCACCAGCAGCATGCCCTCCTGGGCGCCGACGGTGACCACCAGGGCCTCCGGGTCGACGTCCAGGCCCTCGTCGGCGGCCAGCGTCCGGGCGATGAGCTCCCCGATCAGGCCCTTGGTGCGGCCGTACTGGAAGAGCTCCCGGCGGACCTCGTCCTCGCCCATCCCGCGGTCCTCCCGCAGGTGGCGCAGGTACCGCTCCAGGTGGCGCGGGATCGCCGCCGGGTCGAAGTGCTCCTCGTGGGGGCGGCCGGGGGCGAAGGAGACGGCGTCGGGGTAGCGCGCGGTGACCTCGTTGAGGAAGGTCATGGCGTCCAGCAGCGGGGCGGAGAGCGAGCCGTGCAGCTGGTCCAGGGCGAGGGTCATCGCAGTGCCGCCCGCAGCCGGCCGGCCGCGTACCGCTGCGCGTCCGCGCCGCCGGCGAGCACGCCCGCCATGGCGAAGAAGCCGTGCGGCATGCCGTCCCAGCGGCGCAGTTCGACGTCCACCCCGGCCTCGGCGAGCCGGGCGGCGTAGGCCTCGCCCTCGTCGCGCAGCGGGTCGTACTCCGCCGTGATCACGGTGGCGGGGGGCAGCCCGGCGAGCGAGGGGGCGCGCAGCGGCGAGGCCAGCGGGTTCTCGCCGTCGGCCGGGTCGGCGAGGTAGTGGCGCCAGTACCAGGCCACCGAGTGGCGGTTGAAGAACAGCGGGTCGTCGCCGGCGCGCAGCGAGGGCGTGTCGGCCCGGTGGTCGGTGTTGGGGTAGACCAGCAGCTGGTGGCGCAGGGCCGGGCCGCCGCGCTCGCGGGCGAGCAGGGTGGTGGCGGCGGCGAGGTTGCCGCCGGCGCTGTCGCCGCCGACGGCCAGCCGGTCGGGGTCGGCGCCGAGCCCGGCGGCGTGGTCGGCCAGCCAGGTGAGGGCCGTGTAGGCGTCCTCGACGGCCGCGGGGAAGGGGTGTTCGGGGGCGAGCCGGTAGCCGACCGTGGCGGTCAGGCAGCCGGTGGCGTTGGTGAGGGCGCGGCAGATCGCGTCGCCGGTGTCCAGGCAGCCGAGGGCCCAGCCGCCGCCGTACAGGTAGAGCAGGGCGGGGTGCGGCCGGTCGCGCTGGGCCGGGTGGTAGCACCGCACCGCGAGCTGCCCGCCGGTGCCGGGGACGCGGTGCTCGGTGACGGCGGCGACCGGCTCGGGGGTGCCGCCGGCGGCCCGCAGGTCGGCGAGGTCGGCGGCCCGGGCCTGCGCCACGGTCAGGGTGTAGAGCGGCGGGGCGTTCGTCTCGGCGCGCCGGGCGCGCAGCGCCTCGGCCTCGGGGTGCAGGGGCATCAGGACGCCTCCGGGGCACGCGCCTCGAGGTAGATCGACTCGTCCTTGCGGAAGGCGGTGTCGAGGGCGGCGACGTCGGGGCGGTGGCCCTCCTGGTAGGCGCGGCGCTCGACGGTCCAGCCCTGGTAGCCGGCCCGGTCCAGGACGTGCCGGAGCTCGTCCTCGTCGAAGATCCAGCGGTGCCCGAAGTGGTAGAAGATCTGGTTGAGCATGAAGGCCCGGCGTTCGGGCATCGGCGGGCCGACCCGCAGGGTGCGCAGCCGGCGCCGGTGGCGCTGGAAGAACTCCTCGTCCCGGTCCAGGTAGCCACGGATGTAGCGCTCCAGGTCGGGGGTGGTGAGGCGGAGCAGCCCGCCCGGGCGCAGGATCCGGCGGACCTCGCCGAGCCAGTGGACGGCGACGGGCAGCGGCACGTGTTCGACGAGGTGCTCGGCGTAGACCCAGTCGACGCTGTGGTCGTCGAGGGGCAGCGGCTCGGAGATGTCGAGCCGGGTGAAGAGGTGGCTGCCGTCGATCCGGTAGAGCGGGCCGGGCTCGGTGGTGGCGTCGGGGCTGCGGACGGCGACCAGGTCGGTGCCGATCGCCTCCGGGTGGCGGGTGGCGAAGGCCGCGAACTCGATGCCGGTGACGCCGAGTCCGGCGAGCTCCCGGTGGGTGCGCGGGAGCCGGTCGCGGACGGTCTCGATGCTCGTGCAGCGGGCGAGGTTCTCGGTGAACCCGTCGGTGAGGGCGCCGAGGGCGGCCGGGTCCTCCCAGTCCCAGCCAGGGAAGCGCGGGTCGGTCCGGTGGGCGGGGGCGGTGGTCACCCGGGTGGGTCCTCTCGGCGAAGGTGGTGGGGTGGCGGCCAGTCGGCCAGCAGGGTGCGGTCCAGGTCGGCCAGGGTCGGGCGGCCGGAGAGCACCAGGGTGTCGAGGAGTTCGGTGCGCAGCAGGTCGAGGACGTGCCGGGCGCCCGGCTCGCCGCTGTGGGCGAGTCCCCAGAGCACGGGTCGGCCGATCAGCGCGGCGCGGGCGCCGAGCGCGAGGGCCTTGGCGAGGTCGGTGCCGTGCCGGATCCCGCCGTCGACCAGCACGGGGCAGTCGGCGGGGACGGCGTCGACGACCTCCGGAAGGGCGGCCAGGGCGGGTGGGGCGCCGTCGAGTTGGCGTCCGCCGTGGTTGGAGACGACCAGGGCGTCCACGCCGTGGTCGACCGCCCGACGGGCGTCCTCGGCGGTCAGCACGCCCTTCAGCACCAGTGGCAGCGACGTTCTTTGACGAAGCCACGACAAATCTGCCCAGGTGATGCTACGGTCGAACTGCTCGACCGAGTGCGCCTCGATCGCGGACGAACCCGAGCGCGCCGCCCCCACGGCCAGGGCGGCGTCGAGGTTCACCGCGCGGACGCCGTCCGGGACGGCGAAGGAGTTGCGCAGGTCGCGCAGCCGCCGGGCGACCTTGGGCGCGTCCACGGTCAGCACCAGCGCGCCGAAGCCGGCGGCCTCGGCCCGCCGGACCAGGTCGGCCAGCGCCGCCCGGTCGCGCAGCCAGTACAGCTGGAGCCAGCGCGGGGCGTCGCCGCCGGCCTCGGCGATCTCCTCCAGGCACCGCCCGGCGAAGATCGAGACCACCAGCAGCGCCCCGGCCGCGCGGGCGGCCCGGGCGGTGGCGATCTCGCCCTCCGGGCAGGCGAGTTGGTGGTACGCCATCGGTGCGACCCCGAACGGTACGGCGAGCCGGGCGCCGAACAGCTCGGCGGAGCAGTCCGGCGCCGAGACGTCGACCAGGACGCGCGGCCGCAGCACGTGGCGGCGGAACTGCGCGCGATTGGCCCGCAGGGTCCACTCGGCGCCGGCGCCGCCCTCGAAGAAGTCCCAGGTGGCGGCGGGCAGTCGGGCCCGGGCGAGCGCCCGGTAGCCGGCCGGGGTGAGCGGGAGCACTGCCGCTGCACCTCCCTGATGAGCAGTCACATTCCGCTTGAGCGAGGGACAGCGTAGGGAAGATCCCGCAACTGGTATAGACCTTGACCCTCCGTGGGATCCCGTGCAATGGTCTGGTCCAACGGGGAATCGACACCGAACCATCACAAGTCTCTGAGCTTTCGCTCCGGCCTTGACCTGCTCCCACTTCCCGACGCGTGGAGTTGCGTTGACGCGTACCCCCAACCCCGACCGAACCGGCCCGACCGCCGGCCCGGACTGGGTCGACCACCACCTGCTCGCCGGACCGGACGGCGACCCCTGCCTCCGGTTCGACCGGCCGGTCGACCGGGCCGCCCTGCGGTCGCTGGTCGCCGAGCAGCAGGCGCTGCTGACCGGCGCCGGGCTGCGGCCCGGCGGCACCGCGGCGCTGCTGCTGCCGCCCTCGCTCGGCTACGTGGCCACCCTGCTGGCCGTCTGGCGGGCGGGCGGACAGGCCGTCCTGCTCGACCACCGGCTGACCGCCACCGAGGTGGACCGGGCCCTGGAACGGCTGCGCCCGCAGGTGCTGTGCGCGGCCGACGGCGCCCGCCCGCTCCCGGACGGACGCCCGGCCGCCACCCGGCACGTCCTGGTGCAGCTCAGCTCGGGCTCCACCGGGCCGTCCAAGGTGATCGCCCGCACGGCCGACGACCTGCTGCGCGAACTCGACTGCTACGCCCGGCTGGAGGACTTCCCGAAGGCCGGCGGCCGGACCGTGCTGCTGTCCTCGACGGTGCACGTCCTCGGCCTGGTCGGCGGCCTGCTGCACGCCCTGCACGCGGGCGTGGAACTGGTGGTGCCCGGCCGGGCGACCCCGGCCGCCGTCCTGGCCGCGGTCGCCGCCGGCGACGCCCCGACCACCCTGATCGGGGTGCCGTTCCACGCCGAACTGCTGGCCGCGCACCCGCTGCCGGCCCCCCTGCCCCAGCTGCGCCGGATGATCGTCGCCGGCGAGCTGGTCCGCCCCGCGCTCCCGGAGGCGTTCCGCCGACGCTTCGGGGTGCCGCTGGGCACCATGTACGGGATGACCGAGACCGGGGTGATCGCCACCGACCTCTCGGGCCTCGGCCATCCGCGGCTCGCCCCCGTCCACGGCCTGGAACTGCAGGTCGCCGACGGCGAACTGCACATCCGCCGGCCGGAGTCGCCGTACCTCGGCGTCACCGACCCGACCCGCTGGTCGGACGGCCTGCTGCACACCCGCGACGCGGCCCTGATCGACCCGGCGACCGGAGCGGTGACCCTGCTCGGCCGGCGCGACTCCCAGGTCTCGATCGGCGGCCTCAAGATCGACCTGACCGAGGTCGAGCAGACCCTCGCGGGCCTGCCCGGCGTCACCGAGGCGGTGGTCGTCTTCGCCGACGGCGCCGTCGAGGCGTACGCCGCGGCCGAGCCCGCCCCCGACGCACCACCTGGCAGCGCCGCCGAGCAGTTGCGCGAACTGCTCGGCACCGAACTGGCCGGCTGGAAACTCCCCCGCCGGATCCACCTGCTGCCGCAGCTCCCCCGGACCGCCACCGGGAAGCTGCTGCGGGACCCCGCCGCCCTGCGCCGACAGGCCGACGCGACCCGCTGACACCACCCCCATCGCTCGCACCGCACCGCGCGGACGGGTCCAGACCCCCGCCCGCGTGGCCGAGCCCTGCCCGAACACCCCAACTCCGCACCTGGAGCGCACCGATGCAGCAAGAGATCCGCACCTTCGTGCTGTCCGCCCTCGAGGCGATGAACTACGACATCTCCGAGGCCACCGGCGAGACCGACCTCGGCCCGGCCGGCCTCGACCTGGAGTCGCTGGCCCTGGCCGACCTGGCCGTCCAGGTGGAGGAGGAGTTCGGGGTCCGCTTCGAACTGGACGACATGGAGTCCACCGCGCTGATGACCATCGACGAGTTCTCCGCCGAGGTGGCCGGCCGGATCGCCAAGTCCGCCGTGGGCAGCGCCGGATGACCACCGACGCACTACCGGCCGGCCGTGCCCCGCTCGGCCGCACCGAGGTGCTGGCCATGCTGGCCCGCTACGGCGACCGCGCCCCCGAGCAGGTCGACGAGGTGGTCGGCTCGCTCGAACTGACCTGGCTGATCGCCGAGGCCGAGCAGCACTACGACCTTCGACTCGACCTCGACGACGAGCAGTTCGCCAGGATCCGGACCGTGGACGACGCGGTCGCCGTGCTCCGCGAGGTGCTCGGGTCCGAGGCCGCCGCGCCATGACGCCCGGCCGACCCGTCCTGATCACCGGCCTGGGCGTCCGCTCGGCGTTCGGCTCCCGCGGCACGGCGCTCGCCGAGGCGGTGGAGGCCGGACGCCCGGCCTTCGCCGAGGTGACCCGCTTCCCGGTGGCCGGCCGCCGCACCACGGTCGCCGCCACCGCGCCGGACGCCCCGCGGCTGGCCGACCGGCTCACCGAGGTGGTCGCCGAGACCGGCGCCCCGGGGGACGCCCCACTGCTGCTCGCCCTGCACGCCGACCGCCGCACCGGACCGCTGGCGGCCGAGGTCGCCGCACGGACCGGACGCGCCACCCGGGTCTACACCGGGGCGTGCGTGGCCGCCAGCACGGCGGTCGCGGACGCCGCGGCACTGATCGCGGGCGGCCGGATCGACCGCGCCGTGGTGGCCGCCGGGTACCTGGTCGAGCCGGACACCTTCGCGGTGTTCGACGCCGGCCGGGCCCTGGCCACCGACGGCGCGCTGCGCCCGTTCAGCCGGGGGCGGCGCGGCATGCTGCTGGGCGACGCGGTGGTGGCCGTCCTGCTGGAGGCCCGCTCCGCGCGGCCGCCGCTGGCCCGGCTGGCCGGGTGGGGGCGGTCCGGCGACGCGTACCACGTCTGCCGGCCCCGGCCGGACGGCGCGGGCCTGGCCCGGGCGGTGCGCACCGCGCTCGACCGGGCCGGCGCGGCCGCGTCCGAGGTCGGCTGGGTGAACGCCAACGGCGCCGGCTCCGAGCTCGGCGACCGGGCCGAGGCCGCCGCGCTCGGCACGGTCTTCGGCCCGTCCGGGCCACCGGTCAGCTCCACCAAGTCCGTCCACGGACACGCCCTGGAAGCCTCCGCGCTGCTCGAACTCGCCGTCACCGTCGGCGTCCTGGAGCGCGGCCGGCTGCCGGTGAACGCGGGCTGGCTGGGGCCCGACCCCGACTGCCCGCTCGACCTGGTGCTCGACGCGCCGCGCCCGCACCGGGCGCGCTACGCGCTGAGCGTCAACGCGGCGTTCGGCGGCGCCAACACGGCACTGCTGGTGGCCGCCGCGTGAGCCTCACCGACCGGACCCCGGACGGCGCCGGGGTGTCCGCCGGGCTGCGCGTGCTGGCCCGGGCGCGCTGGCCCGAGGGCCCCGACGACACCCTGCCGAGGATCGCCGGGTTCGCCGCGTCCAGCTTCAGCCCGCTGGTCGCGGAGACCGCCGACCGCTGCCTGCGGGCCCGCTACGGCCACCCGCCGGCCGCGGGCGCACCGCGCACCGCGCTGCTGCTCGCCAGCCCCGGCGGCGACCTGGCCACCGCCGACGCGCTCGCCGAGGCGGTGGCGGCGGGCGGCCGGGTGCCCCCCCTGCTGTTCTACCAGTCCAACCCCAACGCGGTGCTCGGCCACCTGGCCGCCCGCTGGGGCCTGGACGGCCCGGTGGTGGCCCTCGGGCCCGGCTTCGAGGAGGAGCGGCACCTCCACGACCAGGCCCGGCTGCTGATCGACGACGGCGAGGCCGAACAGGTCCTGGCCGTCACCGCCCACCAGGGTCCGCCCGACCGCGCCACCGCTGCCCTGCTTGCCCCAGGGCCCGCCTGACAAGCCCCGGCGGCTCCCGCACCACGAAGAGAACGGGAACCATGAGCACACCCAACCTGCGCGCCCTGCTGGCCGCCGACCCCGCGGTCGGCGCCGGCAACGTCCTCACCACCCGCGCCGAACGGGCCCTGGGCCTCGACACTCCGGCGCTCACCTTCGACACCCCGGTCGACGGCCGGCCCGCCTGGACCGCCCTGACGGTCCGTCAACTCGACACCGCGGTCCGCGCCCGGGCCGCCGCCCTGCACGGGCTCGGGGTGCGCCGCCGCGACCCGGTCGCCGTCCAGTCCTTCGACGCCGCCGACCAGGTGCTGTCCTTCCTGGCCCTGGCCCGGCTCGGCGCGATCCCGGCGCTGCTCAACCCGCTGCTGGACGCCGACACCACCACCGCCTACCTGCAACGCCTGCGCGCCACCGGCCTGCTGGCCGACAAGCCGCACGCCGAGGCGGTGGCCGACCGCGACACCGGCACCCCGCTGCTCGCCGACCCGGCCACGCTCGGCTCCGGCGACCCCGAGGCCGCCCCGCCGCCGTACCGGCACTGGTCGGGCGACCCGGTGGCGATCACCCACTCCTCCGGCACCACCGGCCTGCCCAAGGCCGTGGTCCACTCGCACGACAGCCTGTACGCGGCGATCCGCCACCGGCTCGCGCTGCCCCGCCCGCAGGGCGTGGACCGGATGCTCAGCGCGCTGCCCGCACCGCACGCCGCCACCCTGATCGCGGTCAACCTCGCGCTCAGCCTCGACTCCCACCTGCTGATCCTCTCCGGCCAGTCCGGCGCCACCGTGCTGGACGCGGTGGAGCGCTGGAAGCCGCAGAGCGTGTACGGCTTCGCCACCACCTGGGCCGACCTGGCCCGGCACGACCTGGCCGCCCGCGACCTGGAGTCGGTCGCGCTGTGGTGGAACACCGGCGACTGCGCGCACGAGGCGCACATCCGCCGGCTGATCGCGGTCGGCAGCCGGGAGACCGTCACCCGCGAGGGCCGGGTGCGCACCCCCGGTTCGGTGTTCGTGGACGGGCTCGGCTCCACCGAGATGGGCCACTCGCACTTCTTCATCAGCCACTCGGCGGGCACCGAGCGCTACGGCCGCTGCGTCGGCCGGCCGCACTCCTTCGTGGACTGCGCCGTGGTCGCCCCCGACGGCACCGAGCTCGGCCCCGGCGAGGTCGGCGAACTCGCCACCGCCTCACCGACGCTGGCGCTCGGCTACTGGAACGACTCGGTCACCACGTACCGCACCCGGCTGCGCGGGCGCTTCCTCACCGGTGACCTGATGTACCGCGACGAGGACGGCTACTACTTCCACGTGGACCGCGCCGTGGACACCGTGGACCTCGGCGACGCCGGCCGGCTGCACACCGCCGCCTCCGAGGAGCGGGTCCTCGCCGCCTGCGCCGAGGTGCTGGACTGCACCGTGGTCGCCTACCGCGACGGCGAGGCCGTGGTCGCCGACGTGCTGCTGCAACTGGCCGCGGGCGCCGACCCGGAGCTCGACCGCACCGCCGAGGTGCGGGCCGCGCTGGAGCCGCACGTGGCCGCCGTGGTCCGGCAGGTGGTCGCCGTACCGGACGAGGAGATCCCGCTCGGCCCGACCGGCAAGGTCCGCAAGGTGCTGCTCCGCCGCCGCCACCTCGACCGCGCGGGCGCCCGATGAACGCCGTCGTCACCGGGATCGGCCTGGTCGGCCCGCTCGGCCGGGGCGCCCACGAGGTGTTCGCCGCGCTGACCGCCGGCGCGTCCGGCCTGGCCGTACCGCCCGCCGGCCATCCGGCGGCCGGCTGGCTCACCGCCGCGGGCATCGCCCCCGACGTACCCGCCACCGAGGTGCTGCCCGCCACCGAGACCCGCTGCGTGGACCGCTTCGTGCTGCTGGCGCTCGCCGCCGCCGCGGACGCGCTGGCCGACGCGAAGCTGGTCGTCGGCACCGACGCCGACCCCGAGCGGGTCGCCGTGGTGCTCGCCACCGGCGGCGGCGGCCTGGAGACCTTCGAGGAGCACGCCCGGTGCCGGCAGGAGCGCGGCCGCCCCGCGGTCAGCCCGTACCTGCTGCCCGGGATGCTCTCCAACATGGCGGCCGCCCGGATCGCCATCGCGCACGGCATCCGCGGCTACAGCTCGGCGGTGATCACCGCCTGCGCGGCCGGCGCGCAGGCCGTGGCCGAAGGGCTGCGACTCATCCGCGGCGGCGAGGCGGACGTGGTGGTGTGCGGCGGCAGCGAATCCCCGCTGCACCCGACGATCGCCGCCGCCTTCGACAACTCCCGCGCGCTGGCCTCCGGTTGGGCCGATCCGGCGCAGGCGTCCCGGCCCTTCGACCGGCGCCGCAACGGCTTCGTGCTCGGCGAGGGCGCGGGCGTCCTGGTGCTGGAGCGGGCCGACCACGCCCGGGCCCGCGGCGCCACCGGCTGGGCCGACCTGACCGGCTGGGGCGCCTCCACCGACGCCCACCACGCCACCATGCCCCGCCCCGACGGCGCCGGCGCGGCCGCCGCGATGCGCACCGCGCTGCGCTCCGCCGGCCTCTCCCCCGCCGACATCGGCTACGTCAACGCGCACGGCACCGGCACCCGGCTCGGCGACACCGCCGAAGCCGCCGCGCTGACCGCCGTGTTCGGCCCGGACGGCCCGCCGGTCAGCTCCACCAAGGGCGCCACCGGCCACCTGCTCGGCGCCGCCGGCGCGGTCGAAGCGGCGTTCTGCGCACTCGCCGTCGCGCACGGCGTGCTGCCCGCCACGCTCAACCTGGACGAACCCGACCCCGCCCACGGCCTGCGGCACGTCCGCGGCGACGCCGCCCGCCGGCCGGTGGACGCGGTCCTCTCCAACTCCTTCGCCTTCGGCGGCCACAACCTCAGCCTGGTGTTCGGCCCGCCGAGCATCCCGGCCTCGCCCCTCGGAGCAGCCACCCCATGACCACCGTGCAGGGCCTCGCCCATGTCGAACTCCACGTCGAGGACGCCCACAAGTACGCCACCGGGCTGCACGACCACCTCGGCTTCACCCTGACCGAACCCGCCGCCGTCCGCCCCGGCACCGCGCAGCTGATCGCCCACCAGGGCACCGTGCGGCACCTGATCACCTCCGCCGTCGACCCGGACCACCCGGTCGCCGACTGGGTCCGCCGGCACGGCGACGGCGTGGCCGTGCTCGCGCTGCGCTCCGCCGACCCGGCCGCATCCGTCGAACGCGCCGTCGCGGCCGGCGCGGTGGAGCTCGACGAGCACACCGTGCTGGGCGGCTTCGGCGACCTCGCGCTGCGCTTCACCTCCGCCGACGACCTGCTGCCCGACGGTGAACTCCCCGGCGAGGGGCCGCTGTTCGAGCTCGACCACCTGGCCCTGTGCGTGCCCGCCGGCACCCTCGGCCCGGCCGTCCGGTTCGCCCGCGAGGGCCTCGGCCTCGCCGAGATCTACGCCGAGTACATCGAGGTCGGCGACCAGGCGATGGACTCCGCCGTGGTGCAGAGCCCCGACGGCTCGGTCACCCTGACCCTGCTGGAGCCGGACGTCCGCCGCAGCCCCGGCCAGATCGACGGCTTCCTGGAGGCGCACGGCGGCGCCGGCGTCCAGCACCTCGCGTACGGCACCCGCTCGATCACCGCCGCCGTCCGCGAACTCGCCGACCGGGGCGTGGTCTTCCTCACCACCCCCGGTGCCTACTACGACCGGCTCGCCGCCCGGCTCGGCCCGACCGCCATCCCGGTCGAGGAGCTGCGCGCCCACCACGTGCTGGTCGACCGCGACCACGGCGGCGAGCTGTTCCAGATCTTCACCCGCTCCACCCACCCGCGCCGCACCCTCTTCCTCGAACTGGTCGAGCGGCGCGGAGCCGGCACCTTCGGCTCCGCCAACATCAAGGCACTGTACGAGGCGGTCGAGCGCGAGCGCGCCGGCCAGGAAGGCTGAGAGGACCCCGCCATGACCGTCACCGCCACCGAGGCCTTCCACCTCACCGACGCCGAGCGCGAGCTGCTCCCCACCGACCGGGACGTGCTGTTCTACGCCGAGCACGGCTGGTACCTCTCGCAGCGGCTGTTCAGCGACGAGGAGCTGGACCTGCTGCAGGCCGCCACCGAGCGCTACTACCGCGGCGAACGCGACCGCGAACTCCCCGGCCGGCCCGCGAACCTGGCCTCCTGGACCCCCGCCGACGGCCCGGTCCAGCGCCACAACGACTACGTGCACTACGAGCACGCCGGGATCGGCCGGATCCTGCGCAAGCCGCTGCTCGGCGCGGTCGCCGCCCGGCTGGCCCAGGCCGAGGAGATCCGACTCTTCCAGTCCACCCTGATCCTCAAGCCGCCGGTCGCCGACGAGCCCAGCAACGTGGTGCCCTGGCACTTCGACAAGCACTACTGGCAGACCTCCACCTCGCAGCGGATGCTCACCGCCTTCCTGCCGTTCCACGACTGCGGCGAGGAGATGGGCACCATCACCATGGTCGACGGCAGCCACCGCTGGGAGGAGCGCCCCGGCGGCGACGACTCCACCCGGCACTTCGCCCGCCGCGACCGCAGCGAGCTCGAACAACTGCTGCGCGAGAACGCCGAGTTCAACGGCGCCGAGGTGCGCACCGTGCCGATCGAGATCCCCCGCGGGCACGTCAGCTTCCACCACTGCCGCACCTACCACGGCAGCGGCCCCAACCGCTCCCCCCTCCCCCGCCGGGCCGTCTCGCTCCACCTCCAGGACGGGTCCAACCGGTACCGCCGCTACCTGCGCCCGGACGGCACCGAGGTCGCGTACAACCACGACGCGGTGGTCCGCCGCACCGACGACGGCCGGCCCGACTACGCGGACCCGGAGTTCTGCCCGGTGCTGTGGCAGGACCGGCCGTGACCCTGCCCCACCTCGCCGACCCGGCCGGGCGCTACCGCACCATGCGGCTGATCCGCGGCTTCGAGGAGCTGGCCCTGGAGTGGGTGCGCGCCGGCCACGTCGTCGGCGGCACCCACCCGTACATCGGGCAGGAGGCGGTCGCGGTCGGCGTGTGCGCCGCCCTCGACCCGGCCGACCGGATCACCTCCACCCACCGCGGCCACGGCCACGTCCTCGCCAAGGGCGCCGACCCGGGCCGGCTGCTCGCCGAACTCGCGGGCCGCACCAACGGGTTGAACCGCGGCCGGGGCGGCTCGATGCACGCCGCCGACCTCGCGCTCGGCATCCTCGGCGCCAACGGCATGGTCGGCGCGGGCGCGCCGATCGCCGTCGGCGCCGCCTGGGCCTCGGTGCGCCTCGGCGAACCGCGGGTCGCCGTCTCCTTCTTCGGCGACGGCGCGCTCAACCAGGGCGTCCTGCTGGAGTCGCTGAACCTCGCCTCGATCTGGCGGGCCCCCGCCGTGTTCGTCTGCGAGAACAACGGCTACGCCACCACCCTGCCGGCCTCCGCCGGGGTCGGCGGCAGCGCGGTCGGCCGGGCGGCGGCGTTCGGCATCCCCGCCGTCACGGTGGACGGCATGGACGTCGAGGCCGTCCGCCGGGCGGCCGAGGAGGCCGTGGAGCGGGCCCGCACCGGCGGCGGCCCCTCCTTCCTGGAGTGCCTCACCTACCGCTACGAGGCCCACCACACCATGGAGCGGCGCTTCAAGCTCGCCTACCGCAGCGCCGAGGAGGTCGCCGCCTGGCGCGCCCGCGACCCGCTCACCGCCGCGGCGGCCGCCCTGCCGGACGCCGCCGCCCTCGACGCCGAGGTGGCCCGACTGCTGGAGAGCGCCGCGGAGTTCGCGCTCGCCGGGCCGCACCCCGATCCGGCCGGCGCCGCCGACCACCTGTACGCCACCGCCCTGGAGGGGACGGCCGGATGACCCTGCTCAGCTACCCCAAGGCGCTCAACCGGGCGCTGGCCGACGCGCTCGCCGACGATCCCGCGGTGTGCGTCCTCGGTGAGGACGTCGGCGCGGGCCTCGCCGGGCTCACCCTCGGCCTGCAACAGCGCTTCGGCAGCGACCGGGTGGTCGACACCCCGCTCTCCGAGCAGGCGTTCACCTCCGCCGCGATCGGCGCCGCGCTGGTCGGCATGCGTCCGGTGATCGAGCTCCAGATCCCCTCGCTGCTCTACCTGGTTCTCGAACAACTCGCCAACCAGGCGCACAAGTTCTCCCTGATGACCGGCGGCCAGGCGCGCGTCCCGCTGACCGTGGTGGTCCCCGGCTCCGGCTCCCGATCCGGCTGGGCCGGCCAGCACTCCGACCACCCGTACAGCCTGTTCGCGCACATCGGTATGAAGACCCTGGTGCCCGCCACGCCCAGCGACGCGTACGGACTGCTCGCCTCCGCCATCCGCGACGACGACCCGGTGGTCCTCTTCGCCCCGGCCGGCGCGCTCGCCGTCCGCGAGGACGTGACCGCCCCGCTCGTCCCCGTCCCGATCGGCCGCGCCCGCGTGCACCGGCCCGGCACCGACGTCACCCTGGTCGCCGTCGGCCACCTCGTCCACGACGCGCTCGCCGTCGCCGAGGAGCTGGCGCCCGAGGTCTCCGTCGAGGTGCTCGACCCGCGTACCCTCTACCCGCTCGACCGGGCCGCCCTGACCGCCTCGCTGGCCCGCACCCGCCGCCTGGTGGTCGCCGACGACTCCAACCGCACCAGCGGCCTCGCCGCCGAACTCCTGGCCACCGCCGCCGAGTCCGGCCGGCTGTCGGCACCCCCGCTGCGCGTCACCCGCCCGGACGGCACGGTCCTCCCGTTCGCCCCCGCCCTGGACCGCGCCCTGCAGCCCTCCCGCGACGCCCTGCGCGACGCGGTCCTCACCGCCGTGAAGTAGCCTGCCCCGCAACCCCCTTGGAGTACTGATGGCCACCGACCGTTACCACTGGGACCGCACCCACCCCGGACTGACCGCGCTGCGCGAGGCGATCGAGCCGGTCCGCCGCGAGGTGGTCGCCCACCCCGTCTACCACCTGCTCGGCAGCCTGGAGCAGGTGCGGACCTTCCAGGAGCACCACGTCTACGCGGTCTGGGACTTCATGTCCCTGCTCAAGTGCCTGCAGCAGCGGCTCACCTGCGTCTCGCTGCCCTGGCTGCCCGACGGCCCCACCGCCAGCCGCCGGCTGATCAACGAGATCGTGCTGGTCGAGGAGAGCGACGAACTCGGCGAGGGCTGGATCAGCCACTTCGAGCTCTACCTGGACGGCATGGCCCGGGCGGGCGCCGACACCGCCGCGGTGACCGCCTTCCTGGACCTGCTGCGCGCCGGGCGTCCGGTGGACCGGGCCGCGAAGGAGGCCGGGATCCCGCAGGCCTCGGCCGACTTCGCCGCGGTCACCTTCGACATCATCGAGCACGCCCCGGTGCACTGCCAGGCCGCCGCGTTCGCCTTCGGCCGCGAGGACCTGATCCCGGAGATGTTCGAGCAGGTCGTCCGGATCGACGACGCGGCGGGCCGGCTCGGCGTCTTCAAGGACTACCTGGCCCGGCACATCGAGGTCGACGGCGAGCAGCACACCCCGATGGCGATGCAGATGCTGATCGACCTCTGCGGCGACGACCGGGCCCGCTGGGAGGAGTGCGCCGACACCGTGCGCACCGCCCTGCGGGCCCGGATCGCCCTCTGGGACGCGATCGCCGCCGCCCTGTGAGGCGGAGGGACTGACGCCTACGCGCCGAGCCAGAGGTCGGGGCCGAAGACCTCGTAGTGGATGTCGGCCGGGTTCAGGCCGGCCTCGACCAGCTGGGCCCGGGCGGCGCGCAGGAAGGGCAGCGGCCCGCACAGGTAGGCCGTCGCGTCGGTGGGCAGGTCCAGCGCCGCCAGGTCGACGAACCCGGTCCGCTCGGCGGGCCGGTCGTCGGCGGGCTGCTCGTACCAGACGTGCGACTCGCCGGCGGCGAGCTTGCCGGTGTACTGCTCCAGTTCGGCCCGGAAGGCGTGCGAGGCCGGGTCGCGGTCGCCGTGGACCGCGATCACCCGGCGCCCGGAGCCGCGTCCGGCGAGGTCGGCGAGCATGCCGATCATCGGCGTGCACCCGATGCCGGCCGACACCAGGACGACCGGGCGCTCGGCGGAGTCCAGCTGCACGTCGCCGAAGGGCGCGCTGATCCGCAGCAGGTCGCCCTCGCCGACCTCGGTGTGCAGGTGCCGGGAGACCTCGCCGGCCGGCTCGCCGTCGACCCGCTTGACTGCGAAGCGCAGCGCGCTCTCGTCCCCGCCGACCAGGCTGTACTGGCGTATCTGCCGGGCCCCGTCGGCGAGTTCGACCTGCACCGAGACGTACTGGCCGGGCCGGAAGGCGGGCACCGGGCCGCCGTCCGCCGGCTGCACCGCGAAGGCGGCGACCTCGGCCGTCTCGGTCTGCCGCGAGCGGACCCGGTACTCGCGCCAGGAGTTCCCGTCGGCCGCCCCGGCCTCCTCGTACAGGCGCTTCTCGACGGCGATCAGCGCGTTGGCCATCAGCCAGTAGACCTCGTCCCAGGCGGCCGCGACCTCGGGGGTGACGGCGTCGCCGAGCACCTCCACGATCGCCGCGAACAGGTGCGTGTGGACGACCTGGTACTGCGCGGCGGTGACGCCGAGCGAGGCGTGCTTGTGGGCGATCCGCGCGAGCATCGCATCCGGCCGGACGTCGGGGTGCTCGACCAGCGCGGTGGCGAACGCGGCGATCGACCCCGCGAGCGCCTGCCGCTGGGTGCCGTTCGCCTGGTTGCCCCGGTTGAAGAGGTCGCGCAGCAGCTCCGGGTGGGCGGCGAAGAGCTTGTCGTAGAACAGCGGCGTGATCTCGCCGATCGCTCCGCCCACGGCGGGCAGGGTGGCCCGGACGGTCTCGGCGGCCTTCGGGGACAGCATCGGATCTCCAAACTCGCATCCAAGATGCGCATTAAACGCCGTGAGAAAGCGCACCCGCACCGCGCGGGCACGCTCAGTCCTGCCCGGGCCTCCCGGTCAGGGCGAGCAGCACCGGACCGGTGGGCGGACCGACCAGGTCGTCCACCGTGTACGGATCCAGCGCCGCATAGAACGCCTCCTGGGCCTGGCGCAGCACCCCGCGCAGACGGCAGGCGGAGCGCAGCGGGCAGGGCGGGTCGTCCTCGCAGCCGACCACGTCACCCACCCCCTCCAGCTCGCGGACCAGCCGCCCGATCGAACCGGTCCGGCCGGCGGGGGTGAGCGCCAGCCCACCGCCGCGACCTCGCCGGGCCTCGACCACACCCAGGTGTTGGAGCCGGCTGACCACCTTCGCCGCATGGTTGTACGGCACGGCGACGGCGTCGGCCACCTCGCGGGTGGTCGGCTGTTCGTCGTCGCCCAGCACCGCGAGGCGCATGGCGATGCGCAGCGCGATGTCGGTGCTCTTGGTCAGCCTCACACCGAACACCCTAGCTAATCGGCATCTTGGATACCAATAAAGCGGGCGGTTTCCGCGGCCGCGCCCCCGGTGATCGTGCTCACACTCGGCGGCGGCCCGCCCCGGCCCGACGACCGGCCCGTAGGCTCGACGCGCGCGGCGGCCGCCGCGACAGCCCAGCGCCCGACGGAGGACGACGGTGACGGCACGTCAGCTCATCGACCTGATCGCCGACCCGGGTTCGCTGACCGGCTGGGACGAACCCCTCGGCCCGCCGCCCGCCGACCCGCGCTACCGCGCCTCGCTCGCCCGCGCCTGCGAACGCACCGGCCTGGACGAGGCCGTCACCACCGGCCGCGCCACCCTCGCCGGCCGGCCGGTCGCCCTGATCGTCTCCGAGTTCGACTTCCTCGGCGGCTCGATCGGCGTCGCCACCGCCGAACGCATCACCCGCGCCGTCGAGCGGGCCACCGCCGAACGCCTCCCGCTGATCGCCCTCCCCGTCTCCGGCGGCACCCGGATGCAGGAGGGCGCCGCCGCCTTCCTGTGCATGCTCCGGGTCACCGCCGCCGTCCACGCCCACCGGGCGGCCGGACTGCCGTACCTCACCTACCTGCGCAACCCCACCATGGGCGGGGTGTTCGCATCCTGGGGCACCCTCGGCCACCTGGTCCTCGCCGAGCCGGGCGCCCGGCTCGGCTTCCTCGGCCCGCGGGTGTACGAGCAGCTGCGCGGCGAACCGCTGCCGCCGGACATCCAGCGGCCCGACACCCTGCTCGCCCGCGAACTGATCGACGCCACCGTCGCCCCCGCCGACCTGCGGGACGTGCTGCGCCGCGCGCTCACCGTCCTCACCCCCTCCGCCCCTGCCGCCCCTGCCGCCCCCGCCCCCGTCGCTCCCGATCCCGATCCCGACGAGGAGCCGAACGGCGGCGACGCGTGGGAGTCCGTCCTGCGCACCCGCCGCACCGACCGGATCGGCGCCCGCGAGTTCCTCGCCCACGCCGCGGAGGAGTTCCTGCCGCTCGGCGGGACCGGCGCGCTGATGCACGGCCTCGCCGTGATCGGCGGCCACCGGGTGCTCGCCGTCGGCCAGCAGCGCCAGGCCCCCGGCGGCCCGGCCCGCCCGTTCACCGCCGCCGACCTGCGCGCGGTACGCCGCCTCGCACAGACCGCCGGCGAACTCGGGCTGCCACTGCTCACCGTCGTCGACACCACCGGCGCCGAACTCTCCGTCCGCGCCGAACTGGACGGCGTCGCCGTCGAGATCGCGCACTGCCTGCACACGCTCACCGCGCTGCGCACACCCGTCCTCGCGGTCCTGCTCGGCCAGGGCTCCGGCGGCGGCGCGCTCGCCCTGCTCCCCGCGGACCGCGTCCTGGCCGCGGAGCACGCCTGGCTCGCCCCGCTGCCGCCCGAGGGCGCGTCCGCGATCGTCCACCGGGACGGCGCCCACGCCCCCGAACTCGCCCGCGCCCAGGGCATCCGCGCCCACGACCTCGCCGCGGCCGGCCTGGTCGACCGGATCGTCGCCGAGGACCCCGCCGACACCTTCCCCACCCGCCTCGGCACCGCCGTCGCCACCGCCCTCGGCGAACTCACCACCCTCCCCACCCCCGCCCTCCTCGCCGCCCGCGCCCACCGCAACCGCCACCTCGGCGGCTGACCCGAACGGCCCCCGACTAGCCCTCCCAGTCGCGCAGTTCGCCGAGTTCGCCGCTGACCGCGACCCGGCCGCGGCGCAGCACGTGGACGAAGCCCGCGCGGCCGAGCGTCCGCGGGACGGTCTGTTCGGCGAGCACGACCGTGCGGCCCTGCTCCGCCAGCTCGCGCAGCATTCCGTGCAGGCGGGTCACCACCGCGGGTGCCAGGCCGCGCCCCGGCTCGTCCAGCAGGAGCAGGCCCGGTCCGGAGGCCAACGCCCGTCCCAGCGCCACCAGTTGCTGCTGTCCGCCGGACAGCTCCCCGGCGCGCCGGCCGAGCAGGGCGGTCAGTTCGGGGAAGGCCGGCCGGGCCGGGCCGCCGTCCGCGCCGAGCCGCAGGTTCTCCGCCACCGTCAGCGTGCCGAAGACCGCGCGCTCCGCGGGCACGAACGCGATCCCCTCGCGCGCCCGCCGGTACGCGTCGAGCCCGCCGACGTCCCGGCCCCGCCACCGCACCTGCCCGGCGGTCGGCCGCACCAGCCCCGCCATCGCCCGCAACGCGGTGGTCCGCCCGGCCCCGTTCCGTCCGACCAGGACGGTGACCGCCCCGGCCGGGCACGCCAGGTCGACCCCGTGCAGTGCCTCCAGCAGCCCGTACCGCACCCGCACCCCGCGCAGCTCCACCTCCACGCTCACCGGGCCGGCCCCCGCTCCGCGGTCCCGCCCGCCCACCGGCCGGTCATGCCGCGCCCCACGCCGCGGTCACCCCCGGGTCGGCCAGGACCTGCGCGGCCGGGCCGTGCGCGACCACCTTGCCGGCGGCCATCACGTAGACGGTGTCGGCGAGTTCGGCCACCAGGTCGACGTCGTGCTCGACGACGAGCAGCGCGGTGCCTTCGGCCGCCAGGGCGCGCAGGACGCCGGTGAGCCGTACCGTCTGCTCCTGGTCGAGGCCGGCGGCCGGCTCGTCCAGGAGCAGGACGTGCGGGGCGGCGGCGAGGGCCCGGGCGAGTTCGAGCAGGCGCAGTGCGCCGGTCGGCAGCCGGTCGGCGGGCCGGTCCCGGACCGGCCGCAGGTCGAGGAGGCGCAGCGCCCGCTCGGTGTTCTCCCGTACCGTCCGCCGTCGCCCTTCCCCCGGCGGCAGCCCGAGCAGGCCGCGCGCGAGTCCGCCGTGGACCTGTTCGGCCCCGATCCGGACGTTCTCGGCCACGGTGAGGCTCTGGAACGCGGCGATCTGCTGGAAGGTCCGCAGCAGTCCGAGCCGGGCGCGGGCGTGGTCGGGCAGCGCGGTGACGTCCCGTCCGGCGAGCAGCACCCGGCCGGCGTCGGGCCGGACGGTGCCGGCCAGGCAGTCGAAGAGGGTGCTCTTGCCCGCACCGTTCGGCCCGATCAGCGCGGTGATCCGGCCGGGCGGCGCGGCGAGGTCGACCGCGTCGACGGCGGTGATGCCGCCGTACCGCCGTACCACCCCGCGTGCCTCCAACCCGCCCGCGCCGGTCATCGTGCCCTCCCCACGGCCCGGTCCCGATCCCGGTCCAGGCCCCGACCGCCCGCACCGTCCCGGTCCCGGAGCCGGCCGCGGACCCGCTGGCCGAGCGGTGTCAGCCGGACCGCCACCGGCCGGGTGCGGGAGCCCCACCGGGCGGCGACGCCGGCGAGGCCGCCCGGCAGCCGTCCGATGGCGGTGGCGAGCGCGCCGACCACCACCGCGGAGATGCCGGCCGCCGTGCCCGCGTCGAGGCCGACCAGCAGGGCGGCGGCGAGGACCGCACCGACCGCGCTGTCCGCGCCGGCGACGACCACGGTGGCGAACCAGAGCAGACCTTGCACCGGGTCGAAGGCGGTGGGGTCGAAGGCCTGCCCGCCGAGCGCCATCAGCCCGCCGCCGAGGGCGGCGAGGCCGGCGCCGGCCATGAAGACCAGGAGCTTCAGCCGGGGCACGTCGACGCCGGCCGCGGAGGCGCCCGCCTGCTGGTCGCGCATCGCGGCGAGGGCCCGTCCGAGCGAGCCCCGGTGCAGGTTGCGGACGAGCAGCAGGCCGGCGGCGAGCAGCAGCAGTTCGACGGCGTAGAAGCCCCGGTCGCCGCGCGGCAGGCCGTCCCGGGCGACGAGGAGTCCGGTCGTGGCGTACGGCTGGTTGAACACCAGCCGGCTGAGGGCCGTGCCGACCGCGAAGGTGACCAGGGCGAGGGCCAGGCCCCGGCGCCGGATGGCTGGCCAGCCGGTGAGCAGGCCGAGCGGCACGGTCACGGCGACCGCGAGCAGCAGAGCGGCGGGTGCGGCCATCGGCGGGAGGCCGGGGACCTTTCCCGACATCAGCAGGGCGGTGCCGAGCGCCCCGAGCCCCGCGTACCCGGCCTGCCCGAGCGAGATCTGCCCGCCGTAGCCGGTGACGACCACGATCGACAGCAGGACCAGGGCGAGTGCGGGCACCAGCAGCGCGTGCCGCAGGTCGTCGGCGCGGAAGCCGAGCGGCAGGAGCACCAGCACCGCGCACACGGTCCGCACCACCGCCGCCCCGCGCCGGTCGCCGGCCCGGCCCGGGCCGAGGGCGAGCCCGGTGTCGTCGGTGCCGCGGGCCCACGGCAGTAGGGCGGCGACCAGCAGCGCGACCACGAACAGGTTGGCCTGCAGCGCCTGGGCGAGCGGCAGCAGCTGCCCGGCGGGGCGGAGCCGGAGGAGTTCGCTCTGGGCGACGCCGAGCGCCAGGCCGGTGGCGACGGCGACCGGCAGCGAGCGCAGCCGGGCGGCCACGGCGACGGCCATCGTCTCCATCACCAGCAGCGGCAGCCCGTACGGGTCGAGCAGCAGGGACGGCGCCAGCAGGACGCCGACCAGTCCGGCGGCGAAGGAGCCGAACGCCCACCCGGCGGAGGAGATCCGGTCGGCGTCGACTCCGCTCAGCTGGGCGAGGCCCCGGTTGTCGACGACCGCCCGCAGCCGCAGCCCGAAACGGGTGTACCGCCCGACCAGGCCGACGGCCGCCGCCAAGGCCAGCACCGCGCCGAGCTGCAGGACGGTGTCCAGCCGCAGCACGTGCCCGAACGGGTGGGCGAGCGGAGTGCCGGGCACCAGCGCGGGCGCGTCACCGTACGGGGCGGTGCCCCAGATCAGCACGGCGGCGCCGATCAGCAGCACGAACACGCCGATGCTCGCGACCATCGTCTCGGCGGGGCCGGCGCCCCGCCGCTGGAGCGGACGGAACACCGCCAGGTCGAGCAGGACGCCGAACGCGGGCGCGGCCAGCAGCAGGCAGAACGCGGCGGCGAGCGCGAGCGGCCAGTGCCGGACAACGACCAGTTCGCGCAGCAGGTACGCGGTGGCCATCGCCTGCGCGCCCTGCGCGAGGTTGAGCACGCCGGTCGCCCGGTGGGTGACCACCAGGCCGACGCCGCTCAGCGCGGCCGCGCTGCCGATGGCGAGCCCGGCCAGCCCCAGATCGAACGTCAGCCCCAGCCCCCCGCCCACTCAGCCCCCACCCCCACCCACCGGCCCGCCACCCGCCGCACCGCCGGCCCCCGCTGCACCGCCACCCGCCGTACCGCCACCCACCGACCCGCCACCCATCGGCCCGCCACCCTCCGCACCGCCGGCCGTGCCGTCCCCCGCACCGCCGCCACCCTCCGGCGGAGCCGGCTCGCAGACCGGGCACGCCCCGAGCCCCCGCTCCCCCACCGTCTCCGCGTCGACCGGCCGGGCGTGCGCCTTGCCCGCCACCAGCGGGCAGTCGGCGCGGTGGTAGAGCGTGCCGTCGGGCACGGCGACCGGTGGCCCGCCGGCCGCCTCCGCGCTCTCGCCGTCCGCCAGCGCCTCGCCGACGAGCAGGGCGAACAGCTGGTCCATCCGCCGGTCGGCGGCCCCGCGGCCGGGGAGCCGGGCGGCGAGCAAGACCGCCCCGCCGACCAGCAGCGCGGCACCAGGGACGGTGGCGGAGGCGAGGTAGGGCAGCTGACGGGCGGCCAGCCGTTCGCCGGAGACGCCGTACCAGCCGAGGACGCACAGGACCGCGCCCGCCGCCAGGACGAACCATCCGGGCGACTGCCGCAGTGCCTCCCGCAAGCGGTTCATGGGTCGTCACTCCGCCCTGCTCGGGGACCGCCACATCCGTTTTGTCGCAAATCTTGCGATTCGCCCGTATATCGTCCTTCATGGTCCCACGCGCGGTGCCGCAGAACCGCCGCAGCACGACCGATCAGCCAGACCAACCGAGCGACCGGGGCCACGGGGGCAGAACGCCCGCCGGTCGGGAAGAGACGCGGTGACCACGCATGTCCACCACTCGCAGTGATCAGTCCCGCGGGCCCGTGACCGGCCCGCCGACCTACCCGGACAGGCTCCGCCGACCGGGCCGCCCGACCCGGAAGGGTGCCGCCGTCCGGCTGACCGGTGCGGTGCTGGCCGTCCTGCTGGCCGCCGCGTGCAGCAGCAGCGGCAGCAGCACCTCCTCCTCCCCGACCCCCACCGCCGCCGCGACCAGCGCCTCGGCCCCGGCCTCCGGCACCGCGGCCGCCTCGCCGAGCGGCAGCGCCCCGGCCGATCCGGCGGCGGCGAAGGCGGAGATCACCACGAACTGGGAGAAGTTCTTCAGCCCGGACACCTCGCTGGACGACAAGGCGGCGCTGCTCCAGGGCGGCGACCAGCTGGCCCCGGTGCTGCAGGGCTTCGCCTCCGACCCGCGGGTCGGCCAGGTGCAGGCGAAGGTCACCGACGTCGCCTTCACCTCGGCGACCGAGGCGACCGTGACGTACCAGCTCTCGATCCAGGGCAACGTGGTGCAGCCGGACGCCACCGGCCAGGCGGTGCTGGACAGCGGCGTCTGGAAGGTCTCCCGGTCGACGCTCTGCGGCCTGGTCCAGCAGAGCGGCAACACCGCGGTCCCCGGCTGCAGTTGACCTACCGCAGCGGCCCCGCGAGGGCGGTCGGACGGCGGCGGCGCCGTCGCGCGGCCGCCCTCGCCGGGGTGCTGCTCGCCCTCGCGGGCTGCGGCAGCCGGCTGCCCGAGAGCGACTTCACCGCGCCCCCGGGCAGCCCGCAGTCCGGCGGGTCCACCGACACCGGCGTGACGGCGGGCGAGATCCGGATCGGCATCATCACCTCGCTCACCTCACCGGTCGGCAGCGAGACCTTCTCGGGTCCGCGCTTCGGCGCCCAGGCCTTCCTCCGGTCCCTCGACGACCGGGGCGGCCTGCACGGGCGGACCGTGAAGGTGGTGACCTGCGACGACGGCGGCAGCGGCATCGGCAACCAGGACTGCGTGCACCGGCTGATCGACCGCGAGCAGGTCTTCGCCCTGGTGGCCGGCAGCGTGCTGGACTACGCGGGCGCGCCGTACGTCAGCGGCAAGGGCGTGCCCGACATCGGCGGGCAGCCGATCGGCACGGCGTACGACCGCTGGCCGCACCTCTACAGCATCTACGGCAGCAGCGCGCCGCGCGACGGCCGCTCGGTCGGCTGGAACGGCACGCTGTACCAGTCGACCGAGGTGTACCGCTTCTTCAAGGAGCGGCTGGGGGCCCGCAGCGCGGCCGTCGTCTCCTACAACCAGGCCGATTCGGCGCGCTACGCGAAGCAGTTGGAGCAGGGCCTGCAGGCGGAGGGGTTCCGGGTGCTCAGTCAGAGCGTCGACCTGGCGCTGCCCAACTTCCAGGCGGTGGCCGCCGCGATGAAGGCCGACGGCACCGAGCTGCTGCTGGACTCGATGGACACCCGGGGCAACGCGGCGCTCTGCCAGGCGCTGGACGCGGCGGACGTACGGCTCACCGCCAAGGTGACCAACGTGCAGAACTGGTCCGCGACCGCGCGCACCGCCTACCGGGACTCGCCCGACTGCCGGAACTCCCTGTGGGCGACCTCCTCCTCGCGCAACTACGAGGACGTCGGACAGCCCGCCGTGAAGGAGTTCCGGGAGGCGATGGCCCGTTACTATCCGGAGCGCGAACCACTGCTCTCCGCCTGGGAGTTGGAGGGATGGGCGGCGGCCCAGTGGCTGACCGACGCGATGGACTCGTGCGGCCGCGAGCTGACCCGCGACTGCGTGGGGCGGTTCATGGACCGGCCGCAGCCGTACGACGCGCACGGCCTGATCGTCCCCGCCTCGTTCACCCCCGAGCCCCGCCCGACCGGCCCGACCCGGGCCTGCCTCAACGCCGCCCGCTGGCAGGACACCGCCTTCGACGGCCGCGGCGGCTGGCTCACCCAGGTGCCGGACATGACCACCACCTGCTTCGACGTCCCCCAACTCCCCTACCAGCCTTAAGGGCCGTCCAGGAACCAGAACTCGTCGCCGCGGCGCACCCGGGAGGCCCGGTAGGCCTCGTCCAGCGGGGCGACCACCGCGCGCAGTTCGCGGGCGGCGTGACGGGGCAGCGCGTGCAGCATCCGTTCGATCAGCGGGCGGCCGTGGTCGGCCTCGCAGCAGGGGCAGGGCGGCCCGAGCGCCGGCCGGCCGCGCCGGTGGGCCTCGGCACGCCAGGCTGCGACGGCGGCGGCCAGGGCACCGGGCGGCTCGCCGAGTGCCGCCTCGCGGGCGGCGACCAGCCGCTGCGCCGGGCCGGACAGGCCGGGCACCACGCGGCGCGTTCCGCGGTCGTGGGGACGGGGTCGGCGGCCGAGGCCCGCGCGGACGCGGGCCGGCGCGTTACGCGCCATGGGCCTTTCGGGAGTTCGTCATGTCCGGCAGTGTGGCCAAGCTCGCACACCTCGGGCAACAGGTTTGTCAGGTGCGGACCCGGCGGGCGGCGAAACGGCGGGTAGGCTGCCGCTGCCCCCTTCCGACCTGCGAGGAGTCCCCGTGTCCGAGTCTGCGATCACCGTCGTCGGGATCGGTGCGGACGGCTGGCCGGGCCTCGCGCAGACGTCCCGGGCGGCGCTGCTCGCGGCCGGGTCGGTGATCGGCGGCCCGCGTCAGCTGGAGCTGCTGCCCGCCGAGGTGACGGCGGAGCGGGTGCCGTGGCCGTCGCCGCTGCGTCCGGCGGTCGCCGGGCTGCTGGCCGAGCGGGCCGGGCAGAAGGTCGCGGTGCTGGCCAGTGGCGACCCGATGTTCTACGGCATCGGCCGGACCCTGGCGGAGACCGTCGGCGCCGAGCGCCTTCGCGTCCTGCCGCACCCGTCCTCGGTGTCGTACGCGTGCGCCCGGCTGGGCTGGCCGGTGGAGGAGACCGAGGTGGTCTCGCTGGTCGGCCGGCCGCCGGAGACGCTGAACGGCGCGCTCTACCCGGGCCGCCGGCTGCTGGTGCTGAGCGCGGACGCCGCCGGCCCGGCCGCGGTCGCGGCGCTGCTCGCGGCCCGCGGCTTCGGCCCGTCCCGGCTGCGCGTGCTGGAGCAGTTGGGCGGCGAGGCGGAGGACGTCCGCGAGGGCACCGCCGGGGCCTGGCCGCACGCGCCGGGCGACCCGCTGAACATCCTGGCCGTCGAGTGCGCCGCCGCCCCCGGCACCCCGCGCGCCCAGCTGGTGCCCGGCCTGCCGGACGACCGGTACGAGAGCGACGGCCAGTTGACCAAGCGCTACGTGCGGGCCGCCACGCTGGCCGCGCTGGCGCCGGCGCCGGGCGAGCTGCTGTGGGACATCGGCGGCGGCTCGGGGTCGATCGGCATCGAGTGGCTGCGGGCGCACCGCAGCTGCCGGGCGGTGAGCGTGGAGCGCGATCCGGTGCGCGCGGAGCGGATCGCCCGCAACGCGGGGGCACTGGGCGTGCCCCGGCTGCGGGTGGTGACCGGTCCGGCGCCGGGGGCGCTGGCGGGTCTGGAGACCCCGGACGCGGTGTTCGTCGGCGGCGGGTTGACCGCGCCGGGGCTGCTGGCGGCGTGCTGGGCGGCGCTGCCGGTCGGCGGCCGGCTGGTCGCCAACACGGTGACCATGGAGTCGGAGGCGCTGCTGGCCGAGTGGTACCGGCGGCACGGCGGCGAGCTGGTCCGGCTGGGTGTCGCGCAGGCGGTGCCGGTCGGCGGATTCACCGGGTGGCGGCAGGCGATGCCGGTCACCCAGTGGTCAGTGATCAAGGAAGAAGAGGAATCGGAGTGACCGTCTACTTCATCGGGGCCGGGCCCGGCGCCGCGGACCTGATCACGGTCCGGGGGGCGCGGACCCTGGCGGCGTGCGGGGTGTGCCTGTACGCGGGCAGCCTGGTGCCGACCGAGCTGCTGGCCGAATGCCCGCCCGGCGCGCGGTTGGTGGACACCGCCGACCTCGACCTGGACCGGATCGTCGCGGAGATCGCCCGCGCCCACGAGGAGGGCCAGGACGTGGCCCGGCTGCACTCGGGCGACCCGTCGGTGTTCAGCGCGGTGGCCGAGCAGATGCGCCGGCTGGACGCGCTGGGCATCCCGTACGAGGTGGTGCCCGGTGTCCCGGCGTTCGCCGCCGCGGCCGCCGCGCTGAAGCGCGAGCTGACCGTCCCGACGGTCGGCCAGACGGTGATCCTCACCCGGGTCGCCCGGCAGGCCACCCCGATGCCGGAGGGCGAGGACCTGGCGACCCTCGGCCGCAGCGGCGCCCTGCTGGTGCTGCACCTGGCCGCCCGGTACGTGGACAGCGTGGTCGAGGAGTTGCTGCCGCACTACGGCGCCGACTGCCCGGCCGCGGTGGTGGCGATGGCCAGCCGCCCGGACGAGCTGGTGCTGCGCGGCACCCTCGCCGACATCGCCGGCCAGGTCAAGGAGGCGGGCGTGCTGCGCACCGCGGTGATCCTGGTCGGGCGCACGCTGGCGGCGGAGCAGTTCCGCGACAGCCACCTGTACTCCACCGAGCGCTGCCGGGAGGGCGTCCGATGAGCGTCGAGCACTGCTGCGAGCGGATGACCTCGCAGGTCGAGCACTGGTGCGACGAGCACGACGACCCGTACGACTGCCCGGACGCGCTGGTGGCGTACAGCGCGAAGTTCCGCGAGTACGGGCTGCCGGTGCGCGACGGCGGCACGTCGCGGGTCGGTATCGCCTTCTGCCCGTGGTGCGGGCACGCGTTGCCGCCGTCGCAGCGCGACCGGTGGTTCGCCGAGTTGGAGAAGCTCGGCATCGACCCGTGGGAGGACGAGCTCCCGGACGGGTTCGAGGACGGCCGCTGGCTCAACTCCCCTGCTGGGACGGGATCCTGAGCCCTGCGGTGAACGCCGCGGCGCGACGGGTGATCTCCGGCCAGTCGCCCGCGGCGACGACGGCCGGGGGTACCACGTCGGTGCCGGCGCAGACCGCGAGCGCGCCGTGGGCAAGGAACGCCGCGGCGTTGCCCGCGTTGACGCCGCCGGAGGCGACCAGCGGGACGCCCGGGTAGGGGCCGTGCAGGTCCTTGAAGTAGCCGGGCCCGAAGGCCTTCGCCGGGAAGATCTTCACGGCGGCGGCGCCCAGGTCGAGGGCGTCGGCGACCTCGGTCGGGGTGAGCGCGCCGAGGACGGCGGGCACCCCGGCCTCGGCGGCGGCCTCCGCGACGGCGGGCCGCAGCCCGGGGGTGACCAGGAAGGACGCTCCCGCGGCGACGGCCCGGTCGGCCTGGTCGCCGGTGAGCACGGTGCCGACACCGACCCGGTGCCCGGCCTGCGCGGCGCGGGCCAGGTGGCGGGTCACCTCCGGGGTGGTGAAGGTGAGTTCGGTCCAGCCGATGCCACCGGCGGCGAGCGCCTCGCAGAGTGCGGCGGCGTCGGGTATCGCGGGGGCGCGGACCACGGCGATCACCGGGTCGGCGGCGAGTGCGGCGGGCAGGTCCAGGGGCGGTCGGGCGGTCATGCGGTGCTTCCTTGTTCGGTGCGGCGCAGCGCGCGGCCGGGCCGCGCGCCGGTGGTCCGGCCGTCCCGGACCACCGGGACGCCGTTGACGAGGACCGACCGGATACCGGCGGCGGGCAGCCGGGGCCGGTCGAAGGTGGCGGTGTCGCCGACCGTCTCGGGGTCGAACAGCACCAGGTCGGCGTGGTAGCCGGGGCGGATCAGCCCGCGCCGGTCCAGGCGCAGCCGCCGGGCCGGGCGGCCGGTCATCCGGGTGACCGCCTGCTCCAGCGTGAGGACGCCCAACTCCCGCCCGTAGTGGCCGAGGTAGCGCGGGAAGGTGCCCCAGGCCCGGGGGTGCGGCCGGGTGCCGACCAGCAGTCCGTCGCTGCCCGCGGTGTGCGCGGGGTGACGCATGATCGCGCGGACGTTCTCCTCGTGCCCGACGTGCTGCAGGACGGTGGTGCCGAGCCGGTCGCGGAGCAGCAGGTCGAGGAAGACCTCGGTGCCGGACCTGCCCTGCTCGGCGGCGAGTTCGGCGACGGTCCGGCCGACGGTGCCGGCGAGCGCGTCGTCCCGCACCCCGGAGATCTGGACGGTCGTCCAGTCGGCGGTGACGCCGTGGCAGCCGTCGCTGCCGGAGACCTCCAGGTGGTACCGGATCCTTTCCCGGGCCGCGGGGTCGGCCAGCCGGGCCAGGGTAGCTTCCGGCCCGCCCTCGGTGGACCAGCCGGGCAGCAGCGCGGAGAGGCTGGTGGAGCCGGGCAGGTAGGGGTAGCTGTCGAGGGTGACGTCCAGGCCCTCGGCGAGCGCGGCGTCGACCAGGGCGAGCAGGTCGCCGGCCCGGCCCCGGTTGACCTCGAAGTTCATGGTGGCGTGGGTGAGGTGCAGCGGGCAGCCGGAGCGCCGGGAGATCTCCACCATCTCCGCGTAGCCCTCCAATGCGCCCTTGCCGTAGGAGCGCTGGTGGGGGGCGTGGAAGCCGCCGTGCGCGGCGACCACCGCGCACAGCGCGGCCAGCTCCGCGGTGTCGGCGTACATGCCGGGGGTGTAGCTGAGGCCGCTGGACATGCCGACCGCGCCCTCGCGCAGGCCCTGGCCGAGCAGTTCGCGCATCCGGTCCAGTTCGACGGCGGTGGGCGGGCGGTTGTCCCAGCCCATCGCGAGCATCCGCAGGGTGCCGTGCGGCACCAGGTAGCAGGCGTTGACGGCGATGCCCCCGTCAAGCCTCGCCAGGTACTCGCCGACGGTGCGCCAGCTCCAGTCGAAGCCGTCCGGATCGCCGTTCCAGCCGGCCAGTTGGCGGCGCAGCGCGGGCAGGGTGACGTCGTCGACGGGGGCGTAGGAGAGCCCGTCCTGCCCGAGCACCTCACAGGTGATGCCCTGGGTGACCCGCGAGGGGTGCTCGGGTTCGACCAGCAGCCGCAGGTCGGAGTGGGTGTGCATGTCGATGAAGCCGGGGGCGAGCACCAGGCCGTCGGCATCGACGACCTGACGTGCCGTCAACTTGCGGCCGATCTCCTCGATCCGGCCGTCGGTCACGGTGACGTCGGCCCGGTGGCGGTCGGCGCCGCTGCCGTCGACGACGGTCGCGCCGCGGAAGAGCAGGTCGGCCATCAGAAGAAGGTCCGCACCAGGTCGACCACGCGCGGCCGTTCGGCGTCCGCGTCGTCCAGCACCGGGATCAGGTTCCACTTGTCGAAGGCGGTGCACGGGTGCGACAGCCCGAGCCGGACCACCGCCCCGACCGGCGCCTGCCCGCCCGCGCCGCGCAGGAAGGCGTGCTGGTCGTTGACCGCGCTCACCACCGGCTCCCCCTTCAACGGACCGTCACCCCGGACCAGTTGCGGTTCGGGCAGGCCCTCGTCGTACGGGAAGTCGCGCTTGCCGCCGTCCAGCAGGGAGAGCTCCGGCTCGGGGCGGGAGAGCACCCGCGCCCAGCCGTGCATCGCGGAGCGCAGCGGGGTCTGCCCGGCGCCGCGGGCGAGCGGGGAGATCGAGCGGTAGAAGCCGTCGTCGTGCACCAGGTAGGCACCGGAACGCAGCACGACCCGGGTGCCGGGCAGCTGGGCGGCGAGCGGCCCGAGCTCCTCGACCACGGTGTCGAAGTAGGCGCTGCCGCCCGCCGAGACCACCGGTTCGGCGGTCTCGTACGCCAGGCGGCGGTGCAGTGCTGCCAGTTCGCGCAGGTAGCCGCGGACCGTGGCCAGTGCCTGCTCGCCCGCGTCGTGGGCGAGCGCGCCCTCGTAGCCGCCGACGCCGGCCAGCCGCAGGGTGCCCGCGGCGCGGACCGCCTCGGCGATCCCGACGGCAGCGGCCGCACCCCGGGCGCCGGTCCGGCCGCCGGGGCCGCCGAGTTCGACCAGCACCTCGACCGGACGGCCGGCGCCGGCCGCACGCAGTGCGCGGTCCATCTGCCGGACGGCGTCCACCGAGTCCACCCAGCACAGGAAGGAGAAACCGGGGTCGGCGTCCAGTTCGGCGGACAGCCAGGCCAGCCCGGCGGGGTCGAGCAGGGTGTTGGCCAGCAGCAGCCGGCCGACGCCGAAGGCGCGGGCGACCCGCAGCTGGGCGAGGTTGGCCAGGGTGATGCCGCGGCAGCCGGCGTCCAGCTGGGCCTGCCACAGGGCGGGCGCCATGGTGGTCTTGCCGTGCGGGGTGAGCTCCACGCCCGCGTCGGCGCACCAGGCGGCCATGGTGCGCAGGTTGTGGGCGAGCGCGCCCGCGTCCAGGGTCAGCAGCGGAGTGCCGAGGTCGTCGAGGACCGGGCCGCCGGCCAGGTACTCGCGGACCGTCAGCCCGTGCGCGGCGGCGGGCACCGCTTTGAACCGCCAGTCCAGCCGCTCGTCGGCGAGCGCCGCGACCTTCTCCCGGTCCAGCACCAGCTATCACCCTCTCCACCTGCAATATTGCAATATTTGCAACCAGCGTTGCGCATGCTGTTGCTACGGTTCTAGCATTCACGCCGAACGACGGTCAACGAACGACGGTCGGCAACCGGCGACCGGCGAACCAACGGGCGAGGAGCGCGGCAGATGGCGGAGCAGGCAGCGAGCACGCCCGCGGTGGTCTGCCTGGGCGAGTCGATGGCGGTCCTGCTGCCCGACCGGCCCGGGCCGCTCGACGCCGTGGGCGCCTTCCACCCGGCCGTCGGCGGCGCCGAGTCCAACGTGGCCTGCGCGCTCGCCGCCCTCGGCGTACCCACCGCCTGGATCAGCCGGGTCGGCGCCGACGGCTTCGGCCGCCGCCTGGTCGCCGAGGTCGCCGCCCACGGCGTGGACGTCTCCGCCGTCGCCGTCGACCCGCACCGCCCGACCGGCGTCTACCTCAAGGAGACCGGCGGCTCCGCCCACCCGCACGACCTCGGCGGCGGCCGCAGCCGCCTGCACTACTACCGCCGCGGATCCGCCGCCTCCGCGCTCTCCCCCGCGCTGCTCGACGACCCGGCCGCTGCCCGGCTGCTCGACGGCGCCCGGCTGCTCCACCTCACCGGCATCACCCCCGCGCTGTCCGCCGACTGCCTCGCCCTGGTCCGCGCACTGCTCGCCGACCGGCGGCCCGGCCGGACGGTCTCCTTCGACCTCAACTGGCGGCCCGCGCTCTGGCACGGGCTCGACCACCACCTGCTCACCGACCTGCTCGACGCCGCCGACCTGCTGCTGCTGGGCGCCGACGAGGCCGAGGCCGCCTTCGGCATCGGCGACCCGGCCGCCCTGCGCCGGCGCTTCCCCGGCCCCGCCACCCTGGTGGTCAAGGACTCCGGCCACGCCGTCACCGCGCTCGACCGCGACGGCCGCGCCGTCGCCGAACCCGCCCTTGCCGTCGACGTGGTCGAACCCACCGGCGCCGGCGACGCCTTCGCCGCCGGCTACCTCTCCGGCACCCTGCGCGGCCTCGACCAGCGGCAGCGGCTGCGCCTCGGCCACCTGGCCGCCGCCTGCGCCCTCACCTCCCCCGGCGACCAGGGCCGGCTGCCCGCCCCCGCCGCGGTCGCCGCGCTGCTCGCCGCCTCCCCCGCGGACTGGGCGCGCACCAGAGTCGGCCCGGATGGCATCGTGTCCCCGGTACTCACCGCACCCTCCACCGTCCCGGGAACACCAGGAACACCAGGAACACCATGAGTCAGACTGTCACCCGCGCCCTGCGCCTGCTCGCCGAACTCGGCGAGGGGGAACGCTCGCTCGACCAGCTGGCCGAGCTGCTCGGCGTGCACAAGACCACCGTGCTGCGGCTGCTCCAGTCGCTGGAGGAGGAGCGCTTCGTCCACCGCGACGCCGACTACCGCTACCACCTCGGCGCCGGACTCTTCGCCCTCTCCAGCCGCGCGCTGGAGCAGCGCGGCATCCGCCGGATCGCCGCACCCCACCTGGCCGAACTCAACGCCGCCACCGGGCACACCGTGCACCTCGCCGCGTACGAGGGCGGCGAGGTGGTCTACATCGACAAGTACGACTCCCGGCACCCCGTCCGGATGTACTCCCGGATCGGCCTGCGCGCCGGACTGCACAACACCGCCGTCGCCAAGGTGCTGCTCGCCGACCTGCCCACCGCCGAACGCCGCCGGGTCGCCCGCGCCGTCGACTACACCGTGCACACCCCGAACACGCTCACCGGCCCCGCCGCGCTGCTCGCCGAGCTCGACACCGTCGCCGCGCAGGGCTGGGCCCAGGACCACGCCGAGCACGAGTCGTTCATCAACTGCGTGGCCGCGCCCGTCCGGGACGCCACCGGGCAGGTGGTGGCCGCCGTGTCGATCTCCGTCCCGGACGTCGTGCTGCCCTACGAGCGCGTGCTGGACCTCGTGCCCCGCCTGCTGACCACCGCCCGGGCGATCTCCGCCGACGCCGGGCACACCGACCGCCCCGACCACCCCTGAGAGGCCCGCAGATGAGCAAGAAGACCGAGATCCGCACCGACGGCGCGCCCGCCCCCGCCTGGATGTTCTCCCAGGGCGTGCGCAAGGGCCCGATCCTCCAGGTCTCCGGCCAGGGCCCGCAGGACCCGGCCACCGGCGAGTACCTGCACCACGGCGACGTCAAGGCGCAGACCCGGCGCACCCTGGAGAACGTCAAGGCGATCGTCGAGGCCGGCGGCGCCACCGTCGAGGACGTGGTGATGTTCCGCGTCTACCTCACCAAGCGCGCCGACTTCCCGCTGATGAACGAGGTCTACGCCCAGTTCATCGAGGAGAACATCGCCCCCGGCGGCGTGAAGCCCTGCCGGACCACGATCTTCTGCGAACTCCCGCAGGAGCCCATGCTGGTGGAGATCGACGCGCAGGCCGTCGTCACCGACTGACGCTGCCCGGGGTCTACGCCCGGCCGACGATGTTCCCGGCCCGGTCGATGCAGATCACGTCCACCGCGACCGGCGCGCCCACCAGCACGCCGAGCGCGGTGGCCCGGGCGGCCTCCGCCACCAGATCGCCCAGCGGAACTCCCGCCGCCGCGCACAACTGCACCGCCTCCAGGCCCGTGTTGGCCGCCGCGACCGCCGCCACCAGCTCCTCGGACGCGCCACCGGTGCGGGCCAGGCCCGCCAGGTAGCCCTTGTCCACCTGGGAGCGGGACGAATGCAGGTCCAGGTGACCGGCGGCGAGCTTGGACAGCTTCGCGAAGCCGCCCGCGATGGTCAGCCGGTCCACCGGGTGGCGCTTGAGGTACTTCAGCACCGCGCCCGCGAAGTCGCCCATGTCCAGCAGCGCGTCCTCCGGCAGGCCGTGCACCGCGACCGCCACCTTCTCGGACGTCGAACCGGTGCAGCCCGCGACGTGCGTACGGCCCGCGGCCCGCGCCACGTCCACGCCGCGGCGGATCGAGTCGATCCACGCCGAGCAGGAGTACGGGACCACGATGCCGGTGGTGCCCAGGATCGACAGGCCGCCCAGGATGCCCAGGCGCGGGTTCCAGGTGGAGCGGGCGATCTCCTCGCCGTGGTCCACCGACACCTGCACCACGACGTCGCCGGTGCCGCCGCAGCGCGCCGCCACCCCCGCGACCGCGTCGCGGATCATCTGCCGCGGCACCGGATTGATCGCCGGCTCGCCCACCGCCAGCGGCAACCCCGCCTTCGTCACCGTCCCCACGCCGGGGCCCGCCCGGAACACCACGCCGCTCCCCGGTGCCCCGTGCCAGACCGTCGCCCGCACCAGCGCCCCGTGCGTCACGTCCGGATCGTCCCCGGCGTCCTTCACCACCCCGGCCATCGCCCACGACACCCCCACCGGCCCGCCCCATCCGACGCCGCCGGCGGCAGCCGAACCATGGCTGTCGGCGGGGCCGCTCCCGTCCGCCAGGGCCTCCACCGCCAGGGCGAACGCCGGCTGCTGGCCCTTCGGCAGGGTGATGGTCACCGGGTCCGGGAAGTCCCCGGTGAGCAGGGCGGTGTACGCCGCCGTGGTGGCCGCCGTGGCGCAGGCGCCCGTCGTCCAGCCGTGGCGCAGCCCGCTACTCTTCAGCTGCGCCGCCCGTCCGCCGGCCTCAGCCACGTTCGCTCCCTGGAGTTCCGATGCACGTCCTGATCCTCGGCGGCACGACCGAGGCACGCCGCCTCGCCGGCGCGCTGGCCGCCGACCGCCCCGCGGACCGCGTCACGAGTTCCCTCGCGGGCCGGGTCGCGGAGCCGCGGCTGCCGGCGGGCGAGGTGCGGATCGGCGGCTTCGGCGGCCCGGAGGGCCTGGCCGGGTGGCTGCGCGAGCAGCACGTGGACGCTCTCATCGACGCCACCCATCCTTTCGCCGGGACGATCAGCCGCAACGCGGCCGTCGCGGCCGCCGAGGTCCATGTTCCCCTGCTCGCCCTGCGTCGTCCCAGCTGGGTGCCGGTTGAGGGGGACCGGTGGCGGCGGGTCGGCTCGCTCGCCGGGGCGGCCGAGGTGCTGCGCGCCGAGCCGGCGGGCCGCCGGGTGTTCCTCACCACGGGCCGGATGGGCCTGGCGGCGTTCGCGGACCTCGACGGCCACGCGTTCCTGGTCCGCTCGGTGGACGCGCCGGAGCCGCCGATGCCGGCACGCACGGAGGTGCTGCTGGATCGCGGGCCGTTCACCCTGGACGGCGAGCGCGCGGTCCTGCGGGAGCACCGGATCGACGTGGTGGTCACGAAGGACAGCGGCGGCGCGGCGACCGCGCCGAAGCTGGCCGCCGCCCGCGAGTTGGGGCTGCCGGTGATCGTGGTGGAGCGCCCGGAGCCCCCGGCGGGTCTGCCCACCGCCCCGGACGTCCCGGCCGCCCTCGCCTGGCTCGCCACGCTCGGCTGACCCGCAGGTCGCGCTCGACGCCGCGTCAGCCGCCCAGCAGGCCGCGCGTGCTGTCCTTCAGGTGCCGCTTCAGCCGGGTGAGCGACCAGGTGTTGACCACCTGCTCGGCGGTCAGCCAGCCGCGCTGCGCAGTGGCCACCCCGTACCGGAGGTTGGCCAGGTGCGGTACGGCGTGCGCGTCGGTGTCGATCGCGAACAGCACGCCGTGCCGCGCGGCGGCGAGGATCCGGCTGTCGGCGAGGTCGAGGCGTTCGGGCGAGGCGTTGACCTCCAGGACGGTGCCGGTCCGGGCGCAGGCCCGGTACACCTCCTCCCAGTCGGCGTCGATCGGCTGCCGCCGGCCCAGCAGCCGGGTGGAGGGGTGGCCGACGACGTGCACGTACGGGTTCTCGCAGGCGCGGACCAGGCGCCGGGTCTGGGTGGCGCGGTCGGCGGTGAAGTGCGAGTGGATCGAGGCGACGCACAGGTCGAAGCCGGCCAGGAACTCCGGCGGCCAGTCGACCCCGCCGTCCCGGTCGATGTTCAGCTCGGTGCCGTGCAGCACCCGCATCCCGCCGTAGTGGCGGTCCAGCTCCCGGACCCGCTCGCGCTGGGCGAGCATCTTGGCGTCGGTCATCCGCTGCATCGAGAGGTTCGGCGCGTGGTCGGTGACGGCGACGTACGTCAGGCCGCGCGCCGCGGCGGCGGCGAGCATCTCCTCCAGCGGCGCGAGCCCGTCGGTCAGGTCGGTGTGCAGGTGCAGGTCGCCGCGCAGGTCCGACTCCTGGACCAGCGCCGGCAGGCGGCCGCCGAGCGCGGCGTCGATCTCGCCGCGGTCCTCGCGCAGCGTCGGCGGCACCCAGTCCAGGCCGAGCGCCGCGTACACCTCCTCCTCGCTCGCGGAGGCCAGCTTGCGGCCCCCCTCCACCTCGAAGAGGCCGTACTCGGAGAGCTTCAGCCCGGCCTTGACCGCGCGGGCCCGCAGCGCGATGTTGTGCGCCTTGGAGCCGGTGAAGTAGACCAGCGCCGCACCCCAGTCCTCGTCGGGCACCACCCGCAGGTCGATCTGCAGGCCCTGCCGGGCGCGGACGGAGGTCTTGGTCCGCCCCGAGGCGATCACCTCGGTCACGCCGGCGAGTCCGGTCAGCGCCTCCGTCAGCGGGCCGGAGTCCTCGGCGGTGGCCAGCACGTCCACGTCGCCGATGGTCTCGCGCATCCGCCGCAACGATCCGGCGTACCCGCAGCGGCGGCAGCCGGGCACCGCGGAGAGCACCGCGACGACCTCCTCGGCGAGTTCCAGCGCGGTGCCGGTCAGCACCCGGCCGGCGGACCGGCGCAGCTGGTCGATGCCGTGCCGGATGTTCTCGGCGGTCTTCGGGCCGATGCCGGGCAGCCCCGCGAGCTCGTCCTTCTCCGCGGCCTCGCGCAGCTGGTCGACCGTCCCGATGCCGAGCTCGCGGTGCAGCTGGGCGGCGGTCTTGGGGCCGACGCCGGGGATCGCCATGATCTCCCGGACGCCGGGCGGGACCTTGCCGCGCAGCGCGTCCAGCTTGGCGACGTGCCCGGTCGCCACGTACTCGGCGATCTTCGCGGCGGTGGACTTCCCGACACCGGGGATGGCCTGCACGCCCCCCGGGTCGAGCTCCGCCAAGTCCTCCGGGTACCCGCCGATCGCCCGGGCCGCCTTCTCGTACGAGCGGGCCCGGAACGCATCGCCGCCGGTCAGCAGCAGCAGGTCGGCGTACTCCAGGAACAGCGCGGCAACCTCGTCGTTGAGCCGGGCCATGGCTCCAGCCTAGGGCCGCTTGACAGCGGGCCGCCATCGGAATGAACATTCATTCCGTGGCACCGAAACGACCGGACCTGGACCGGCTGCTGATCGACTCCGCCCTCGCGCTGTTCGCCGAGCGCACCTACGAGGGCACCCAGATGCCCGCCGTCGCGCAGCGCGCGGGCGTCGGCGTGGGCAGCATCTACCGGTACTTCCCGAGCAAGGAGGCACTGGGCAACGCCGCGTTCCGGTACGCCAAGCGCACCCTGCTCGACACCCTCGCCGAGGCGCTCGCCGACGGCGGCCCGACCGGCTCCGCCCGGGAGGAGTTCGCCCGCTTCTGGCGCGGCTTCACCCGCTACGCGAGCGCCCATCCGGACGCCTTCGTGTTCCTGGAGCACCAGCAGCACGACACCTTCCTCGACCCCGAGAGCCGCGCCCTGGCGGACGAACTGCACCGGGTGGCCGCCGACTTCATCGAGCGCGGCCAGCACGCCGGCGCGATCCGGGACGGCGACGCCGAGCAGCTGGTCGGCCTCGCCCTCGGCGCCTTCACCGGCCTGGTGAAGCTCGCCCGCCCGGCCGGCGGCCTCGACGCCCTCCCCGCCGAGGACCTCGACCGCGCCGAAGCCGCCGTCTGGGACCTCCTCCACCGAAAGGCCGACCGATGACCCCGCCCCGGACCGTCCTGATCACCGGCTGCTCCTCCGGCATGGGCCGCCAGGCCGCCCTGGCCCTGCACGGCCTCGGCCACCGGGTGTACGCCACCGCCCGCCGCCCCGAGACCCTCGCCGACCTGGCCGCGCTCGGCATCGCCACCCTGCCGCTCGACGTCACCGACGAGCACTCGATGACCGACGCGGTCGCCGCGGTCGAGGCCGCGCACGGCAGCGTCGACGTCCTGATCAACAACGCCGCGTACGGGCTGCACCTGCCGGTGGAGTCGGCCACCCCGGACGAGGTCCGCGCCCAGTTCGACACCAACGTCTTCGGCCTGGTCCGGATGGCCCAGCTGGTGCTGCCCGGCATGCGCCGCGCGGGGCGCGGCCGGATCGTCAACATCTCCTCGATGGCGGGCCGTTTCTCCCCGCCCGGCGGCGCCTTCTACCACGCCAGCAAGCACGCGGTGGAGGCGATCAGCGACTCGCTGCGGCTGGAGGTCGCGCCGTTCGGCGTCGAGGTCGTCGTGGTCCAACCCGGGCCCACCATCACCGAGTTCGGCGCCACCGCGGTCGGCACCATGCACCCGGCCGCCGACCCCGCCGACCCGTACGGCTCCTTCCGCACCCGGCTCGCCGACATGTACGCCCACCAGGCGTTCACCCGCCGCAGCGGCGCCGTCCCCGCGGAGGCCGCGACCAAGGTGATCGTCCGTGCCGCGACCGCCGCCCGCCCGCGCGCCCGGTACGCGATCGGCGCGCTGGCCCGCTCCACCATGCTCGCCAAGCGCCTGCTCCCGGACGCCGCCTTCGACGCCCTGATGCGCCGCAGCTTCCCCTTGCCCGAGCCGGCCTGACCGCACCCCGCCTAAACTGCACGTCATGGACGCCACTCCCGACGACCGGCTCGCGCAGCTGGTCCAGCTCTCCGCCGGCAGCTATCTGCTGCTCACCACCTTCCGCAAGGACGGCACCCCGGTGCCCACGCCGGTGTGGGTGGTCCGCGACGGCGAGGCGCTCGGTGTGTGGACGGTGGCCGACTCCTGGAAGGTCAAGCGGATCCGCAACCGCGCCGACGTCACCGTCGGTCCCTGCGACGTCCGCGGCAACCCCACCGGCGACCAGGTCCCCGCCACCGCCGAGATCTGCACCCGCGAGCGGACCGCTGCCTACCGCACGCTGCTGCGCCAGAAGTACGGCCTGCTCGGCGTCCTCACCCTGCTCGGCAGCCGGGTCCGCCGCGGCAACGACGGCACGGTCGGCATCCGGATCACCCTCGCCTGAAAACTCCCTCGGCCGAAACTCCCTCGCCGCCCCCCGGCCCCGGCGCTAGCCTGGGCAGCATGAACCTTCAGCGCGCTGCAGCGACGACGACGCCGGACACTGTCCCGGCGCGCTGACACCTGTCTGTCCGAAGCCCCGGGGCGAGTGGCCCCGGGGCTTCGCGCTGTCCGTGGTCGCCCGCCCCTCGCCCGACCCGAGGGAGACCACCGTGAACGACCACCGCAAGCTCGGCCGCGAACTCCGGCTCTTCGACACCGACCCGCTGATCGGCGCCGGCCTGCCCTACTGGCTGCCCGACGGCGCCGCCGTCCGGCACGCCCTGGAGGAGTACGTCCGCGAGGCCGAACGCCGCGCCGGCTACCGGCACGTGTACTCGCCGGTGCTCGGCAAACGCGAGCTGTACGAGATCTCCGGCCACTGGGAGCACTACAGCGAGGACATGTTCCCGCCGATGGACCTCGGCGCCGAACAGGTCGTGCTGCGCCCCAGCCTCTGCCCGCACCACGCCGTCATCTTCCGCTCCCGGGGCCGCAGTTACCGCGAGCTGCCCCTGCGGATGGCCGAGCTCGGGCCGATGTTCCGAGCCGAACTCTCCGGCGTGCTCGGCGGGTTGACCCGGGTCCGGTCCATCCAGCTCAACGACGCGCACATCTTCTGCCGGCTCGACCAGGTCGCCGACGAGGTCCGCGGCGCGCTGGGGATGATCCGGGACGCCTACCGGGCGCTCGGCATCGACGCCGCCCGCTACCGGCTCTCCCTGCCCGGCGAGGGCGGCAAGTACGTCAAGGACCCCGAACTGTGGCGCCGGGCCAACGCCTTGCTGGTCGAGGTGTTGGAGGAGTCCGGCATCCGGTACGAACAGGCCGACGGCGAGGCCGCGTTCTACGGCCCGAAGATCGACGTGCAGGTGGTCGACAGTGCCGGCCGCGAGGCCACCCTCTCCACCGTCCAGGTCGACTTCCACCAGCCCGCGCGGTTCGACCTCTCCTACATCGGTCCGGACGGGCAGCGCCACCGGCCCGTCATGGTCCACCGCGCGGTGATCGGCAGCGTCGAACGCGCCGTCGCCCACCTCATCGAGACCCACGGCGGCGCCTTTCCCACCTGGCTCGCCCCCGTCCAGCTCCTGGTGCTGCCGCTCTCCGACGCCCAACTCCCCGACGCCGAAGCCCTGGTGTCCCAAGCCCTCGCCCTCGGCCTGCGTGCCGAGCTCGCCGCGCCCGACCAGGGCACCCTCGGCTCCCGCGTCCGCGCCGGGCGGCTCGTCCCGTACCGGGCCGTCCTCGGCCCCGCCGAATCGGCCACCGGCCGCCTCGCCCTCCGCCCCCGCACCGGCGAGCAGCTCCCCCCGGAGCCGGCCGAGGCCGCCCTCCGCCGCATCCTGGCGGACGTGCCCTAGCGGTGCCCTAGGGTGCGCTCCCCATCGGCGTGGGCCTGCCGTCCCGCGGGTCCACGCCGAAGAGCAGCCGGACGCCGCGGTCCGTGGTGACCGTGAACTGCTCCGGGCCGGTCCACCGCGCCGTGGCCAACAGCCCGCCCCCGGGGAACCTTTCGGGCAGCTCGACGACCGTCCACCGCCGCGCGGCCCATCCCGATCCGCTCTCGACCTGGATCTCCCAGGACTGCGCCTCCGCCTCGGCACCCGGGCTCCCGTGGTGCACCACCACCAGCGTCCGGTCGGCCCCGTCGGGCGCCGCCTCCCGGGTCACCGTGGTCGGCTCGCCGAACGCGGAAGCTCCCCACGCCCCGAGCCCCAGCACCGCCCCGACCGCCCAGGTCAGGAACAGGCCCACCGCCCGGTTGCCCCGGTCCTCGACGAAGCAGCACGCGACCGCCGCCAGCAGGAGCGCCACCGGCAGCAGCACGAGCGGCCGGTCCAGCGTCTGCGCCACCAGCACCCGCCCACCGGGCCGGCTGTGCCACCACCCCACCGCCAGCAGCGCGAGCGGCACCGCCACCGCGGCACCGAAGGCCCGGCTCACCGTCCGACGTCCCGTCATCGTTCCCCCTCGTAGTAGCCCGTCCGGAAGCACCGTCCGAAAGCGCCTGCCGGCCCGGGGCAGCGCCCCGGGCCGATCGCCGGCCGTCTACTCCGGGTAGCGGCGCGGCGTCCAGACCACCTCGGTGCCGTTGTCGCGGGCGACGGCCTGCGTCTGCGAGGAGCCGATCAGCAGCAGTGTCCGCATGTCGACCTGGGTGGGGTCGAGGTCGGCGAGGCGGACGGTGCGGATCCGCTCGGTGGGGCCGCCGACGTCGCGGGCCATCACCACCGGAGTGTCCCCGGCGCGGTACTCGAGCAGCAGGTCGCGGGCGGCGCCGACCTGCGTGGTGCGGGACTTGGAGCCCGGGTTGTAGAGGGCGAGCACCAGGTCGGCCTCGGCGGCGGCGCGCAGTCGCTTCGCGATGACGTCCCAGGGCTTGAGCCGGTCGGAGAGCGAGATGGTGGCGTAGTCGTGGCCGAGCGGCGCGCCGGCGCGGGAGGCGGCGGCGTGCGCGGCGGTCATGCCGGGCAGCACCCGGACCGGCACCGACCGGTACGGGTCGGCGCAGGCGGCCTCCAGGACGGCGGTGGCCATCGCGAAGACGCCGGGGTCGCCGGAGGAGACGACGGCGACGCGGCGGCCGCGCCGGGCGAGGTCGAGTGCGAACTCGGCCCGCTCGGCCTCGACCTTGTTGTCCGAGCCGTGCCGGACCTGGCCCGGCCGCGCCGGGACGCGGTCGAGGTACGTGGTGTACCCGACGAGGTCGGTGGCGCGGGCGAGCGCGCCGCGCGCCTCGGGGGTCAGCCACAGCGGCCCGGCGGGGCCGGTGCCGACCACGACGACGTCGCCCTCCGTGTCGGCGTCCGGGGCGGGTTCGGTGATCGGCTGCCCGGTCCAGCTGAGCTGCGCGACCTTGCTGGGCAGCACGGCGACCGAGAAGTACGGCACGCTCTCCGGGTCGACCTCGGCGAGCGGCGCGGTCCGCTCGCCGGCCATGGTGGCGCGCTCGACGTACTGCGCGTCCTCCAGCCGTCCGGCCCGCTCCAGGGCCCGTCGGACGGCGGGGAAGGTGCGGCCGAGCTTCATGATCACCGCGGAGTCGGTGGCGGCGATCCGCGCCGTCAGCTCCTCCTCCGGCAGGGTGCCGGGGATGATCGTGAGCACTTCCTCCGCCTCGACCAGCGGGGCGCCGAGCCGGGCGGCGGCCGCGCTGACGGAGGTCACGCCGGGCACCACCTCGGTCGGGTAGCGGTGCGCGAGGCGCTTGTGCATGTGCTGGTAGGAGCCGTAGAACAGCGGGTCGCCCTCGGCGAGGACCACCACGTCGCGGCCGGCGTCCAGGTGGGCGGCGAGCCGTGCGGCGGCCTCCTCGTAGAACTCGTCCAGCGCGCCGCGGTACCCGCCGGGGTGGTCGGTGGTCTCGACGGTGACCGGGTAGACCAGCTTCTCCTCGATCTGGCCGCCGGCCAGGTACCGCTCGGCGATCGAGCGGGCGATCGAGCGCCCGTGCCGCGCGCTGTGGTATGCGACGACGTCCGCCTTGCCGATGAGTTCGGCGGCCCGGACGGTGACCAGCGACGGATCCCCCGGACCCAACCCGACACCGTACAGTCGACCGGTCTGACGCTCCGTCACTCTTCCTCACTCGCAATCGCGTTGATCGCGGCAGCGGCCATCGCGCTGCCGCCCCGGCGGCCCCGCACCACCAAGTGCTCCAGGCCGGACGGGTGTTCGGCCAGGGCCTGCTTGGACTCGGCGGCGCCGATGAAGCCCACCGGCACGCCGATCACGGCGGCCGGCCGCGGCGCGCCGGCCTCGATCATCTCCAGCAGCCGGAACAGCGAGGTCGGCGCGTTGCCGACGGCCACCACGGCGCCCTCCAGGCGGGGCAGCCACAGCTCCATGGCGGCGGCGCTGCGGGTGTTGCCCATCGCCCGCGCCAGCTCGGGCACGGACGGGTCGGTGAGGGTGCAGATCACCTCGTTGTCGGCGGGCAGCCGCTTGCGCGTGACGCCGCTGGCGACCATGTTGACGTCGCAGAGGATCGGGGCACCGGCGTGCAGCGCCTTGCGGGCGGAGGCGACCACGCCCGGCGAGTACACCAGGTCCTCGACCAGGTCGACCATGCCGCAGGCGTGGATCATCCGGACCGCGACCTGCGAGACGTCGGCGGGCAGGGCCACCAGGTCGGCCTCGGCCCGGATGGTGGCAAAGGACTGGCGGTAGATGGACGCGCCGTCCTTCTCGTACTCGATCATCGGTTCCTCCGGGCCTCGGCGACTGCCTCGGCCATCTGCTCGTCCGTCACGTCCGTCGAAGTTCCTGCCGCGGTCACCCGGTAGCCCTGCCCGGTGGCGAGCACGTCCACCCATGGCCCGGCGGGGTGTCCGCACCGCCGCTCGCAGCCGGACCAGTGCACGGGCAGCAACGCACCCGCCGCACCGCCCAACACCTGCGCCCCGCCGCCCGCCGCGCCGTCCAGCGCCCGCGCCGCGTCCGCCCGCACGTCGGCCAGCGACTTGCCGCAGCCCGGCAGCCCGGTGCAGGCGGTCGCCCGGTCCCAGGCGCCGCCCGCGGCGACGGTGAACCCGCCCGCCGCCAGCTCGGCGAGCCGCCCGGCGTCCGCGCCGGGCAGCACCGCGCCGCGCCACGGCGTCAGCCGGACGCCCTGCACGGCCACCGCGGCGAGCAGCCGCCACTGTGCGGCCGTGGCCCGCCCGAACCGCACGCCCACCGACAGCCCGCCGGCGTGCGCCCCCGGCTCGGGCACCACGCCGGCCGGCGCAGGCAGCGGCGCGCTCCCGCCGGTCAGTTCGGGCCGCTCCCGGAAGTGCCAGGCGCTGCCGCCGACCGCCTCCAGGAACCGCCGGGCCGCCTCCAGCGCGGCGTCCACCGGCGCGTCGACGGGCTCGCCGGTGGTGGCCCGTCCGAGCCGGAGCAGCGCGCCGCCGCCCGGCCTTGCGATCAACGTCACATCGGCGTCCAGGGCCGCGACGTCCCCGCGCCCGTCGTCCAGGGCGAACAGGAACTTGCCCGACAGCCCGGCCGCCCACCCGCTCGCGCACAGCCGGGCGTCCAGCTCCCGCACCCAGGCCTGGACGTCGGCGTGCCCGCGTCCGTCCAGTCCGGCGAGCGGCGAGGCGACGATGTTGCGCACCCGCTCGTGGGTGTCGGAGGGCAGCAGCCCGGCGCGGCGCAGGGCCAGGGCCAGTTCCGCGCCGCAGTCCGAACGCAGGCCGCGCAGCTGGACGTTGCCGCGCGAGGTGGTCTCCAACGCGCCGTCACCCAGCCGCTCGGCGGCATCGGCCAGCGCGAGCACCTGATCGACCGTCAGCAGCCCGCCGGGCAGCCGGACGCGGGCGAGCGCCCCGTCGTCGGCCCGGTGCAGGCGGAGGGCTCCGGGACAGGCGTCCGACCGCTCCCGGGAGGGCACGGCGGAGCCCGGCGCGGAGGCGTCGGGTGTGGGTGGCATGGCCGCGAGCATACAGATGGTCCGACCGCGCGCCTCCGTCCTGTAGGTCACACTGCCGCAGGTCAGCCGCACCCCGTACGATGCTGCCCGGGTGGTCGCGCGCGTCCGCCCGCCGCCAGCGACGGCGCAGGGAGGAAGTCCGGTGCAAACCCGGCGCGGTCCCGCCACTGTGACCACGGCTCACCGCCGTGGGAGTCAGGAACTCCTGCCGTCCTCCACCAGCCCGGGGCGCGGACCCCGAGGAAGGCCTGACGCCATGCGCCGCCGCATGCCCGCGCCCGGGGGTTCCCCCGTGCCCGCGGCCCCCGCCTTGCCCGTGCTCACCGCTCTGCCCGTGCTCACCGACCAGCCCGGGAGGGCATCCGCATGATCCTGCTGCTGTCGACGTCCGACACCGACCTGCTGAGCGCCCGCGCCGCGCAGGGCCCGGTCCCGTTCCGTCTCGGCAACCCGGCCCGGCTGGCGGCCGAGGAGCTGCCGGCCCTGGTCGAGGGCACCGACCTGGTGGTGGTCCGGCTGCTCGGCGGCCGCCGGGCCTGGGCGGAGGGGCTGGACGCGCTGCTCGCGGGCCCGCGCCCGGTGATCGTGCTGACGGGTGAGCAGGCGCCGGACGCCCAGCTGATGGAGCTGTCCACGGTGCCGGCCGGCATCGCCGCCGAGGCCCACGCGTACCTGGCGCACGGCGGCCCGGCGAACCTCGCCGAGCTCGGCGCCTTCCTCTCCGACACGGTGCTGCTGACCGGCCACGGCTTCGACCCGCCGGCCTCCGCACCGGCCTGGGGCCCGCTGGAGCGCGAGGCGGCCGTACACCGAGGTCCGAGCGTCGCGGTGCTCTACTACCGCGCCCACCACATGAGCGGCAACACCGGTTTCGTCGAGACCCTCTGCGAGGCGGTCGAGGCGCAGGGCGCCAATGTCCGCGCGTTCTACTGCGCCTCGCTGCGCGGCGCGGAGCCGGAGCTGCTGGCCGAGCTGGGCCGGGCCGACGCGATCGTCACCACCGTGCTCGCCGCGGGCGGCACCCGCCCGGCCGACGCGCAGGCCGGCGGCGACGAGGAGGCCTGGGACGCGGGTGCGCTCGCCGCGCTGGACCGCCCGATCCTGCAGGCGCTGTGCCTGACCTGGTCGCGCTCGCAGTGGGAGGAGAGCGACGACGGCCTCTCCCCGCTGGACACCGCCACCCAGATCGCCGTCCCCGAGTTCGACGGCCGGCTGATCACCGTCCCGTTCTCCTTCAAGGAGCTGGACGAGGACGGCCTGACCGTCTACCGCGCCGACGAGGAGCGGGCCGCCCGGGTCGCCGGCATCGCCGTCGCGCACGCCCGGCTGCGCCACACCCCGGCCGCCGAGCGCCGCCTGGCGCTGGTGCTCTCCGCGTACCCGACCAAGCACGCCCGGGTCGGCAACGCGGTCGGCCTGGACACCCCCGCCTCCGCGGTCCGCCTGCTGGCCCGCCTGCGCGAGGAGGGCATGGACCTCGGCACCGACGTCCCCGGTCTCGACATCGACGGCGACCGGCACGAGGGCGACGAGCTGATCCACGCCCTGATCGAGGCCGGCGGCTACGACCAGGCCTGGCTGACCGAGGACCAGCTCTCCCGCAACCCGGTCCGGATCCCCGCCGCCGACTACCGCCGCTGGTACGCCGAGCTGCCCGAGGAGCTGCGCGAGCAGGTCGAGCGGCAGTGGGGCCCGCCGCCCGGCGAGATGTACGTGGACCGCTCGCAGAACCCGGACGGCGACATCGTGCTGGCCGCGATCCGCTCCGGCAACCTGCTGGTGCTGATCCAGCCGCCGCGCGGCTTCGGCGAGAAGCCGGTCGCGATCTACCACGACCCGGACCTGCCGCCCTCGCACCACTACCTGGCCGCCTACCGCTGGATCGCCGCCTCCCAGGAGGACGGCGGCTTCGGCGCGCACGCGGTGATCCACCTCGGCAAGCACGGCAACCTGGAGTGGCTGCCCGGCAAGACCGCCGCGCTCTCCGCCTCCTGCGGCCCGGACGCCGTCCTCGGCGACCTCCCCCTCATCTACCCGTTCCTGGTCAACGACCCCGGCGAGGGCACCCAGGCCAAGCGCCGCGCCCACGCCACCCTGGTCGACCACCTGGTCCCGCCGATGGCCCGCGCCGACTCCTACGGCGACATCGCGCGCCTGGAGCAGCTGCTCGACGAGCACTCCAACATCGCCGCGATGGACCCGGCGAAGCTGCCCGCGATCCGCGCCCAGATCTGGACGCTGATCCAGGCCGCCCGCCTCGACCACGACCTGGGCCTGGACGAGCGGCCCGAGGACGACGGCTTCGACGACTTCCTGCTGCACGTCGACGGCTGGCTGTGCGAGGTGAAGGACGCGCAGATCCGCGACGGCCTGCACGTCCTCGGCCAGGCCCCGGCCGGCACCGACCGGGTCAACATCGTGCTCGCCATCCTGCGGGCCCGGCAGATCTGGGGCGGCGTCAGCGCCCTCCCCGGCCTGCGCGAGGCGCTCGGCCTGGACGAGGCCGCGCTCACCCTGGGTGCCACCGACGCCGCCGAGGCGCAGGCCCGCGCCCTGGTCGAGGCCATGGAGGCGGAGGACTGGGCGCCGGAGGCGGTGGAGAAGGTCGCCGCCGGCCACCCCGCCGCGGTCGCCGACGTCCTCGACTTCGCCGCCCGCCAGGTCGTCCCGCGGCTCGCCGCCACCACCGACGAGCTGGACGCCGTGCTGCACGCGCTCGGCGGCGGCTTCGTCGAGGCCGGCCCGTCCGGCTCGCCGCTGCGCGGCCTGGTCAACGTGCTGCCCACCGGCCGCAACTTCTACTCCGTCGACCCCAAGGCGGTGCCCAGCAAGCTCGCCTGGGAGACCGGCCAGGCGCTGGCCGCCTCGCTCGTCGAGCGCTACCGGGCCGACAACGACGGGGCGTTCCCGCCCTCGGTCGGCCTCTCGCTGTGGGGCACCAGCGCGATGCGCACCGCCGGCGACGACATCGCCGAGGCCTTCGCCCTGCTCGGCGTCCGGCCGGTCTGGGACGACGCCTCCCGCCGGGTCACCGGCCTGGAGCCCATCCCGCTGGAGGAGTTGGGCCGCCCCCGGATCGACGTCACGCTGCGCATCTCCGGCTTCTTCCGGGACGCCTTCCCGCACGTGGTCGCCCTGCTCGACGACGCGGTGCGCCTGGCCGCCCGCCAGGAGGAGGCGGACGAGCAGAACTTCGTCCGCGCCCACGTGCAGGCCGACCTCGCCGAGCACGGCGACGAACGCCGGGCCACCATCCGGGTGTTCGGCTCCCGTCCGGGCACCTACGGCGCCGGCCTGCTGCAGCTGATCGACAGCCGCGACTGGCGCACCGACGCCGACCTCGCCGAGGTGTACACCGTCTGGGGCGGCTACGCCTACGGCCGCGACCTGGGCGGCCGCCCGGCCCGCGAGGAGATGGAGACCGCGTACCGGCGGATCACCGTCGCGGCGAAGAACACCGACACCCGCGAGCACGACATCGCCGACTCGGACGACTACTTCCAGTACCACGGCGGCATGGTGGCCACCGTGCGCGCGCTCACCGGCAAGAACCCGGCCGCGTACATCGGCGACTCCACCCGCCCGGAGACGGTGCGCACCCGCACCCTCACCGAGGAGGCGGCCCGGGTCTTCCGCGCCCGCGTGGTCAATCCGCGCTGGATGGAGGCGATGCGCCGGCACGGCTACAAGGGCGCCTTCGAGATGGCCGCCACCGTCGACTACCTCTTCGGCTACGACGCCACCACCGGCGTGGTCGCGGACTGGATGTACGAGCGGCTCACCCAGGAGTACGTCCTGGACGAGACCAACCGCGAGTTCCTCACCTCCGCCAACCCCTGGGCGCTGCACGGCATCAGCGAGCGCCTCCTGGAGGCCGCCGACCGCGGCCTGTGGGCCGAGCCCGACCCGGCCCTCCTCGACGCCCTCCGCCAGGCCTACCTGGAGACCGAGGGCGACCTGGAGGAGAACGCCTGAGGTTCCCCGCCCGGGGGCGCGTCCCAGTGACGTCGACCTCCGGAAGGCGGACAATCACGGACATGACGTTGCGCTCCGCTCTCGGTCGGCCCGCCCGGTACGCCTCGCTCGCCGCGGGGGCGGTGCCGGTGCTGGCCTTCCCGGGGGCGGGGCTCGGCACGCTCGCGTGGGTGGCGCTGGTGCCGGCGCTGCTGCTCCTGCGGCGCTCGCCGAGCGGGCGGGAGGCGGCGGTCCGCGGCTGGTGGTTCGGTGCCGGGTTCATCCTGGTGGCGATGTACTGGCTGACCCCGTCGATCGGCCCGGCGCTGCCGCTGCTCGCGGTCGTCTTCGGGGCGCTGCAGGCCCCGTTCGGGTACGCGGCGCACCGGCTGCTCGGCCCGCCGGTGACGCTCCGGCGGGCTGCGGCGGCGCTGGTCGTGCTGCCGGCGCTCTGGCTGACCGCCGAGTTCGCCCGGTCCTGGCACGCGCTGGGCGGGCCGTGGGCGCTGTTCGGGGCGAGCCAGTGGGAGCATCCGGCCGTGCTGGGGCTGGCGTCGGTCGGCGGGGTGTGGCTGGTGAGCGCCGCGCTGGTGGCGGCCAACACCGCGGTGGTGCTGCTGTGCACGGCGCCCGCGCTGCGGGTCCGGGTACTGGCGGGTACGACGGCCGCGCTCTGCCTGCTGACCGGGCCGCTGCTGTTCGCCGTGCAGGCGGCTCCGGCGGTGTCCGGCGAGGCGACGGTGGCGCTGGTCCAGGCCGGTCAGACGCCGGACGAGGACGCCCGGCTGGCGGCCAACGTGCGGCTGACCCGTTCGCTGGCCGGGCGCCCGGTCGACCTGATCGTGTGGGGGGAGAGCTCGACCACCGCCGACCTGGACCGGGAGGGCGCGACGCTGGACCGGCTGCGGGCGCTGTCCGCCGCGACCGGTGCGCGGCTGCTGGCCGGGGAGGACGCCCGGAAGGCGGACGGCCGGATCTCCAAGGACGCGGTGCTGATCGGCCCGGAGGGCATCGAGTCCCGTTACCGGAAGATCCGCCTGGTGCCGTTCGGCGAGTACATCCCGATGCGGTCGGCGCTCGGCTGGATCGCCGGGGTGAGCGCCGCCGCGGGTGAGAACCGGGCGCCGGGCGCCGCCTTCCACCTGCTCCCGGCGGTGGACCGGTCCGGCCGCCCGCTGCCGGTGGGCGCGCTGATCTGCTTCGAGTCGGCGTTCCCGGACATGTCCCGGGCGGCGGCCGCGGACGGTGCGCGGCTGCTGGTGTACCAGTCGGCGACCTCGACCTTCCAGTCCACCTGGGCGCCGGAGCAGCACGCCTCGCTGGGCGCGATCCGGGCCGCCGAGACCGGCCGCCCGGTGGTCCAGGCGGCGCTGACCGGCGAGTCGGTGGCGTACGACCCGCAGGGCCGCCGGCTGGTCCGGATGACCACCGGCGAGAGCGGCACGGTCACCGTCCGGGTGCCGCTGGCGGCGCCGGGCGCGCGGACCTGGTACGTCCGGCTCGGCGACTGGGTGCCGTACACCGCCGTCGCGGTGACCGCCGGGGCGGCCGCCGTCGCCCTGCGCTCCCGGTCCCGCACGCGCCGGGCGGCGGGCCCGGACTCCGCGTCCCGTCCCGCCGCCGAACCGGCCCGCCGCTGAGCCCGCCGCTGAGCCCGCCGCCGGGCCCTGCCACCGGCGCCGGGGGTTTCAGCCCGCGGTGCCGGCCACGTGGATCCCGAACACCGCCCCCTGCGGGTCGCGCAGCACCGACAGCCGCGGCCCGTCCGGCACGTCGGTCGGCGGCAGGGTGACGGTGGCGCCCAGCAGTGCGGCACGCTCGGCCGTCAGGTCGACGTCGGCGACCGCGAAGTACGGCATCCAGTACGGGGGAACGTCCGGCGGGAACTGGTCGGCCATGTCGAGCATCCCGCCGAAGTCCCGCCCGGCGATGCCCCACTGGGTGTACATCTCGCCGACCGTGACGCTCCAGCCGAACACCCGGGTGTAGAACTCCTTGGCGCCGTGGGTGTCGCGGGTGGCGAGCTCGACCCAGCCGAGCGAGCCCGGCTCGTCGATCAGCTGCGCCCCGCCGAAGGAGCGGCCCTGCCAGGTGGAGAGGACCGCGCCGGAGGGGTCGGTGGCGATCAGGAAGCGGCCCCAGTCCAGGGCCTCCATCGGCTCGACGAGCAGCCGGCCGCCGGCCGCCGTGATCCGCTCCGCGCAGGCGTCGGTGTCGGCGGCGGCGAAGGACACCGTCCAGGCGGTCGGCTGGTCCGGCTGCATCAGCCCGGACAGCCCGGCGACCGCGGCGTCGCCGACGTACAGCATGGTGTAGCCCATGGCCTTCTCGTCGGGTGACACCTCGACCCGCCAGCCGAAGAGCTCGTGGTAGAAGGCCTTCGCGGCGACGGGGTCCTTGGTGGACAGTTCGACCCAGCAGGGCGCGCCCTCGGTCGGCTCGGTGATCTTCACGGCTCAGCTCATCTCCAGGATCAGTTTTCCGCGGGCGTGGCCCGATTCGATCTCGGCCATCGCCTCGGCGGCGTGGGCCAGCGGGTAGGTCGCCGAGATGTGCGGGTCGAGCTCGCCGGCCGCGACGAGGTCCGCGAGCCCGGCCAGCACGGTGCCCCTCGGGTCCCAGGCCAGGTAGCCGCCGCCGAGCGCGGCGGCACCGTCCCGGTCGACGGTGGAGACCAGCCGGCCGCCGTCCCGGAGCGCCGGGGCGGCGGCCCGCAGGGCGTCGCCGCCGACCAGGTCGAGCAGCCCGTCCACGCCCTCGGGCGCGGCGGCCGCGACCAGGTCGGCGACCGGGCCCTTGTAGTCGACGGGGGTGGCACCGAGCGTGCGCACGTACGCCGCGCTGCTCGCGCTCGCCGTGCCGATCACCCGCAGCCCGCGGGCCCGGGCGATCTGCGCGGCGGCGGTGCCGACGCCGCCGGAGATGCCGAGGACCAGGAGGGTCTGCCCGGCCCGCAGGCCGAGCTGCTCCAGCCCGCCGTACGCGGCGGCGCCGGCCACCGGCAGGGCGGCGGCCTGCGCGAAGCCCACCCCGACGGGCTTGCGGGCGGTGGTCCGCGCGGCCAGCAGGGTGTGCTCGGCGAACGCGCCGGCCGGGGCGATGCCGAACACCTGGTCGCCGGGCGTGAAGCCGGTCACCCCGGCGCCGACCGACAGCACCACGCCGGACGCCTCGGTGCCCATCACCACGGGGAGTTCGCCGCCGGTGCCGAACAGGCCGCGCCGCTTCTTCCAGTCCGCCGGGTTGACCCCGGCCGCCCGGACCGCGACCAGCAGCATGCCGGGGCCGGGGTCGGGCACCGGCCGGTCGAGGAACTCCTGGGTCTCCGGTCCGCCGTACTCCACGAACCCGAACGCCTTGGACATGCCGCCTCACCTGGGGTCGCCTGCACCGTCCCTGCCCAGCCTCGGGGGTACCGGTGGGTAACGCGGGGCCGCTGGGCCGAAAGAGGTTGTTCAAATTGGAACAACGGTGTAGCGTCGGTCCGGCACGACCGGTTCGAATTTGAACCACAGACTTCGGACCACACCCGCGCACCACGGAGGACGGAATGACGAACATCGAGACCGCCCGGGCGATTCCCGGCGCCGCCACCGTCCGCGCGCGCGTCCGCATCCCGCTCACCTTCCCGGACGGGTACCGGGTGGAGGCCGAGGTCACCACCTTCCACGGCCTGGCCGACGGCGCCGAGCACCTCGCCCTGGCCCTCGGCGAGCCGAAGCCGGGCGACACCCCGCTGGTCCGGCTGCACTCCGAGTGCCTCACCGGCGACGTCTTCGGCTCCGACCGCTGCGACTGCGGCCCGCAGCTGCGCGAGTCGGTCGAGCGGATCGCCGAGGCCGGCGGGTACCTGCTCTACCTGCGCCAGGAGGGCCGCGGCATCGGCCTCTACAACAAGCTCGACGCCTACGCCCTGCAGGACCAGGGCCTGGACACCTACCAGGCCAACACCGCGCTGGGCCTGCCCGAGGACGGCCGCGACTACACCGCCGCCGCCCAGATGCTGGCCACCCTCGGCGCCCCGGCGATCCGGCTGCTCAGCAACAACCCGGACAAGGCCGGCCAGCTCGCCGACCTCGGCGTCACCGTGACCGAGCGCGTCCCGACCGGCGTGCACCTCTCCCCCAGCAACGTCCGCTACCTGCGGGCCAAGGTCGAGCACACCGGCCACTCGATCGCGCTGGACCTCTCCGCCCCCCTCCCGCACAGCCGCACCGCCTGACCGCCTACCGCCGCCGAACGGCCCGCGCCCGGGGCGGAGCTGACGGGTGTTCTATGATCTCGGCCCATGACGGGACAACGTGGATCATGGCCGGGCGGAAGCGGCGAACCGCTGGTGACCAGGGCCGCCGAGCCCGACTGGACCGCCATGGCGGAGCGGCACCAGGAGGAGCTGCGGCGCCGCAAGCACCTGCGCGCCGCGGCGGCGGGTGTCGTCGCGACCGCGGCCATCGGCGGCCTGGCGGTCCTGGTGATCCCCGGCGGCTCGGACGGTGGTCCGGCCCGCCCGGCGGCAGCGGCCGGGAGCGGAAGCCCCTCCGCGATCGCCCCGGCCCCGCCCGAGGCACCGCCCTCCGGCTCCGCGGAGCCGTCCCCCGCCTCCACCGGCGACCCGGCCTCGCCGTCTGCCTCCGCGACCGCTTCCGCGCCGGGGCCCGCCCAGGCGTCCGCCGGCTCGGGACGTCCGACCGCACCCGCGACGAAGGCCCCGCCGGGCGGTGCGTCCTCGCCGGCCCCGGCGCCCAGCGCGACGCCCACCCCGGAGAAGTCGCAGACCTCGACCCCGCCGCCCGGCAAGCCGTACACCCCGGTCCAGGTCTGCGGCAGCGGCTTCGCCGTCATCGACTCGCACTCCCTCGGCGCCGCCACCGTGTACCTGCTGTACAAGGGCGCCACCGGCGACAACTGCGTCACCACGATCGCCAACAGCCCGAGCGGCCCGGTGTCGATGAACGCGACCCTGGCGGTCAAGGGCGGCGCCGCGACCGGCAACCCGGGCAGCTTCACCTACTACGCGGGCCCGATCATCAAGCGCGCCCCCGACACCTGCGTGCAGTGGGGCGGCTCCTACGGCGGCGCCTCCTGGACCAGCGGCTGGTCGCACTGCGGCTGAACCGCCCCGTCCGGGTCAGTGCTGCCAGACCCGGACATAGGCGACCCGCATGTCCGCGGGGATCGAGGTGGTACCGCCCGGGCCGCCGACCGCGTTGTTGAGGATGAGGAACTGCGGCGAGGCGGTGACGCCGGTGGTGATCCGGCCGATCTTCGCCCCGTCGTAGTAGTAGGTCACCGAGCCGGGCTCCCAGTCGGCACCGAAGATGTGCCAGCCGGTGTAGTTGCCGCGGGCGCAGCCGCCGGAGGCGCCCGCCGGGCCGTGGACGTGGTAGCACGCCTGGCCACTGAGGCCCTCCACCACGTCCAGCTCGCCGTCGGCCGGCCAGTTCTGGCCGTCCGTCCAGAAGGCGGGCCAGTTGGCGATGCCCGAGCCGGCGGCGGGCAGGTGGATCCGGGCCTCCACCATGCCGTACGAGAACTCGAAGCCGCCGGAGCCGCGGCCGTCGTGCGGGTTGGTGGTGACCATCCCCGAGGTGTACGGCCTGGTGGCGGTCACACCCTTGGACGTGCAGGTGCGGGGCCGGGCGACCGCGGTCAGGTGCAGGCTTCCGCGGGCCACGGTGGCGTTCTCGGTCGAGTAGCACTGCTCCTCGTCGGCGTTGACGGGACCGGAGACGCCGTCCCAGTCGGCGGGGACGTGCCCGCCGTTGCCGTACCAGCCGGCCAGCCACTTGGAGCTGTCCAGCGTGGAGCCGGTGAACTCGTCACCGAACACCTGGTGCCAGCGGCCGGCCACGCCGAGCGGCCGGTGGGCCGCCGGGGAGGCCTGTACCGGGGCCGCCCAGGCGGCGGTGGCGGCGAGCGCCAGGCCGAGCGCGGCGCAGCGTCGTAGGGTGCGCCCGGCGGGGCGGGCGTTCTCGGGATGCTTCGACATGAGGGGCTGGACCCTTTCGTACCCCCCTCGACGGACCAGGGGCCAGGGATACCCGAGTCCGATCGACGGCAAACCACCGACCGGAGCGACGCCGACGGCCCGGCCGCGGACCGAGGTCCGCGGCCGGGCCGTCGCCGGGGCCGTTCGGGTCAGTGCTGCCAGACCCGGACGTAGTCGACCTGCATGTCCGCGGGCGTGGCCGTCGGGCCGGAGGCGTAGACCGCGTTGTTGAGGATCACGTACATCGGCGACGAGGTGATGCCGCTCGTGATCTGACCGACCTTCACACCGTCGTAGTAGTACGTGACCGAGCCCGGCGCCCATTCGGCTCCGAACGTGTGCCAGCCGGTGTAGTTGCCGGAGGCGCAGCCACCCGGGCCACCGGACGGGGAGTGGAAGTGGTAGCATGCCTGGCCGCTGAGGCCCTCCATCACGTCCAGCTCGCCGTCGGCCGGCCAGTTCTGACCGTCCGTCCAGAACGCGGGCCAGTTGGCGACGTCAGGACCGGCCGCCGGGAGGTAGATCCGCGACTCGAACGCGCCGTAGGTGAACTGGGCCTTCCCGTTGGTGTTCACCAGGCCGGACGTGTACTGGTAGGTCTTCCCGTTGACGGTGGCGGGCTTCTGGGCCGCCGTCAGGTGCAGGCTGCCGCCGCTCTCCGAGACCTGGGAGGGCGCGTACGCCGCCGACTCGGCGCCGTTCACCGGCGGGGTGATGCAGGTGGCGCAGCCGAACCAGTTGGGGTTCCACTTCGTGGCGTCGAGCGTGCTGTCGTTGAACTCGTCCGCGAAGACCTGCCGCCAGCTGCCCGGAATGCCCAGCGGCGCGGCGGCGGAGCCGGTCGACGGGGAGGGCGAGGCGGTCGGCGAAGCGGTGCCCGTGGGGCTCGCCGTCGGCGTGGGAGTCGCGAACGGGCTGGACGTCGGCGAACCGGTCGGGGTCGGCGTGGCAGTCGGCGTCGGCGTCGGCGTGGGAGTCGCCGTCGGGGAAGCGCTCGACGAAGCAGTCGGCGTCGGCGAGGCGGTCGCCGAGGGGCTCGGCGCCGGAGCGGGCGTGCTGCTGCCCGCGGTGAAGGTGCCGATCGGCTTCAGGTTGTGCCAGCGGTTGTTGCTCTCGTACGCGACGAAGTACGTGTACGTGCCCGCGGGGAAGGTCCGGGTCTCCGGCGTGAACGTGCGCGGCGTGGAGCCGAGCGTGGCCGGGATCGCGCCGCGGAAGTCGTAGTTCCGGCCGTCCGCGGAGCGGACGGCGACGGTGAGGGCCTGCACGGAGGTCTGCTTGGTCGCGTGCAGCCTGACGCTGGCGGTCACCGGGGAGTCCGCGCCGGTCGCGGTCGGGGTGACGGTGAGCGAGTCGACGATCACCGGCTCGGTCGGCTGGGACGGCGCGGCCCAGGCGGCCGCACCGGATGCGGTGGCGGCGAAGGCGAGCCCGAGGACGGCGACTCGGCGGCGGCTGGGGCCGCGTCGGTGCTTGGAGTGTTTGGGCATGCGGTGGAGGACCTTTCGCTCCCCCCTCGGCTGTGGAGTGTGCAGCCTGAACGAGGGGATGGTCCGTATGCAAGCCCGATGCCGCGGCCGAGGCCGCGGCATCGATCATGTACCTGTTCAAAACTCCTGGTGGCGCCGGTTTTCGTCGGCCCCGGTCGGCCCGCTGTGAGTTGCCGCACACCAGGCCGGCGGGCGGGGGGTCAGCGCGGCTGCGCCGCTGCGATCGACCTGCTGATCCGGCGGGCCGCGAACCCGGTCCCGGCCACGAAGCGCATCAGCGGACCGAAGCTGTCGGCTGCGGACAGGCCGGTGAAGTAGAGCCCGGGGACCGAGGACTCGAAGCCCGCGGACAGCCTCGGGGCGCCTCCGTTGCGCCGCGTGACCGCCCGGCGCAGCTCCGGGGAGAGCGCGTCGAGCCGGTCGACGTCCACCTGGTACCCCGTGGCGGCGAGCACCTGGTCCGCGTCCAGGGTCGGCGTCGACCCGCTGAGCCGCAGCCGGGCCCTGCCGTCGACCGCTTCGGCCGCGATCACCCGGTGACCGGTGTGCACCGGGAAGCGGCCGGTCAGCCGGTCGCGCAGCCACCAGCCCCCGGACGGGCCGAGCACGGTGCGCACCAGCTCGGCCCTGGTCCGGTCGGGCAGGTGGCGGAATCCTCCGGTGGCCCGGCTGAACGCGAAGAAGGACCATCCGGGCCCCAGCGGGGAGCCCGGCTTGGCCAGCCGTACCGGCCACGGGCGGTCCTCGGGTCGATCGCTGTCCGGGGGGTCGCCGAACAGCAGCCGTTCGCCCCTGGTCACCAGGACCGGCTCGGCACCCGCCTCGTGCATCAGCGTGGCGCTCTCCAGCGCCGACTGCCCCGCGCCGATCACGGCGACCCGCTGGCCGGCGAACTTCGCCAGGTCGGCGTGGTCGGAGGTGTGCGAGGCCAGGCCCGCGTCGACCAGTGACTGCAGCTCGACGGGGACCCGCGCGAACGACGGGAACCCGTTGGCCATCACGACCGCGCGGGCGGCGAACTCCTCGCCGGTGTCCAGCAGGACGCTGAATTCCTGCGGCGCGGACCGGATCCGCAGCACGGCGGCGCGTTCCACCTCGGGCACGCACCTGTGCTGGAACCACTCGCCGTAGCGGACGAACTCGTCGATCGGGATCACGTAGCGGTCCCCCACCCGGGGCAGCCCCTCGGCGGCACGGAAGTCGTTCAGGCCGAAACGGCCGTCCGGATCCGCGATCGACGAGGCCCGGGGCGTGGACTTCAGGAACATGCCGGTCGGCATCCGGGTCCGCCAGCTGCCCATCGGCACACCGAAGACCCGGGCCGGCACACCCGCCGCCTGGAGGTGGGCCATGAGGGCGAGCCCGTACGGGCCTGCACCGACGACGGCGACGGGAACTGATGCGGTGGGGGGAATCATGTCGTACCTCCAAGGAAGCGGCGGGCGGCCGCCGGGAACCTGATGCTGCCTGCGGCCCGCCGGGTGGCCTGGGCCCCGAAGCGGGCGGCCAGCACCCCGGCCGGCAGCAGGTCGTCGTGACAGAGCCAGGCGCGCTCGGTGGAGCGGCGTGGTCTCAGGTCGGACGGCAGGCGGTGGTCGTTCCAGATCGCGACCGCCGCGGAGATCAGGTCGAGCTGGCCGACACCGTAGTAGCGGGTCAGCTGCGGGCCGCCGTGGACCGGGCGGCCGGTGAGCGACAGGTGCAGGGCCCGGACGACGTCGACGCCGTCCACCGTCTCGAACAGACGGAACTGGGCTCCTGCCCGGGGGTTGAAGTCGAGCAGTTTGTACCTGCCGTCCCGCAGGTCCAGCCTCCAATCCAGGTCGGCGATCCCGCTGTAGCCGATACGGCGGCAGAACTCTCCGGCCAGTTTGGCCAGTTGGGAATTGGTCTCGGACACCGCGCGGGTGGTGAAGCCACCCGTCGGGGGGAACGAGCGCAGTTTGCGACCGGAGAAGACGACCAGGGGGTCGCCGTCCGGGCCGCAGCACAGGTGGGTGATCCAGTGTTCGGAGAAGTCCCCGGCCAGGTACTCCTGGACCAGCACCGAGAACCCGTCGTCCGGCGGGCAGCCGGCCAGCAGCTCCGTCTCGTCGCGCACCACGGTGGTGTGACCGACCACGGGCCGGCTCAGCCGGGTGAACGGTGCGAGGTTCTTCAGCACCAGCGGATAACCGCATTCCGCGGCACCTCGCAGCAGTTCGTCGCGGTCGTGGGCCGCGACCGCGACCGGTGCGGGGACACCGTGGGCCCGGCACAGCTCGTGCAGCGAGCCCTTGTCGGCCACCTGCCTCGGCAGTCCGGCGGGCACCCGGGGCAGCAGGAGGTACGGGTCGAGTTCGGCCGCGTGCTCACCGAGCACCACGGCGGCCTCGTCGTCGGTGGGGACGGCCACGCACCGGCGTCCGACCCGGTTCGCCAGGTCCCGGCCGACGCCGCGGATCGTCTCCACCAGCCGTTCGGGCGGTTCGCATCCGGTGATGGGCCGCACGAAGGATCCGGCCAGGTAGCGCGAGACCGCCGTGGGCGTGAACCCGTCCTCGACCATCGCGTAGACCGGCACACCGGCCCGGCCCAGTGAGCGGACCGCTCCGAGCGGGCCGTGCGCCAGCGGGTACCGGCCCACCTTGACCAGCAGGACGGGAGTCCGACGGTCCAGTTCGGGCGTGGAACGGCGGTGCATCGGGGACTCACCTCCTCGTGAGGCGTACGGGCGATGTCGGGCTGTCGGCGGCCGCGCTCAGCGCTGCCAGACCGCCACCCAGTCGACGGCGAGCGTGGCGGAGTCGACGTCGGACGGAGGAACCTGCTGGTACGCCACGGCGAGGTTGATCAGCAGTTCCATCGGGACGGTCGGGATCAGCCGGTGGTCGGTGACCTTGAACTTCGGCTCACCGTCGACGTACCAGGTGATCGAGTCGGGCTGCCAGTCCACGCCGAAGACGTGGTAGCCCGCCGCGAAGTCGGTCGGACCGACCTGGTGGTGCACACTGCCCTCCGTCCCGTCGGGCAGCAGGGCGTGCAGATTGATGTCCACGTAGCGGTTGGAGTTGATGAACTCCGCGATGTCGAGCTCGGGCAGTCCGCCACGGGTCGCCGCGGGCAGCAGCCAGAAGGCCGGGAACATTCCGACGGCATCGGCCGGCGCCCGGATCGCGGCCGCGACGTAGCCGTAGGTGAAGGTGTGGCGCGGCGCGCCGTCCCAGTGGTCGCGGCCGGTGCTCACCATGCCGGAGACCCACGGGTACGACCGGCCGTCGCTGCCGGCGGTCGTCCGCCGCTCGGCGGTCAGGGTGAGCGCGCCGCCCGCCACCGACACCTGACCCGGCAGGTACCACTCCGCCTCGGGGTTGCCCGCGTTCGTGCAGCCGCGCACGTTCCAGTCGTAGCACGTGACCCAACGCGTCCGGTCCAGTCCCGAGCCCTCGAAGTCGTCGCGGAAGGCCTGGTGCCACGAGCCCGCGGACGGAGGCTGGTCGGTCACGACCGCCCCCGCGGCCTGCGGACCCTCTCCCGAGAGGTTGATCGGGGGGTGCTGGCCCGTCCCGCCGGCCAGGCCTCCGCAGCCGGCGGTGCCGAGCATCAGCGCGGCTCCCAGCCAGGCCCCCCACCATCCGTGCCGCCGGCCGGGGCGCCCGGCCCGGTCCGTCCGCGGGCCGCCGTCCTCCTGGGCCAGGGGTCGTCGCGGCAGCAGGACCAGCACGGTGGTCAGTGCGGCGAGCGCCAGCACGGCCCGGCGAACGGTGAACGCGTGGCCGAGGAACAGCGCTTGGGCGGTCAGTACGGACAGCGCGGCGCTGAGAGCGACAGCCAGGGCTGCGGCGGAGAACATCTCGGGCCGCGATCCGGGCCGCAGCCAGTCCGGGCGCGCCGCGAGGAGCGCTGCCGTACCCGGGCAGGTCAGAAGGAAGGCGCCGGTCACCGCCGCCCGCGGCGCACTGCCCGCGGGGAGGGCCGTGGCTGCGAGGGCGGCCCATCCCACCACGGCCGGGAGCAGCCTGACCGGTTCCGGCGATCGGAGTCTCATGGTGTGCTCCCTCCGGAACGGGCCGGGTCCGCCGGGTTCACGTACTGGTAGACGACCGCGTCCTGGCCGGTGAGGACCGGCCGGAGCATCGCCGAGTGCGCGGCCACGTCGACGAGCTGCCGCACGGTCGAGGTGGGGAGCAGGCCGGTCAGTTCGCACTCCGCCGTCTGGGAGCGTGTGATGATCAAGTAGGTCGGGCCCTTCGCGCCCGCGTCGGCCAGGGTCGCCTCCAGCACAGCCCGGGGTTCCTGCACCAGCTGCCGCTGGTAGTCCGCGGTGCCGTCGGCCAACGGGATCCGGTCGTGCTCCTCGTAGTGCAGCTCACTGCCCGGCAGGTTCGAGGTGAGCGAGACGATCGTGGACCCCGGCGGTGTGTCCGTCACGAGTCGGGTCGCGGCGGCCTCCTGCGGCGTGAAGTGGTTCATCGCCTCCTTGCCGTAGTAGCCGAGGAGCATTCCGCCGAGCAGGCCGAACAGGACGACGGCGGTGACGGCGATCCGCAGCGGACGCTCGGGCCGGGTCTGCCACAGCAGCGCCGCCACCAGCAGCGCCGCGGCCGGAAGGGCGAAGAGGTAGGCCCGGAAGAGCATCTCCCCGCCGTAGCCGTTGGCGAACAGCAGCAGCAGCGGTGCGATCAGGAGCAGCGGCAGGCCGGTGGGGCGGACCCAGCGGCGGCGGACCACCGCGACCGCCGCGAGCAGCAGCATCAGACCGGTCAGGCCCCGGTCTCCCCAGGAGGAGATCACCTGTCCCGGGGCCGCGCTGCCGAGCGACGCCAGACCTGACGCGGCGTTGCTGTCGGGCGTGCCCAGGGCCGTGAGGAAGTCGCTCAGGTGGGTCGAGACGAACGGCCGGGCGATGGTGGCGTCCCACGCGAGGGTCAGGGCGACCGCCACCGCGAGCACCGGCAGCACGGTCCGTCGGTTGCGGCGCGGGAGGGACAGCAGCAGCAGAGCGCTGATCAGCATGATCGGTGTCAGCTGGTGCGAGGAGACGATGGCGGCGATCAGTACCACCAGCAGCAGGAACGGCCCCGGCCGCCAGCCCCGTCGCTGCCGGTCGTCGGGGAGTCCCGACAGCGCCCGCGCTCCGGATCCGGCCGGCCCGGCGGCCCCGACGGACGCCATTGCGCGCGAGGACGGCAGCTGGCGCACCACCAGCGCGGCGACGGTGACGAACAGCAGGTAGGCGAAGGCCTGGGGGGAGAAGTAGTCCTGGCCGACCCAGGCGGTCGAGTAGTAGAGCCACACTCCGCCCCAGACCAGGCGGCGGTCCTTGGTGACCGCGCGATACAGCAGCAGCAGCGGGCCGAGCAGCAGGACGTTGGCGATCACCGGGTACCAGGACGCGTAGCCGAGTGCGGAGTCCATTCCGGTCACCCGCAGGAAGAACCCGTTGAGCTGGAAGAATCCGGGCCACTGGTTGTACACGTCGAGCTTGCCCGCGTCCGGTACGGCACCGTTGTGGCGCAGCATGGCGTCCACCACGGCGATGTGCTTCCAGGCCCAGGAGTACCGCAGCGTCGGGTACAGGATGCTGGGCGTGGCGTGGATCATCGCGATCAGGCCGAGCACGTAGGCCGCTGCCCAGCCCTGCCGGACGGGAGCGGACCGCAGGACGCCGATGAATCCGGCGGTCAGCAGGCCGAGGGCCACGAAGTAGACCGGCGGCAGGGCCTGGAGCAGGCCGAGGTCGCCCATCCGGTCGAGCCGGGTCCTGGGGAGGGCGAGCAGCCAGAGCCCCAGTGCCACCGGCAGGGCCGCCCGAGTCGGCCATCCGGGCGCGAACAGCCGGCTGAACCGGTCTTTCCGCGACGGGCGCGGCCGGGCCACCGGGCGGTCGAGAGGCCGCTCGGCATCACGTTCCAGCGAATCGGTCACCTCGGGCTCCAGGAGTCGAATCAGTGCCTCGATGCCCCGCCGGTCGGGGTCCCGAGTGCCGCGCGGACGCGGCGGTAGGTGCGCCACGTCCGGGTGGCGATGCCGTCGGGGTAGGGGGCGATGCGGGCACCGCGGCACTTCGTCCAGTCGTCGAAGACCCGCGCGGGGGTGTCCTGGCGGACCATCAGTCGGGAGATCCGCATCGGGTCGTCGGTGGTGGAGCTGAACGCGTTGCCGACGGCGGCGGCGGACGTCCAGCCGGCCTGCCTGACCCTGCGACGGACCGCGGGGCTCGAGTACCCGTGCGGGAAGGCGAAGGAGACGGTCTCGTGGCCGAGGACGTCCTCCAGGGCGTGCTTGCAGCCGACGATCTCGTCGGTGAGCCGGCTGCCGCGCACGGTGTCCATCTGGACGTGGGTGCGGGAGTGGCCGCCGATCTCGATGCCCAGCGCGTCGAGGGTGTTGACCTGGCGCCAGTTGAGCATCGGCGTGGGAGGCAGCAGGCTGCCCTCGCCGACCCCGCCGGGCGGGTGGAGGGCGCCCACGGTGAGGTAGAGGGTGGCCGGCAGTCCGCGTTCGGCCAGCAGCGGCGCCACCGACCAGTAGAAGTCGGCGAACCCGTCGTCGAAGGTGAGCACCGCCGAGTCGGCGGGCAGCGGCGGGCCACCGCGGAGCGCGGCGACCAGGCGGCGCAACGGGACCAGGGACAGGCCGCTGTCGGCGATCCGGTCCAGCTGCTCGCGGAAGACGGTGGGGCTGACCGTGTACGGCGCGATCCAGTCCGGCGGGTCGTCGGACACCGAGTGGTAGAGGAAGACCGGTACCGGGGTCATGACGGATCTCCGATCGGCTGCCCGGCTGCGGTGGCCGGCCCGGTGGGGCCGTTCGGAGGAGTGCCTCGGGAGGCGAGGCCGGCGACGAAGCCGGCGACGGTCAGCGCGACGCCGCCGCACAGTGCCGCGGCCCTGCCCAGGGCGCCGCGGCGCAGGGAGTGGAGCAGCGCGACCGGAACGGTACGGCGCAGGTAGCCGCGCTCGCTGGACAGTCCCCGGGCCGCGCCGCCGTACCGCACCACGGCGGCCTTCGAACGTCCTTCGGCGTAGCAGCGCGCGGTGAAGTAGCGAACCGTGCCCCGGTGTCCGGGCACCCGGTGGCGGACCCCGGCGGACGGTTCGTACCGCAGCACCGCACCGGGATTGCGCACGGCCAGCCGGATGCACAGTTCGGTCTCCTCGCAGCCGAGCGGTCGGGTGCCGACCCGGCCGAGGTCGGTGCGGAAGCCGCCGGCGGCCAGGGCCGGGGCGCGCCGGAAGGACATGTTGGCGCCGATGAAGTTCCGCACCTCGCTGCCCCGGTCGGGCAGACCGTGGTAGGAGCAGCCGACCACCCAGTCGAATTCGGACGGGAACCAGTCGGGGCGGCCCTCCAGCCACCAGGGCCGCACCAGGCCGCCGACGCCGAACACCCGCGGGTCGCGGTAGCCGGCGAGCAGGTGGGCGGTCCAGCCGCGGTCGGCGACGGCGTCGTCGTCGAGGAAGGCGATCAGCTCGCCGCGGGCCGCGCTCAGCGCGGTGTTGCGCGCTCCGGACAGGCCGCGCCGCTGCTCGCTGGGCAGGACGCGGACGCCGGGCAGCTCCCGCCTGGCGCGCTCCAGCAGCGCGGGGTTGTGGTCGACGACCAGCAGAAGTTCGGCGGGCGGCCGGTGCTGGGCCCGGACCGAGGCGACGGCGGCGGACAGGTCGTCCCAACGGTCGAGGGTGTAGGCGCAGATCGCGACGGTCAGATCGCTCGCGGCCCGGTCAGCGGTCATCGGGCTCACCCGTCTCCTCGGTAGAGAGCCAGCGCCTCAGCACCACCAGCAGCGGTACGGCGAGGGCGAACTCGGTGATCAGCCAGGCCAGTCCGACGCCGGTCAGGCCGTAGCGGGGCAGCAGGACGGCCACCAGGCCGATGAGGGCGACGCAGTACGCGAGCCGGACGCCGATCATCCACGACATCGACCGCCGCACCCGGGCGACCTGGATGACCACGTTCGGCACCACGTTCGCGATCGCGGACAGCGCCATCAGCCGCAGCACCGTGGTGCCGTGCTCGGCGTACTCCTCACCGAACAGCTGCAGGATCCAGGGCGCCGCGATCGCGACGACGATCGACGCGGCAGGCAGCAGCAGGACGGTGTGGCGCAGCATGTGGCGGGCGTGCCCGACGAGCAGGTGCGGGTCGCGGGTGCCCTCCACCACCAGCGAGTGGCCCATGCTGAACGCGGCGACGTACAGGGTCGAGGCGATCACGAACGCCAGTGAGTAGTAGGCGCTGCCGTCCGCGCCGAGCTGGGCGAGCACCATCAGCGGAACCACGCTGGCCATGGCGAAGCTGCACATCGTTCCGATGTAGTCGGCGGCGGCCCAGCGCATCACCCGCTGCGGCCGCTCCCGGCTGGGCTCGGCTGCCTGGTGGGCCGGTACGGCCCACCGGAACAGCACGATGTTCGCCAGCAGGATGGAGGCGACCATCGCCACGGCCCAGGACACCAGGATGCCGCTGCCCACCGCGAACGCGGCGCAACCCGCCAGCAGGGCCGCCTTGCCGACCGCGAAGAACGCGTTCTCGCCGAGCACCCAGCCCGCGCGGCGGACCCCGGTCAGCGCGCCGTCCTGCAGGACGAAGATCGCGTAGCCGGCGGTGGCGAGGACGAAGGAGACCGCGAGAACCGGACGGCGCAGGAAGTCCAGCTCGGGCGCGATCACCGGGACGAGCAGCAGGAAGCCGACGGCGACCAGGGCGCTGCAGGCCGCGCTGATCACGTAGCAGCGGATCACCAGACGGCGGGTGTGCTGGCCGGCGGCCGGGACGAAGCGCACCAGCGCGTCGCCGAGGTTGAGGCTGCCCAGCGTGGCCAGGAACATCGCCGCGGAGAGCGCCGCGTAGCTGCGGCCGACGTCCTCCACGCTGTAGTAGCGGGTGGCGAGGATCCAGAACACCGAGCCGAGGCCCGCCGCCACCACCGAGCTGGCGGCCAGGATGTGGCCGTTGCGCAGCAGCGGGTCGCCGCGCAGGGCGGCCCTGAGGGCCCTGGTCCGGGACCGGAGCAGGGTCAGGTACGAGCACTCGCAGGGCAGCTCGACCGGGCAGGAGCACACCCGCTCGGGTGCCGGCCGCCGGCGGGAGAGCGCGGACGCGAGGTGGGACATCACGGCCTCGCCCGGTCCTCGGCCCGGCGTTGCAGCCGGACGCTGCGCAGGTACCCGAACGGGCCGTACAGCAGGCCGAGCAGCTCCAGGCGCCGCAGGTGGACGAGGAGCCCGTCGTCCTCGCCGGGAGGGGTCCCGCCGCGGTGCAGGGTCTGCCAGATGCCGCGGGGCACCCGGGTGAGGAGGGCGGCCAGCAGCTGCGGCCGGTGGGCGACGGCGGCGGCGAGGTAGGCGCCGAAGCCGGCGCCGATGCCGAAGACCTGGGTGTCGAGGGCCGCCATGCTGCGCCGGTGGGGGTGCCAGACCAGGGCGTCGGGCCGGTAGACGACCCGCCGGCCGGAGGTCAGGACCTGCAGGAACGCGAGCAGGTCCTCCCCGCCCTTGGCGGGGGTGCCGGTGCTGGTCGCCGGGTCGAAGCCGCCGAGGGCGCGCAGCGCGTCGGTGCGGAAGGCCATGTTGGCGCCGGTGCCGAGCCGGCCGGTGGCGAACGGGAACAGCGGGTCCTCGCTGCGGTCGCGCAGCGACCAGCTGCGGACGGTGAAGCCCTTGGCGTACCCGCAGTAGCGTTCCAGCAGGACCTGGGCCTCGGTGTCGAGCTCGGCGGGCAGCACCAGCCCGGTGACGCAGGCGACATCGGGGGCCTCGCGGAAGCCGTCCGCCAGGGCGGGCACCCAGTCCCGGTCGAGGATGAGGTCGTCGTCGGCGAAGGCGCAGATCTCGCCGCGGGCCTCGGCCAGGCCGCGGTTGCGGGCCCGGGCCAGGCCCGGCACCGGCTCGCGGACGTAGCGGACGCGGTCGCCGTAGCGCAGCAGCACCAGCAACCGGGTGGAGTCGTCGGTCGGCGCGTTGTCGACCACGATCACGTCGAGGTGCGGGTACGGGCTGCTCAGCAGCGAGTCGAGGCAGCGCGGCAGCAGGTCGGTCCGGTTGTGGGTGCAGACCACGACGCTGACGGTCGACGCGTCGGCGGACAGCGGCGGCCGGGCGGTGCCGGCCACCGGGCCGAACCGGCGGGCGGCCTCGGCGACCAGTGCCCGGCGCAGTCCGTCCGGATCGCCGGAGGCGTCCTCGGCGGTGACCAGGCCCAGCGGACTGCCGTGGCGGCGGACCAGGGCCAGCACCCGGCCGGTCGGGGCGATCACCTCTCCGAGGCCCGGGCGGCGCAGCTCGGTCGGCCGCGCGAGGTCCAGTTCGGCGACCCGGACCGGCGCGCGGGGCGGAAGAAGGGTCTCGGCGGACATCGCGGTCAGCCTCCGTTCCGGGAGCGGCGCTGCTGCCAGAGGGTGAACCCGTAGGCGAACGGGCCCACCATGAACCCGCGGCACTCCAGCTGGCGCAGGCGGCGCATGGCGGTGTCCTCCGGGCAGGTGGGGCCTCCGCCGGTGCGGTGGCTGGCGCGCCAGCGCCAGATGCCGTAGGGCAGCCGTCGCAGCAGTTCGGCCAGCAGGCTCGGCCGGTGCGCCACGGCGGCGGCGAGGTAGGCGCCGAAGCCGATCCCGAAGCCCTGCACCTGGCGGGCCAGGTCGGGCATGGTGCGGCGGTGGCGGTGCCAGACGATGGCCTCGGGCTGGTAGGTGATCGTGTGGCCGGCGGTGAGCACCTGGAGGAAGGCCAGCAGGTCCTCACCGCCGCGCGACGGGGTCCCGGTGCCGACCGCCGGGTCGAAGCCCCCGATGGCGCGCAGCACGTCGGTGCGGAAGGCCATGTTGGCGCCCGCCCCGAAGCGGCCCGTGGAGAACCGGGCCAACGGGTCCTCGGCGAGGGTCGGCAGCGACCAGCTGCGCGCCTCGAAGCCCCGGCCGGGGCCGCCGTACTTCTCGATCAGGGTCTGCGCGCGGGTGTCGAGCTCGGCGGGCAGGACCAGCCCGGTCACGCAGCCGGTCCCGTCGTCCGCGAGGAACGCCTCGACCAGTGAGGTCACCCAGCCGGCGTCCGTGAGGACGTCGTCGTCGGTGAAGGCGACGATCTCGCCGCGGGCCGCCGACAGGCCCCGGTTGCGGGCCCGGGAGAGCCCGGGCAGCTGCTCGCGCACGTACCTGATCCGGCCGTGGTAGCGGGAGCGGACCAGCTGCTCGACGGCGTCGCTGGTCGGCGCGTTGTCCACCAGGATCACCTCGGTCTGCGGGTAGCCGTTCGCCATCAGCGCGTCCAGGCAGGTCGGCAGCATCGCCTCCCGGTCCCTGGTGCAGACGATCACCGAGACGGTCGGGAGCTCGGGCAGTCCACCCGCTTGCACCCGGGCGCGGCCGACCCGACTGTGCCGCGCCGCGGGTGCCGCGGTGGACCGAGCGGGGACGTGGAGTTCCCGGTAGGCGGCGTCGACCAGCGCCCGGCACAGCGAGGCGGGGTCGCCCGCCGTACCGGTGGCCTTGACCAGACCGAGCGGGTGCCCGTGCAGCCGCACCAACGCCAACACGCGGCCTTCGGGGTCGGCCGGTCCGGATCCACCGGGAGAGCGCAGCTCACCCGGTTCGTCCAGGTCCAGTTCGACGACCCTGACGGGGGTGTACAGCGAATCGCGGACGGCAAAGCGGGGGCAGGCAGCTTCGGCGCGCCGGTCGGAGCCATTCATCTTCCTCACTCCTCCCCGGTGGCAACGGCCGTCGCCGCCCTGGCGCCGGGACGTTCGGCGATCAGGGTGCGCAGAACCCGGCGGCCGTCGGCAACGGCGTGGAGGTGTGAGCGACCACTGCGGCGGGGAAGTTCGAGGCTCGGGACCTCGGCGAGGCGCAGGCCCGAGCGCAGCGCGTGGGCGATCATCTCGGCCTCGATCTCGAAGCCGGTGGAGCGCAGGTCGAGTTCGGCCAGGAAGCTGCGGCGGAACGCGCAGTAGCCGTAGCAGAGGTCGGTCAGGTGGGCGCGGTACAGGTGGTTGACCACGGAGAGCAGCACCCGGTTGCCGGCCGCCCGGATCCGGGTGAAGTCCAGCGAGCCGCCGCCGGCGATGCACCGCGAGCCCTTGACGAAGTCGTAGCCGTTGTCGAGGAAGTGCAGGTAGTGCGGGATCTCACCGGGCCACATCGAGCCGTCGGCGTCCATCATCACGATGTACTCGCCGGTGGCGGCGGCGAAGCCGGTGCGCAGCGCGGTGCCCTTGCCGGGTCCGCTCTGCTGCACGCTGCGGACGGTCGGCAGGCACTCCTTGGCCACCGCGACGGTGGCGTCGCTGGAGGAGCCGTCGACCAGGATCACCTCGTCCACGCAGCTCGGGATCTGCTCGAACACCCAGGGGATGTTGCGCGCCTCGTCCCGGGCGGGGACGATCAGGCTGACGGAGTGCCGGGTGACGAAGTCGGTCTTGCGGCGCATCGGCAGCTGCCTGGCCGGGAGCCGGTCGCCGGCACGGCGCATGGGGGTGGGGAGTACACCGTCGACATGGTGGTCGGAGGGCGCAGTGGTGCTCATCGTCGAGGAACCCCTCGGGAAGCACACGGGCACACCGGTGCCCGGTGAATGGTGAAGAGAGCCAAGTCACGACGCGCGGGCGTGCGATCCGTGTGATCCCCCGGATCGGCTGTCCCTCGAGGACAGGCCCCCCACAGGCCCCAGAACTGGCGTCGGCACTCTCGGGCGTCCGGAGGACGCCCCTTGCAACGCCTGGTGGTCCGCGTAAGAAGCGGTACCAGATGCCCTTATCTTCGGACGGATCCGGACAGCACGTCAAGTGTTTTGTCAGAATTTTCTAGCTTTCGCGAGCAAAGTCCGTTTCGGGGAGGTTCGCCTCGGCGATCCTCCGGGCGATCTCGCCGGGCCGCACCGGCCGGCCGAAGTGCCAGCCCTGCGCCCAGTCGCACCCCATCAGCCGCAGCCGCTCGGCGTCCGCGCGGCTCTCCACGCCCTCGGCGGTGACCGTCAGGCCGAGCGTGTGGGCCAGCGAGACAAGGCCGCTGACGATCCGCCAGCCCAGGTGGGTGTCCTTGGCCGGGTCGTGCAGGTCGCCGACGAAGGAGCCGGCGATCTTCAGTGCGGAGACCGGCAGGTCGCGCAGGTAGGCGAGGTTGGACCAGCCGGTGCCGAAGTCGTCCACGGCCAGCGAGACGCCCATGTCGACCAGGGCGTGCAGTGCCTTCAGCGCCTCGTCCTCCGGGCCGACCACGGTGGACTCGGTGATCTCCAGCTGCAGCCGGGAGGGCTCCAGGCCGGTGGTGCGCAGCACCCGGTCGACGTCCGCCACCAGCCCCGCGTTGCGGGCCTGACGGACCGCCAGGTTGACGGAGAGTTTGGGTGCGCGGTCGCCGAACCGGGCCACCCAGTCGGCGGCCTGCCCGCAGGCCTGCTCCAGCACCCAGCGGCCGAGCGGCATGATCAGCCCGGTCTCCTCGGCGACGCCGACGAACTCGTCCGGCCCGAGCACGCCCAGTTGCGGGTGGCGCCAGCGCACCAGCGCCTCGACACCGGCCATCGAGCCGTCCGCCAGGTCGACCATCGGCTGGTAGTCGATGAAGAACTCGCCGCGGTCCAGCGCGGCCGGCATCCGCACCGACACCGCGTACCGGCTGACCGCGCGGGCGTTCTCCTTCGGGTCGAACAGCGTCCAGCGGCCCCGGCCGGCCTCCTTGGCCCGGTACAGGGTCAGGTCGGCGGCCCGGACCGCGGCGCCCGGCGTGGTGGTGGCGATCCGCCGCTCCAGCACGCCGACACTGGCCCCGACGGCCAACTTGTGGTCGCCGATCAGCACCGGTTTGGCCAGCGCGGCCAGCACCGTCTTGGCGGCGGCCACCGCCTCCTGCTCGCCCCGGCAGTTCTCCAGCAGCACCACGAACTCGTCGCCGCCCAGGCGGGCCACCAGGTGGCCGAGCGGGCTCAGCGCCGACTCCAGACGGCCCGCGACGGCGGTCAGCAGCTGGTCGCCCATGTCGTGGCCGAGCGAGTCGTTGACCACCTTGAAGCCGTCCAGGTCGACGTAGCACAGCCCGAAGCGGGCCCCCGGCTCCGGCTCCTCGAAGAGCTTCTCCAGCCGCTCGAAGAAGGCCGCCCGGTTGGGCAGGCCGGTCAGCGGGTCGTGGGTGGCCTGGTGCCGCAGCCGCTCCTGCAGCCGGTAGCGGTCGGTGATGTCCTCCAGCATCGCCACCTGGTAGAGCGGCGTGCCGTCGTCGTCGCGGATCAGCGACACGGTCAGGTGGGTCCACACCACCTCGCCGTCCCGGCGGTAGTACGGCTTGTCGAACTGGAAGTACTCCCGCTTGCCGCTGATCAGGTCCTCGTACGCCTCCCAGACGCCCGGGGTGTCCTCGGGGTGCACCAGGTCGTTGACCCGCACCCCGGTCAGGTCCGCCGGGCCGCCGCCGAAGATCTCGCCGAGCGCCCGGTTGACCGCCAGGATGTTGCCGTCGGTGTCGCCCAGGCCGATGCCGATCGCGGCGCTCTCGAACAGCGCCCGGAACCGTGCCTCGGACGCCCGCAGCGCCTTCTCCACCTCCTGGCGCGCGGTGTCCGCGGCCAGCCGGATGGCCTCCTGCTCACGCAGCGTGCGCTCGCGCAGCGCCGCCGCCCAGCCCGCGGCGAAGGCGCCGCACAGCGCGGGGCCGCGTGCCTCGTCCGGGAGCGGCTGGCGGGTCAGCAGGTGAAGGGCTTCGGAGAGCACCGCGGGGTCGCTGAAGTGGTTGTCGACCAGCATCGCGCCGGCCTGCTCCGCCAGCCGGGCCTGGAACGGCTGCTCGTGGCCGGCCCGGTGCAGCAGTTCGGCGCTGCGCTCGGCCAGCTGCTGCAGTTCCTCGGGGTGAACCGCGCTGCCGTGGCCGGACCGGAGCATCCCGGCCCAGGCCGCGTGGAAGGCGCTCGCGCCGTCCGCCGGCAGCCGCTCGCTCACGACAGGAATCCGACGCCGGCCAGTCCGGCCATCCGCTCGGGGTGCGGTCCGACCCCCTCCGGGTCGTCCGGCCGCCACTCCGGCAGGTAGACCACGCCGGGCTCGACCAGCTCGAAGCCGTCGAAGAACCCGACCACCCGCTCCTTGCTGCGCATGGTCAGCGGCGTCGGGGTGCGCTTGTACAGGTCCTGGTGGGAGCCGGCCTGGTCGGGGCGGCCCTCGGAGCCGGCGTGCGAGAGCACCAGGGCGCTGCCCGGCGGCAGCGCGTCGCGCAGCTGGCCGAGGAGCTTGTCCGGCTCGTCGTCGTCGGTGACGAAGTGCAGCACCGCGACCAGCATCAGCCCGACCGGCTCGCCGGCCGACAGCAGCCGGCCCACCTCGGGCCTGGACAGCAGGTCGCCGACGTTGCGCAGGTCGGCCTCGACCACCTGGCAGCTCGGCTCGTCCGCCAGGATCAGCCGGCTGTGCGCCACCGCGACCGGGTCGCGGTCCACGTACACCACCTCGGCGTCCGGCCGGATGCCGCGGGCCACCTCGTGCACCGGCCCGAAGGTCGGGATGCCGGAACCGACGTCCAGGAAGCGGCGGATCCCGCTCTCGGCGAGGAACTGCACCGAGCGGCGGAGGAAGGCCCGGTTGGAGCGCATGATCCGCGGCAGGTCCGGCCAGAGTTCCATCGCCTTGCGGGCCATCTCCCGGTCGGCCTCGAAGTTGTGCGAACCGCCCAGGTAGTAGTCGTAGACCCGGGCCGCGTTCGGCTTGTCGAGGTCGGTTCCGGCGGGCACCCAGTTCGGTCGCCGCATCACGGCACCCCTTCCGGAAAATGACAACAGGACATAAAGATCTTCCTATAACAGAGATCCCTGCCGCAAGCGGTGGAGACCGAACGGGCGGGCGGGCCCGGCGGGTCGGAGAATGGGGCCGATGGCCGGACGCATCGAGGACTACGCGCTCCTCGGAGATCTGCAGACCGCCGCCCTGGTGGGCCGGGACGGCTCGGTCGACTGGCTCTGTCTGCCCCGCTTCGACTCCCCCAGCTGCTTCGCCGGCCTGCTCGGCACCGCCGAGCACGGCTCCTGGCGACTCGCCCCGGCCGACGCCGGCGCCTGCACCTCCCGCCGCTACCTGGCCGACAGCCTGGTCCTCGCCTCCGACTGGGAGACCCCCGAGGGCACCGTGCGGATCATCGACTTCATGCCGCAGCGCGACCGCGTCCCGCAGCTGATCAGGATCGTCGAGGGGGTCAGCGGCTCCGTCCCGATCCGCGGCGACCTGCGGCTGCGCTTCAACCACGGCCGGGTCGAGCCGTGGGTGCGGCGCACCGAGCGTCACCGGGTGGCGGTGGCCGGCCCCGACTCCGCGTGGCTGCGCGTCCCGCCCGGCGTCCACACCTACGGCCAGAACGGCGCCACCGCCTCCGACTTCACGGTGCACGCCGGCGAGCGGGTCCGCTTCGTCCTCACCTGGCAGCCCTCCCACCTGCACACCACCCCGCGCACCGACCCGGACGCCGCCCTGGAGTCGACGCTGGCCGGCTGGCAGCAGTGGTCGGCCGGCTGCCGGTACCGCGGCGAGTGGCGCGAGGCCGTGCTGCGCTCGCTGATCACCCTCAAGGCCCTCGCGTACGAGCCCACCGGCGGCATCGTCGCCGCCCCCACCGCCTCGCTGCCCGAGGTGGTCGGCGGCCAGCGCAACTGGGACTACCGGTTCTGCTGGGTGCGCGACTCCTCGATGACGCTCTCCGCGCTGCTGCGCGGCGGCTTCCGCGAGGAGGCCGCCGCCTGGCGCAAGTGGCTGCTGCGCGCCATCGCCGGCGACCCCGGCGACCTGCAGGCCGTCTACGGCGTCGCGGGCGAGCGCGGCCTGCCCGAGACCCAGGCCGACTGGCTGCCCGGCTACCTCGGCTCCACCCCCGTCCGGTTCGGCAACGCCGCCGTCCACCAGCTCCAACTCGACGTCTACGGCGAAGTGGTGGACACCCTGCACCTCGCCCTGCTGGCCGGCATCCCGATGGAGCGGCAGGTCTGGAGCCTGCTGCGCACCCTGATGGGCTTCCTGGAGCGGCACTGGTCGGAGCCGGACGAGGGCCTGTGGGAGGTCCGCGGGAAGCGCCGGCACTTCGTGCACTCCAAGGTGATGGCCTGGGTCGCCGCCGACCGGGCCGTGAAGATGGCCGAACTCACCGGTCTGCCCGCCCCGGTGGAGCGCTGGCGGACGATGCGCGACCGGGTCCACGCGGACGTCTGCGCGCACGGCTACGACGCGCGGCGCGGCGTGTTCGTGCAGAGCTACGGCGGCCGGGAGCTGGACGCCGCCACCCTGTTCATCGCCAAGACCGGCTTCCTGCCAGCCGACGACCCCCGGGTGGCCCGGACCGTGGAGGCGGTGCGCAGCGGCCTGGACCACGGCGGCTTCGTCCGCCGCTACGCCACCGAGGACGGCACCGACGGCGTGCCCGGGCCCGAAGGCGCCTTCCTGGCCTGCTCGTTCTGGCTCGCCGACGCGCTCGCCGCGCTCGGCCGCCGGGACGAGGCCCGCGAGCTGTTCACCCGGGTGGTCGCGCTCGGCAACGACCTCGGGCTGCTCAGCGAGCAGTGGGACCCGGTCGAGCGGCGCCAGCTCGGCAACACCCCGCAGGCCTTCACCCATGTCGCCCTGGTCAACTCGGCCTTCCTGCTCTCCGGTTGAACGTGCGACGGCCCGCACCCGGGGAAGCGGGTGCGGGCCGTCGGCTGCTGCGTGCCGGATCAGCTGGCGGTGCAGGTCAGGGTCGGGACGCCGTTGGCGCCGGAGTAGTTCGCCCCGAAGCCGAAGGAGGCCGAGGCGCCGGCCCCGATCGCGCCGTTGTAGCCCTGGTTGACGACGCTCACGGACTGGCCGCTCTGCGTCAGGACGCCGTTCCAGAGGTTGGTGATCTGCTGGTTGCCCGGGAAGGTCCAGGTCACCTTCCAGCCCTTGGTGGCGGCGGTGCCGGTGTTGGTGACGGTGACGTCGGCGTTGAAGCCGGCACCCCAGTCACTGCTGATCTTGTAGGTCGCGGCGCAGCCGGTGCTGCCGCCGCCACCGTTCGAGGAGGTGGTGACCACGAGCGCCGTGGAGGCCGCCGAGACGTTGCCCGCCGCGTCCTTGGCCCGGACCGTGTAGCTGTACGCGGTCGAGGCGGTCAGGCCGGTGTTGGTGAACGAGGTACCGGTGGAGGAACCCACCAGCACGCCGCCGCGGTAGATGTCGTACCCGGTCACGCCGACGTTGTCGGTCGACGCGGCCCAGGTCAGCGCCACGCTGCTGGAGGTCGCGGTGCCGGCCAGGCCGGTCGGGACCGACGGCGCGGTGGTGTCGGTGGTGCCGCCCGAGGTGGTGGTCACCGAGAGCGCGGCGGAGGCCGCCGAGACGTTGCCCGCCGCGTCCTTGGCCCGGACCGTAAAGCTGTACGCGGTCGAGGCGGTCAGGCCGGTGCTGGTGAACGAGGTACCGGTGGAGGAGCCCACCAGCACGCCGCCGCGGTAGATGTCGTACCCGGTCACGCCGACGTTGTCGGTCGACGCGGCCCAGGTCAGCGCCACGCTGCTGGAGGTCGCGGTGCCGGCCAGGCCGGTCGGGACCGACGGCGCGGTGGTGTCGGAGGTGCCTCCGCCGAGCGCCGGGTAGGCGTTCTTCAGCAGCTCCTGGAACTGGGCGGAGAACCAGTGGCCGGCCACCGGGGCGTTGGCCAGGGCGCCCGACATGTTGTTGTTGTTGCGCGCGTTGCCGGTGTACGTCGGGTCGCACATCCGGTCGAAGCCCTTGCCCTCGTCGTTGGCGATGGCCGAGCTCGCGCCGTCCGACTCACCCGGGGGCTTCACCCACACGTAGGCCGCGATGCCGGCCTCGGGGGCCGCCTTGGGCCGCTCGCCGAGACCCGCGCCGGACTGGTTGCACCAGTTTCCGGCCTGGAAGCGGCGGTCGATCCGGCCGCCTTCGATGTACGCGTCGACGGTGGTCTTCGGGCCCGGGCCGGCCGGACGGTTGGCGCCGCCCCAGCCGTTGCGGGAGGTGTCGATCAGCATGCCGATGTTGGAGTTGAAGCCGGACGCGATCGCCTTGTCGCGCCACGCCTTCGCGTAGGACGCCTCGTCGACGTAGCGGTTCCAGTCGACCCACTTGCTCTGCCGGACCGAGGTGCCGTTCACCGTGTCGTCGATGGTGAAGTTGGGCTCGTGCAGCGCCGAGTAGTTGGCGGTGTTGACGATGAAGCCCTGCACGTTGTTCACGGTCGAGCCGGACGCGGTGGCGGCCTGCTTCAGCATGTCGATGGCCGGCTGCAGGTTGGAGTCCCAGCCGAGCCAGCCGTGGTGGCCCGCGTCGACGTAGTTGTAGACGTTCGGGATCGCGCCGAGCTTGGCCAGCGCGTAGCCCACGCCGTTCACGTAGTTGCCGTTGGCCTTCATGGTGTCGCAGGCCGGGGTCGCGGTGGCGGTGCCGCCCGCGTTGGTGACCAGGTTCGGCAGCGAGTCGATCTCGATGGTGGTGACGATCCGCAGGTTGGCGTAGGCCGGGTCGGCCAGGATCGCCGCGATCGGGTCGATGAACTCGCTCTTGTAGCGCGGCAGTTCGGTGGGGCCGAGCTCGCCGTTCGAGGCCAGGGCGGCACAGTCGCGGCCCGGCAGGTCGTAGATCACGACCTGGAACACGTACGGCTTGCCCGCGGCCTGCTGCACCGCGGCGTCCAGGTGGGCGCGCAGGCCCATCGACCCGCTCGCGCCGTTGATCGCGGCGATCCGGTCCAGCCAGACGGCGGTGGGCTGGTTGGAGACCGCGGAACCACCGGGCTCGGCGGCGGCCTTCGAGGACCACTCGGGGTTCACGTAGACCCCGGCGCCCACGTAGGGGTTGTCGACACGGGTGGCCGCGTGGGCGGACTGCGCCGTGGCGATCGGCAGCACGGCCGTGGCGCTGAGCACCACGGCGGCCGCGGCCGTCTTCAGACGGCTGACGAGAAGGGCCGACACTGGGGGGATCCTTTCGGGTGGGGGACGGATCCGGCTGGGAGCGGATTGTGGGAGCGCTCCCATGTGCTGTCTGTTCCCGGGCTCGAACTCAGCCCGGGGACACCGGATATGAAGCCATGCCCTGCGATCCGCGTCAAGGACTTCGACCGGATTCGGTGGGAGCGCTCCCGCTTCCGGGAACGATGTGCTGCACGCACCTTCCCACCGGACCGTCGCTGTGTCAGAGTTCCCGCCCGAGCGTGCAGTTGCCCGGCGGCGGGCGGACCGTGGTGCAGGAAGGATTCCGGAACAGCAGACCCGCCGACCGAGGGGCCCGAACGACGTGAGTGCCGCAACCCGCCCGCGGATCGACGACGGGCAGCGCCGCGCCCGCCTCGGGGTACGGCACCTGCCGGCCGGGCGCCGGCGGGCAGCCTCCACCACGCTGAAGGTCGCCGACCGCGAACGCCGCGGCATGGTCGCCGACTTCGCCGGGGCCGGCCTCTCCGCGGGGTGGACCGCCGGGGTCGAGCGGCGCGTCCTCGCCGCCGTGGCCGATTCCGGCGAGGTGACGGGCGTACGGCTCGGGCAGCTGGTGCCCGAGCTCCGCGAGAAGATCCCGTACGGGGTCGGCACCTCGTACGGGACGCGGCAGACCGTCGGCATGCGGCTGGTGCGCGTGCTCGGCATGGAGGGCGCCGTCGCCGCGGTCGCCGACCGGCTGTGCCCCTGCCTCACCGGGACCCGGGTCACCCCGCGCTTCCGCACCCCGCCGGAGGGGTGGGCGCCCGGGTGGGACCGGCGGGAGCCGGGGCCGTCCGGGCGCCCGGGTGGGTCAGCGGCGGAAGAAGGGCAGGGCGTAGGAGCCGACGTAGCCCGGGGCGGGGGTGCCGACGCCGGTGACGTCGTCGTAGCCGCGGACGGCCTGCAGGGAGGAGTCCTTCCCGAGGGTGCGGACCGAGGTGCGGAGGCCGTCGGCCGCGTCCACGCCGTTGACGAAGTCGACCCGGGCGACCGCGAGGTCGCGGTCGGCGCCGAGCGGGTGGTCGGTGACGTCGTGGTACAGCGGGGAGCCGTAGCGGGCGTAGATCCCCGGGTTGGCGAAGCCGATCGGGAAGTGCCGGGCCTGCTGGGCCAGGGCCTGGACGCCGGCGATCACCGGGGCGGCCAGCGAGGTGCCGCCGATCCGGTACTCGTCGTAGGAGACGGTGCCGTCGGGCCACGCCTGGGTCTGGCCGACCAGGAAGCCGGTGTTGGGGTCGGCGACCGCGGCGATGTCCGGGGTGGTGCGCATCCGGGTCGGGCCGTTGGCCTTCGCCAGGGAGTCCGGCACCACTCCGCGCTGGTAGAAGGGCTGCTTGACGGTGGAGCTGGTGCCGCCGCCGGCGCCGCTGGTGTAGGCGCCCGGGAAGTCGGTCCAGCTCTTGCCGTCGGCGGAGAGATTGGCCTTCTCGGTGCCCCAGCCGGTCTCGAACCGGTACGTGTCGCCCTTGCCGACGGCCAGCGAGGTGCCGCCGACCGCGGTCACCCAGGCGGAGTTGGCGGGCGTGTCGATCTGCTTCTTGCCGTGGGCGGCCACGTTGTCGCCGTCGTCGCCGGAGGAGAAGTAGAAGCCGATGCCCTCGATCGCGCCCAGCTTGAAGGTGCGGTCGTAGGCGGCCGCGGTCTCCGAGGTCTCGTTGGCCTCGATGTCGCCCCAGGAGTTGGAGACGATGTCGGCGAGCCGGCTGTCGACGATCTTGTTGAGGGCGTCGAGCAGGTCCGGGTCGTTGCAGGAGGCGCCGGCCACGTACACGATGTCGGCGTCCGGGGCGAGCGCGTGCACCGCCTCGACGTCGAGGGACTCCTCGCCGTACCAGCCGGAGGCGCCGCAGTCCTCGACGCTGTTGTAGGAGGCCGGCAGGACCTCGGTGTACTGGCCCTTGCGGTACGGCTGGTCGCCGTTGCGCTTGGCGTACTCGGCCGCGTCGGCCGCCATGGTCGGCGAGGCGTAGGCGTCGGTGATCGCCACGGTCACGCCCTTGCCGGTGAAGCCGCCCGCGCCGTAGGCGGCGCGCAGCTGCTTGCCGGTGTAGCCGCGCACGGCGTACGGGACCTTCCCGCCGTACGCGTCCGGCAGGGTGCTCGCGACGTTCGAGCCGTAGTAGGTGGAGAACGGGCCCGCGTTGCGGAAGCCGTCGCCGGGGCCGGGCAGGGTGTCCTGCGGCTTGGCCCGGCGCGGCGAGTTGTCCAGGCCGGTGACGGTGAGCACCGCGTCGGCCAGCTCGCGCGGGGCGGAGGCGGCGTGCGCCGGGGCGTGGTAGGTCCTGCCGTCCTTGCGGTAGTCGTGCAGCGGCGCGGCGAAGGCCTTCTGCACGGCCGCGGCGTCGCCGGTGACCGCGAGGTAGTGGCGGTCGCCGCCGGTCACGGTCAGGCCGGAGGACTTCAGCCACGCGGTGACCGCGGCGATCTGCTGCGGGGTGGCGCCGAAGCGCGCCTCGGCCTGCTCGGGCGTCAGGTACTTGCCGTAGCTGGGCGAGGACGGGTCGGAGACGGCGGATGCGTAGGCGGTGAGGCCCTGGGCGTCCCGGCCGGCGAGGTAGACCCGGGCGCCGACCTGCGTGGAGCCGGCGGTGGCGCCGGTGTCGGAGGCGGCGGCGGTCCACTCCGGGGCGGTGCCCTCCAGTGTGGCGCGGCCGGTCGGGCCGGTGTCCGCCTGCGCGGTCGGTATGCCGACGGCCAGCGAGCCGGCGAGCAGCGAGACGGCGGCAGCGGCCCGCAGACCCGTCCGACGGCGGGTGTGATCGGTGGTCATGGAGCGATCCCCCCTGGGTTGTCCTGATGGATTGTCAGGGGCGGATCATATTGATCGGTTGTCGCATTCCCCAGGGGTTTCGGCCCGATCGCGGAGGATCTGACGAAGACTTTACGAAAGCTCGGCGTCGGCCCCCCGACGCGGGAAGAGCCAGCGGCGCATCGCCCGGGTGACGGCGGGGAGGGCCACATAGGTCATCAGCGTGGAGATCACCGGCGCGAGCACCAGCGAGCGGACGGCCGCCGGCATGACCAGGTGTGGGTTGAGCCACAGGCTGGCGCTGACGGTGAGCGGGGCGATCGCCACCGTGGAGGCGACCGCCATCTTCCAGCGCGGCGGCGGAGTGCGGTGGGCGCCGGTCGGGGTGGTGGCGAACCAGCCCTCCATACCGTGCAGTTCGCGTCGGCGGACCTCGACGTGGTGGCCGGTCGCCCTGGCGAAGCACGCGGCCCGCTCGGGCGACTCCTGCCAGGCCTTGAACGCCTCGGCGTCGCGGAAGTGCAGCAGCAGGTGCCACGGCTCCCCGGGCGCCGACGGCCGGAGCAGGCCGGTCCCGAGGTTGCCCGGGTGCGCGGCCGCCGCGCCGAGGATCCCCCGCGCCCAGCGCTCGAAGTCCTCCTCGTGCCCGCGGTCCACGCTCCGGGCGACGAACAGGGTGACCTCCCCGCCCGCGGCCGGTTCCGACGTCTCCATGGTGCGCCCCCGTACTCCGACAGTGATCACCCGCAGGCTACGCCCTCCGGACCGGGCCGATCACCGGGCCTGCGGGCGCCGTACCTGGGAGCATGGGCGGATGGACACCGGGTTCGACCGGGCGGGGACCGGGAGTGCGAAGTGGGCGCGGGCCGCGGGCGGGGCGATCGCGCTGGGGCTGGCGGACATGGACCTGCCGGGGCCGGCCGCGATCGGGGCGGCGCTGGCGCGGCGGGCGGCCCACCCGGCGCTCGGGTACACGGTGGTGGAGCCGGCCGACCGCGAGCTGGTGGCGCGCTGGTACCGCCGGCGGCACGGGGTGGTCGTGGATCCGGCGTGGGTGGTGCTGATGCCGTTCGGGGTGCGGACGGCGGTGCGGCTGCTGCTGGAGGCGTGCGGCCCGTTGCCCGGGCCGGTGGTGTCCGGGTCGCCGGAGTGGGGCGGGTTCACGGCGGTGTGCCGGGCGGCGGGGTCCGCGCACCGGGAGGTCGCGTTCGAGCGGGACGCGGACGGCTACCGGCTGCCGCTGGAAGGCTTCGCGGCGCTGCGGCCGGGCGCGGTCCTGCTGAGCAGCCCGCACAACCCGTCGGGCACGGTGTGGCGGGAGGAGGAGGTCCGGGCGGCCGCCGCGCTGGCGGCGGAGTGCGGGGGCCTGCTGGTCTCCGACGAGGTGCACGGCGACCTGCTGCATCCGGACGCGGGCCGGCCGCAGCCGGTGGCGGTCGCGGTGACGGGCGGGGCGCCGCACGTGGTGACGCTGAACTCGGTCGGCAAGACCTTCAACACCTCCGGCGTCCCCAGCTGTTTCGCGCTGGTCCCGGACCCGGGGCTGCGGGCGCGGCTGACCGAGGTCATGGCGGGCTACGGCCTGTGGGAGGGCGGGCTGCTGGAGGCACTGGTGCAGCGCGCGGCGCTCGCGGAGGGCGGGCCGTGGCTGGAGGGGGTGCTGGCGCACCTGACCGCCGCGCGGGACCTGGCGGTGGCCGCGCTCGGCCCGGCGGTGCTGGTGCGGCCCCGCGCCGGGTACCTGCTGTGGCTGGACGGCTCGGCCCTGGGGACGCGCGCCGGGCTGCTCACGCAGCGCAAGGTGGAGCTGTCCGACGGTGCCGATTTCGGGGCGGCCGGAACCGGTTGTCTACGGCTGAATTTCGCCCTCCCGCTGCCCCGCCTGCAGGCCGCTCTCACCCGGTTGACCAGCCAGGATGCCCGCTGAGCGGCGACGATGTTTGGCCCGTAGCAGACTGAGCAGGAAGTACCGGGCCGCAATCGCGTACCGAGGGATGGTGAGTCCGGTGATACCCGTACGCCCGCATCACCCGCAGGACCGGCAACAGTCGCGACCGAGCGTGACGCCCCTGACCGAGGCGTCGGCGGAGCGACATCTGCTCGGCATATGTTTCAAGATCGGGCCGCCCCGGCTGGTCGGGGTGGAGGCCGAGTGGTTCGTCCACGACGGCCGATGTCCCGAGGAGACGGTCGATCCCGCGCGCGTCGCGGCCGCCCTGGCGACGCTGCCCGCGCACCCCGACGGCCCGCTGCTCCCGGCGGGCTCCCGGCTCACCGAGGAGCCGGGCGGGCAGGTCGAGCTCAGCTCCCCGCCCGCCGAGACCTTGCAGTCCTGCGCCGAGCTGCTGCTGGCCGACCAGGCCGCCCTCCGCGCCGCGTACGCCACCCAGGGCCTGACCCTCACCGGCAGCGGCACCGACCCGCTGGCCCGCGAGCGGCGGATGCAGGCCTCGCACCCGCGCTACGTCGCGATGGAGCAGTACTTCGAGCGCGGCGGCCCGTGGGGCCGGGTGATGATGACCGGCACCGCGTCCGTGCAGGTCTGCGTGGACTCCGGGACGGAGCGGCAGATCGCCGGGCGCTGGCGCCTCACCCACCTGCTGGGACCGGTCCTGGTCGCCGCGTTCGCCAACTCGCCGCTGCTGGACGGCCGTCCGACCGGATACCGGTCCACCCGGCAGATGGTGTGGTCGCGGATGGACGCGAGCCGCACCACCGCCCCTGCACCGGACGGCGACCCGCGCACCGCCTGGGCCCGGTACGTGCTGGACGCCAAGGTGCTGTGCGTGCGCCGCCCCGACGGCCTGCCGTGGACGGCACCGGCCGGCCTGACCTTCCGGGACTGGCTGCGCGGCGCCGGCGAGCGCCCCGCCACCCTGGCCGACCTGGAGTACCACCGCACCACGCTGTTCCCGCCGGTCCGCCCGCGCGGCCACCTGGAGCTGCGCATGATCGACGCCCAGCCGGGCGAGGGCTGGCTGGTGCCGCTGGCGCTGGTCGGCGCGCTGCTGGACGACCCGCAGGCCGCCGACACCGCCCTGGAGGCGCTGGACCGGCTGCCCGACCCCGGTCCGGACGCGGCGCCGCGCAGCGCACTGTGGCAGCACGCCGCACGTGCCGGGATGTCCGACCCCGAGCTGCGCCGGGCCGCGCTCGCCTGCTTCGCCGCCGCCGACCGGGCATTGGCCCGGCGCGCGGACGGCGGCACGGGGCCCGGCCGGGACGGCGGCACGGGGCCCGGCCGGGACGGCGACGGCCGGCTGCGGCGGGCGCTCGGCGAGTTCGCCGAGCGCTATCCGATGCGGGGCCGCTGCCCCGCCGACGACCAGTTGGACGCGGTCCGGGCGGGCGCCCGGCCGCTGCCCGAGGAGGCGCCGCCGTGCTGAACGCCGACACCACCGACCCCGCCGTGCTGCGCGAGCTGATCGCCGCCGAGCTGGAGGCCGCCCGGACCCGCACCGCCGGTCTGACCGACTGCGTCGAGGACGGCGAACTGACCGCCCAGCACTCCCCGTTGATGTCACCGCTGGTCTGGGACCTGGCGCACATCGGCAACCAGGAGGAACTGTGGCTGCTGCGCAACGTCGGCGGCCGCGACCCGATGCACCCGGAGATCGACCCGCTGTACGACGCCTTCGAGCACCCGCGGGCCGAGCGGCCGAGCCTGCCGCTGCTGCCACCGGACCAGGCCCGCGCCTACGCGCACGAGGTCCGCGGCCGGGTCTTCGACCTGCTCGCGGCCAGCCCGCTGGAGGGCGCGCCGCTGCTGGACGCCGGCTTCGCGTTCGGGATGATCGCCCAGCACGAGCAGCAGCACGACGAGACCATGCTGATCACCCACCAGCTGCGCAAGGGACCGGCGGTGCTCACCGCTCCCCCGCCGCCGCCCGCGACCGACGGTCCGCTGCCCGCCGAAGTCCTGGTCCCTGCAGGCCCGTTCACCATGGGCACCGACACCGAGCCGTGGGCGCTGGACAACGAGCGGCCCGCGCACCGGGTCGACCTGCCCGCGTACTGGCTGGACACCACCCCGGTCTCCAACGCCGCGTACCAGGAGTTCATCGCCGACGGCGGCTACCGCGACCCGCGCTGGTGGACGGCCGAGGGCTGGGCGCACCGGCAGCAGGCGGGCCTGGAGGCACCGCTGTTCTGGTCGCGCGAGGGCGGGCAGTGGCTGCGCCGCCGCTTCGGCACGGTCGAACCCGTGCCGGGCGACGAGCCGGTGCTGCACGTGAGCTGGTACGAGGCGGACGCGTACGCCCGGTGGGCGGGCCGGCGGCTGCCGACCGAGGCGGAGTGGGAGAAGGCCGCCCGGCACGACCCGGTCGCCGACCGCTCCCGCCGCTACCCGTGGGGCGACGAGTCGCCCGGCCCCGAGCACGCCAACCTCGGCCAGCGGCACCTGCGGCCGGCCCCGGTCGGCGGCTACCCGGCCGGCCGGTCCCCCTACGGCGTCCGGCAGTTGATCGGCGACGTGTGGGAGTGGACGGCGAGCGACTTCACCGGCTACCCGGGCTTCCGGGTGTGGCCGTACAAGGAGTACTCGGAGGTGTTCTTCGGCCCCGAGTACAAGGTGCTGCGCGGCGGCTCGTTCGCCGTGGCGCCGGTCGCCTGCCGGGGCACCTTCCGCAACTGGGACTACCCGGTCCGGCGGCAGATCTTCTCCGGGTTCCGCACCGCCCGGGACGCGGAGGCCGACTGATGTGCCGCCACCTCGCCTACCTGGGGCCCCCGGTCCCGCTCGGACGGCTGGTGCTGGAGCCGCCGTACGGGCTGTACCGGCAGTCCTGGGCGCCCCGGCTGCAGCGGCACGGCACGGTCAACGCGGACGGCTTCGGCCTCGGCTGGTACGCCGACGGCGAGGAACGGCCCGCCCGCTACCGGCGCGAGGGCCCGATCTGGGCCGACGCCAACCTGCCGGACCTGGCCCGGGTGGTGCGCACCGGGGCGCTGCTGGCGGCCGTCCGCAGCGCCACCCCGGGCTGCGCGGCCGGCGAGGCGGCCGCCGCGCCGTTCGCCGCCGGACGGTGGCTGTTCAGCCACAACGGCGCGCTGCCCGGCTGGCCCGAACGGTACGGGCCACTGGCCGCCGAACTCCCGCCCGCCGAACTCCTGGCGCTGGAGGCGCGGACCGACTCGGCCCTGGTGTGGGCCCTGGTCCTGCACCGGCTGCGGGGCGGCGCCGAACCCGGCGAGGCCCTGGCGGAGACCGTCCGGGAGACCGCCAAGTACGGCGACGCCCGGCTCAACCTGCTGCTCACCGACGGCACCTCGATCGCCGCCACCGCCTGGGGCGACACCCTGTACCACCGCGCCGGACCCACCGGCGGCGTGCTGGTCGCCTCGGAGCCCGGCGACGACGGACCCGGCTGGGCCGAGGTCCCCGACCGCTCCCTGCTGCTCGCCACCGCGGCGGGCAGCACCGTCCGACCGATCGACTGACCCCACGCCCTCGAGAGGACCCCACCGTGACCGGATACGACCTCACCCGACTGCTGCCCGCCGACCACTTCCACCACGCGCTACGCCACGACGTCCAGAACGGTCTGACCGCGAGTCCCAAGTGGCTGCCGCCGAAGTGGTTCTACGACGCCCGGGGCAGCGAGCTGTTCGAGGAGATCACCCGGCTGCCCGAGTACTACCCGACCCGCGCCGAACGCTCCATCCTGGTCGCCCGCGCCCCGGAGATCGCCGAGGTCAGCCGGGCCCGGACGCTGGTCGAGCTGGGATCCGGGTCGTCCGAGAAGACCCGGCTGCTGCTGGACGCGCTGCGCGGGCTCGGCACCCTCGACAGCTACGTGCCGGTCGACGTCAGCGAGAGCGCCCTGGAGGCGGCCGGGCGGGCCCTGACCGAGGACTACCCGGGGCTGACCGTGCACGCCGTGCTCGCCGACTTCACCCACGGCCTGCAGCTGCCCGACGGCGACGGGCCCCGACTGCTCGCCTTCCTCGGCGGCACCCTCGGCAACCTGCTGCCCTCCGAACGCGCCCGCTTCCTCGCCGGGATCGGCGAACGGCTGCGGCCCGACGACGCGCTGCTGCTCGGCACCGACCTGGTGAAGGACACCGGCGTGCTGGTCGCCGCGTACGACGACGCGGCCGGGGTGACCGCGGAGTTCAACCTCAACGTGCTCAACGTGCTCAACCGGGAGCTGTCGGCGGACTTCGACCCGGCCCAGTTCGAGCACGTCGCGCTCTGGGACGCCGAGCAGGAGTGGATCGAGATGCGGCTGCGCTCGCGGCGCGACCAGACCGTGAAGATCCCGGAGCTCGACCTGCCGCTGCACTTCGCCGAGGGCGAGGAGCTGCGCACCGAGGTGTCGGCGAAGTTCCGGCGCGAGCGGGTCGCGACGGAGCTGGCGGCGGCGGGCATGCGGCTCGCCGAGTGGTGGACCGACGAGCAGGGCCGCTTCGGCCTCTCGCTCGCCCGCCCGGCGTCCGCCGGCTGAGCCCGCGCCGCCCGAACCCGTACCGCCCGGAGTCGTACCGCCCGGCGCCGATTCGACTGGACCTCACCGGCGCCGGGCCCCGAAGATCGTCGGCATGGACTTCCTCATCCTGCACGGCTGGCAGAACCGCCGCCCCGCCGACCACTGGCAGCACTGGCTCGCCGGGCAGCTCACCGGGCTCGGCCACCACGTCGACTACCCGCAGCTCCCCGACCCGGACGAGCCGCGGCTGGAGGCCTGGCTCGGCGAGCTGGAGCGGCTGCCGGCCCGGCCCGGCGGGCGGACGGTGCTCTGCCACAGCCTCGGCTGCCTGCTGTGGCTGCACGCGCTCGACCGGGGGCTGCCCGTCGCGGCCGGGGCGGAGCGGGTGCTGCTGATCGCGCCGCCCTCCCCCGAGGTGACGGCAGGCATCCCGGAGATCGCCGGCTTCGCCCCGCCGACGGCCGTCCGGCCGGGCCCCTCGGTCCGGCTGGTCGCCGCCGACGACGACCCGTACTGCCCGGGCGGCGCGCTCACCGCGTACGCCGCGCCGCTCGGCCTGGACGCCGACCTGGTGCCGGGCGGGGCGCACCTCAACCCGGACTCCGGCTACGGCCCCTGGCCCGCCCTGCTCGCCTGGTGCCTGGACCCGCCCGTGCGGGTGACCGGACGGGACCGGCCCGGGCGGTGATCCGGACGGGACCGGCCCGCGAGTCGGGCACACCCTAGCGGCGGGGCGGGCGCGGTGTGGGCCGAATCGCTCACTCTCTGCGCCCAAGCACGCACATCCGGTACTCCTGTGACTCGGGAGGGATGTGCTCTTGATCTTCAGTCGCCTTCGTACGCGCAAGCCGGCCCCGGCAGGGGTCTGTCCGTTCGGCCACCACCAGCAGGCGGGCCACCCGTACCACGCCGTGCCCCCGGTGCACGACGCCGCCGGACCGCCCGGGGACACCGGCCGGCGCGGACCGGTCGCGGAGGCCGCCGCGTTCGTCCGCCAGTTCCACGAGGAGACCCCCGCGGCCGGCGACCCCCTGCCGCGGCTGCGCGAGGTGATCGCCGAGATCGAGCGGACCGGCACCTACCGGCACACCGTCGAGGAACTGGCGTTCGGTGCCCGGCTCGCCTGGCGGAACGCGGCGCGCTGCATCGGACGGCTGTACTGGCGCAGCCTGGTGGTGCGCGACCTGCGGCACGTCACCGAGCCGGAGGAGATGGCGCAGGAGTGCTTCACGCACCTGCGCACCGCCACCAACGGCGGCCGGATCCGCCCGGTGGTGTCGGTCTTCGCGCCGGACGCGCCGGGCCGCCCGGCCCCGCGGATCCTCAACTCCCAGCTGGTGCGCTACGCCGGCTACCTGGACGAGGACGGCGTCCGGACCGGCGACCCGGCCGGGGAGCAACTGGCCTCACTGGCCCGGTCGCTGAAGTGGAAGAGCGGCGAAGGGCGGTTCGACGTCCTGCCGTTGCTGATCCAGCCCGGACCGGGCGCGGAGCCGCGCTGGTTCGAGGTGCCGGACGACGCGGTGCTGGAGGTGGACCTGCGCCACCCCGAGCACGGCTGGTTCGCCGAGCTGGGGCTGCGCTGGTACGCGGTGCCGGCGATCAGCGACATGACCCTGGAGATCGGCGGGGTGCGCTACCCGGCGGCGCCGTTCAACGGCTGGTACATGGGCACCGAGATCGGCGCCCGCAACCTCGCGGACGCCGACCGGTACGCGATGCTGCACGAGGTCGGGCGGCGGCTCGGCCTGGACACCTCCTCCGAGCGCACGCTCTGGCGGGACCGCGCGCTGGTCGAGCTGAACGTCGCGGTGCTGCACTCCTTCCAGGGGGCCGGGGTGACGATGGCCGACCACCACACCGAGTCGGAGCGCTTCCTGCGGCACATCGCCCAGGAGAAGCGGCTCGGCCGGCCCACCCCCGCCGACTGGAGCTGGATCGTGCCCCCGGTCTCCGGCGGCCTCACCCCGGTCTACCACCGCTACTACGACCCGGTGGACCCGGACCTGCGGCCCGCCTTCCTGGCCCGCGAGCCGTGGTGAGCCCGGCCGGGTGGAAAAACCGCTGGCCGGCGGGGTGGTCCACCCGGAGAATGCGCGGGTGCAGACGAATGAAGAACGACGTGTCACCGCCGTGGTGACCTGGCAGGGCGAACTCCTCGGCGAGGTCGGCCCGTTCCCGGTGGACTCCCCGCACTGGGCCGAAGCGGCCTGCGTGGTCGGCGGGTTGACGGACCGGATCGGCGTCCCGGCGGTGCTGCTGCGGCTGCTGTCGGTGGACGGCGGCGAGGGCGGCCGCGGCGGGCTGGTCCGCTACCACGCGGAGGCGCTGGAACGCCCGGCGGTCGAGCTGGAACGTCCGGCCGCCGAGCTGGAGCCGGCTTCGGTGGACGGCGAGTTGGCGGACCACCCGCTGCGCCTGCCGTGGGCGACGGCGGACGGGCTGCGGGCCGCGCTCGACTGGGCCGGGGCCGAGCTGGCCGCCCTGGGCCGCCCGGCGCTCGGCCCGGCGGAGCAGGTGAAGACCTGGAACCTCTCCGGCCTGTTCCGGATCCCGACCGCCGACGGCCCGGTCTGGCTGAAGACCACGCCGCCGTTCGGCGTGGACGAGGCCCGCGCCATCGCGCTGTTCGCCACCGCCGACCCCGCGCTGGTCCCCGGGGTGCTGGCGGCGGCCGACCACCGGGTGCTGCTGGAGCAGGTGCCGGGCGTGGACTGCTGGGGCGTGCCCGAGGACGCCATGCTCGACGCCGTGGAGAACCTCGCCCGCGCCCAGGCCGCGCTGGCCGGCCGCCGCGACCCCGCGCTGAGCGACCGGACGCCCGCCGCGCTGGCCGGCGCGTTCGGCGAGCTGCTGGCGAGCGGCAAGGTGACCGACCTGTCCACCGAGGAGCTGGCGGCGGCGCACGCGCTCACCGGGCAACTGCCCGGAATCGCCGACGCGTTGGCGGCCTGCGGGCTGCCGGAGAGCTCGGTGCACGGCGACTACCACCCGGGCAACTGGCGCCACCGGGACGGCGTCACGGTGGCGATCGACTTCTCCGACGCGTTCTTCGGCCACCCGGCCTTCGACGGCCTGCGGGCACGGCCGTTCCTGTCGCCGGAGCGCTGGGCCGAGGCCCGCGGGCGCTGGGTGGCGGCCTGGCGGGAGCTGGCGCCGGGCAGCGACCCGGAGCGGGCGCTGGAGCTGGCCGCGCCGCTGATGCACGTGTACTACGCGATCCGCTACCAGGAGTTCCTGGACGGCATCGAGCCGAGCGAGCGGATCTACCACGAGGGCGACCCGGCGGGCGAGATCCGCCGGGCGCTGAAGGCCGTCGCGGGCTGAGGCCCGCCGCCCGCCGAGGCGGGCGCGCGCCGGGGTCAGCCCGTCTTCAGCCCGCGTTCAGGCGGGCGTAGCGCAGTTCGAGACCGTCCAGGAGTGCCTCCAGGCCGGTCTCGAACGCGCCCTCGTCGATCGAGCGGCGGTGCTCGGCCAGCAGGTGCGCCTCGCCCAGGTGCGGGTAGTCCGCCGCGTACAGCTGGGCGTCCTCGGGGAAGCCGGCCGCGAAGGAGCCGAGCGCGGAGCCGGTGATGAAGTAGCGCATCAGCGCGCCGACCCGGGTGGCCTGTCCGCGCGGCCACCCGGCGTCCACCAGGCAGCCGAAGACGGCGTCGGCGAGCCGCAGCGCGTTCGGCCGGCGGCCGGGGCCCTGGGCCAGCACCGGCACGATGTTGGGGTGGGCGGCCAGCGCCGCCCGGTACGAGCGGGCCCAGTCGCGCAGCGCCGTCCGCCAGGACTGCGGCGCGTCGAACATCGACAGGTCCACCTCGCCCATCACACTGTCGACCACGGCGTCGAGCAGCTCGTCCTTGGTGGCGAAGTGGTTGTAGAGCGAGGGCCCGCTGACCGAGAGCTCGGTGGCCAGGCGGCGGGTGGAGAGCCCGTCCAGGCCCTCGGCGTCGACCAGGGCGAGGGCGGTCGACACGATCCGCCCGCGGCTGAGCAGCGGGGTGCGCGGTCGGGCCACGGTCGCCTCCTCCGGTCCGTTCGGGTGACCGCCCATTGTTGCAGGCGCCGCGGTGCGGTCCCCCTTCCCAGGCCGCCGGGTGCGGGGCTACAGTCACCATAAAACTTGCAGCGCTAGTTTATCGAGGTGCCCGCCGCATGAACCTGGAACTCACCGAGGAGCAGACCGCCGTCCGCGAACTCGCGGCGGACTTCACCGACCGCGAGATCGTGCCGCACGCCGCCGAGTGGGACCGGGCCGAGCAGGTGGACCTGGGGATCGTGCGCAAGCTCGGCAAGCTGGGCTTCCTCGGCCTCACCCTGCCCGAGGAGTACGGCGGCAGCGGCGGCGACCACCTCGCGTACTGCCTGGTCCTGGAGGAGCTCGGCCGCGGCGACTCCTCGGTGCGCGGCATCGTCTCGGTCTCGCTGGGCCTGGTCGGCAAGTCCGTCAACTCCTTCGGCACCGAGGAGCAGAAGCGGCACTGGCTGCCCCGGCTCACCTCCGGCGAGGCGCTGGCCTGCTTCGCGCTCACCGAGCCCGGCACCGGCTCGGACGCCGCCAACCTCACCACCCGCGCGGTGCGCGACGGCGACGACTGGCTGATCACCGGCTCGAAGACGTTCATCACCAACGGCACCTGGGCCGAGGTCGCCCTGGTCTTCGCCCGCACCGGCGAACCGGGCCACCGGGGAGTGACGGCCTTCCTGGTGCCCACCGACTCCCCCGGCTTCGGGCGGAGGCTGATCCACGGCAAGCTCGGCCTGCGCGGCCAGGCCACCGCCGAGCTGACCTTCGACGGCGTCCGGGTGCCCGACAGCGCCCGGCTCGGCGCCGAGGGCAAGGGCTTCACCGTCGCCATGGCCGCCCTCGCCAAGGGCCGGATGTCGGTCGCCGCGGGCTGCGTCGGCATCGCCCGGGCCTGCCTGGAGGCCGCCGTGAAGTACGCCGGCGAGCGCGAGCAGTTCGGAAAGCCGATCGCCTCGCACCAGCTGGTGCAGGAGCTGATCTCCGACATCGCCGTCGACGTGGACGCCGCCCGCCTGCTCACCTGGCGGGTCGCCGACCACATCGAGCGCGGACTGCCGTTCGCCACCGAGTCCTCCGTCGCCAAGCTGTACGCCGGCGAGGCGGCGGTGCGGGCGGCCAACAACGCCCTCCAGGTCTTCGGCGGCTACGGCTTCATCGACGAGTACCCCGTCGGCAAGTACCTGCGCGACGCGCGGGTGATGACCCTGTACGAAGGCACCAGCCAGATCCACAAGCTGCTGATCGGGCGATCCCTGACCGGCATCTCCGCGTTCTGAACCGACACCCAGATAAGGAGCCCGACGAAGTGCGTCCTGTCTACTTCGCCGCCGCCCGCCGCACCCCGATCGGGAAGCTGCGCGGCGCGCTGTCCACCGTCCGGCCGGACGACCTGTCCGCCGCCGTGCTGCGCGGACTGCTCGACGGCGTCCCCCAGCTCGACCCCGCCCGGATCGACGACGTCTACTGGGGCGCCGCCAACCAGGCCGGCGAGGACAACCGCAACCTCGCCCGGATGGCCGTCCTGCTCGCCGGACTCCCCGACACCGTCCCCGGCGCCACCCTCAACCGGCTCTGCGCCTCCGGCCTGGAGGCCGTCACCACCGCCGCCCGGGCGATCGGCTCCGGCGACGCCGACGTGGTGGTCGCCGGCGGCTGCGAGTCGATGAGCCGCGCGCCGTTCGTGCTGCCCCGCCCCGACGAGGCGCTGCCGCACCGGATGGAGACCTTCGACACCCGGCTCGGCTGGCGGATCACCAACCCGCGGATGCACGAGCTGCACGGCGTGCTCTCGATGGGCGAGACCGCCGAGGAGGTCGCGCAGCGCTACGGCGTCAGCCGCGAGGACCAGGACCGGTTCGCCCTGCGCAGCCACCGGCTGGCGGCCGCGGCCCGCAAGGACGGCCTCTTCGACGCCGAACTCCTGTCCGTGGTACGGCCGGACGGCGTCACCGTCACCGAGGACGAGTGCATCCGCGAGGACACCACCCTGGAGAAGCTCGGCCGCCTCAAGCCGGTCTTCCGGGCCGGCGGCAGCGTCACCGCGGGCAACGCCTCGCCGATGAACGACGGCGCGGCCGCCCTGCTGCTGGTCAGCGAAGAGGTGCTGCGGGAGCTGGAGTTGGAGCCGCTCGGCCGGTACGTCGCGGGCGCCTCGGCCGGAGTCCACCCGGACGTGATGGGCATCGGCCCGGTGCCCGCCACCCGCAAGGTGCTGGCCCGCGCGGGCTGGAGCGTCACCGACATCGACGAGGCCGAGTTCAACGAGGCCTTCGCCGCCCAGGCACTCGCCAGCGTACGGGAGTTGCGCTTCGACCCGGAGCTGGTCAACCCGACCGGCGGCGCCATCGCGCTCGGCCACCCGCTCGGCGGCTCCGGCGCCCGCATCCTCACCACCCTGCTGCACCGGATGCACCGCACCGGCGCCCGCCGCGGCCTCGCCACCATGTGCGTCGGCGTCGGGCAGGGCACCGCCGTCGTCGTCGAGAACGTCTGAGAACCGCAGAACCACCGAACAGCGTTACAGAGAAATGGAGTTGGCAATGGATCGGTTCACCGGCAAGGTCGCCGTGGTGACCGGGGCGGCCCAGGGTATCGGCGCCGCCACCGCGATGCGGCTCGCGGAGGAGGGCGCCACGGTCGCCGTCGTCGACCTCACCGCCGAACGCGCGGCGGACACCGTGGCCGCGATCACCGCGAAGGGCGGCACGGCCCGGGCGTACGGCTGCGACGTCGCCGACTACGACGCGGTGGAGGCCGCCTTCGCGGCCGTGGCCGAGGAGTTGGGAGCAATCCACATCCTGGTGAACAACGCCGGGATCACCCGCGACAACCTCTTCTTCAAGATGCCGAAGTCCGACTGGGACGCCGTACTGACGGTCAACCTGACCAGCGCCTACAACTGCAGCCACGTCGTGCAGAAGTACATGGTCGCGCAGAAGTACGGCAAGATCGTCTCGCTCAGCTCGCGCTCCGCGCTCGGCAACCGCGGCCAGGCCAACTACGCCGCCGCCAAGGCCGGCATCCAGGGCCTCACCGCGACCCTGGCCATCGAGCTCGGCCCGTTCAACATCAACGTGAACGCCGTCGCCCCCGGCTACATCGCCACCGCGATGACCGCCTCCACCGCCGAACGCGTCGGCTCCACCGCCGAGGAGCACCAGGCGCTCGCCGCCGACCGCACCCCGCTGCGCCGCGTCGGGCAGCCCGAGGAGATCGCCGCCGTGGTCGCCTTCCTCGCCAGCGAGGACGCGTCGTACGTCAGCGGGCAGACGCTGTACGTCAACGGCGGCGCCCGCTGAGACCGGCCGGGGCGCGGGCCTGCCCTCCGGGCTAGATCCGCGCCTTGGCCTCGGCGAGCTGCATCAGGTGGCGCTCCGCCGCCCGGAGCTTGCGACCGTCGGGGCCCGGCAGGTGGGCGCGCAGTTCGATGATGTCCGGGGCGATCCTGATCGCCTCGGCGGCCTCGGGGATCGCCCGCCAGCACGCCTCGGCGTTGGTCGCGGCCTGCTGGGTCTCCGGGTGCCCGGCGCCCTCGGTGCGCAGCAGGACCACCGCCACCTGGCGGTACAGCTCCGCCGCCAGGGCCGGGCTGCCCGCGAGCCGGGAGACGTGCGCGCGCACTTGGCGCGCCTGCAGAACCGCCGGCGCGTCGTCGCCGTGGGCGGCGACGGCCTCCTGCTCCAGTGTCAGCGCGAGCTCGGCGGCGGTCGTGTGGTCGCCCGCGTCGGCGCAGCGGACGATCCGGCCGATCGCCTCGCGGTAGTCGGTCGACGGCGCCGCCTCCGGCGCCTTGGCCAGGTCGACGGTGGCGGCGAGCGGGTCCGAGCCCGGCTTCGCCAGGTCCACGGTCGCCGCGAGCGGGTCGGCGGCGGGCGTCGAGGGGCCGGGCGGGGCCTGGGTCGAAGCCGACTGGCCATGGGCCGGGGCCGCGCCCGGGGCGGGCAGCGAGTCGTGGGCCGGAGCCGAACCGCCGTGCGCCGCGTCCGGGGTCGGTTCCGACCGGCCGGGGGCAAGGTCCAGGGTCGCGGCGAGCGGGTCGCTGCTCCGCGGCTTGGCCAGGTCGACGGTGGCGGCGAGCGGGTCGGAGCCCGGCTTCGCCAGGTCCACGGTCGCCGCGAGCGGGTCGGCGGCGGGCGTCGAGGGGCCGGGCGCCGCGGCCGGGTCCGCGCCGGGCAGGGCCGCCGCGCCGGAGCCGGGAGCTCCGCCCGGGGCGGGCAGGCCGGCGGTCGCCGCCAGGGGCTCGGCGGCGGTGTCGCCGGCCTTGAGCAGGGAGACGGGCCGGGGCGGTCGCGGCGGCGTGGGCGGGACGCCCGCCTTGCGGAGGCTGACCATGCCGCGCGGCGTCCAGCTGGGGCTCACCCGGGTCCGTACCGCGCCGTCGGCCGTGCTCGCGGCGACGGACGGCGGGCCGGCCGGCGGGGCCGGGACCCGGGGTTCGGCGGCGGGCGCGGACTCGGTGCCGGCGCCGATCTGCCGCGAGGTGTTGCGGAAGTAGGGGCGCCCGGCCGGGTGCGCGACCACCACGATGTTGTCGGCGCGCAGCACGGAGTGGACCTGCGGCTGAAGCTGTTCGGGCGTCAGCAGGGTGTCGGCGCCCGGCTGGCCCCGGTGCAGGGACTCGACCAGGGCGCGGGTGAAGGTGCCGATCTGGTCGGGGTCGGGGCTGATCGCGGCCCACATCGGCACGCCTTCGGCGAGGCCGTGGCCGAGGGCGAGGAGCTGCGGCCAGGTGGCGTGGTCGGCGCTGAGGTCGGCGATGACGAGGGTGTCGAGTTCGGCGGGCCGGTGGCGCAGCTCGGTGGCGAGCGCGGACCAGGGCAGGCTCTCGGACGGCTTGGCGTCCCGGAGGGTCAGGTACAGCTGGCCGCCGCGCCGGTCGGTGATCAGGTGGCCGCCGAGGTGGATCAGGACCGGCCCGAGATGGCGGGCGGCGGCCCGCAGGTGGGCCAGGACGGTCTGCGGTTCGGCGCCGCCGGGCAGGTGGACGGCGTCCACCGCGTCGGCGGAGAGCAGGATCTGCGGTGCCACGCCGGCGAGGACGGTGGAGAGCATCTCGGCGTGCGCGGATCCGCCGCGGCCCCAGGAGCGCCGGCCGCCGTAGCTGCCCTCGATGACCAGGATGCGGCCGCGCAGGCCGCCGCCGATGCCGTGCGCGGGGGCGTCCGGGCCCGCCGGTGCCGGTGCCTGCGGCGGTGCCTGGCCGGGCACGATGGCCGGCATCACGCCGGTCCACCCGGTCGCCGGGGCCGTGGGCGGCAGCGGCGGGACGGGCGGCAGCGCACCGGCGGCCGGCGGCGCGGCCACTGGCGCGGTGTCAGGCCGGGCGAAGGGGTCGGCGGCGGCGGTGCGCGGCAGCTCGAACGGGTCGGCGGGGGCCGGAGCGGCCGGTTCGCCGCCGGGGCCGGGCAGTTTGACGGTCTGCTCGGGATCCACCGGGGTCTGCGATCCGTCCGCGGATGCGGTCGTCAGGTCCGCCACTGCCCGTCATCCCCCCGCCCTGCCGCGGTCGCGGCACCGTGCCCGGTCAGCCACCTTACGGGGTCGCCGGGATCGGAGCCAGGCCCGGGTGCCGCAGCCGGGCGGAGCGGACGCCTGCTCAGTAGTGCACGGTGATCCGCCGCGCGGGCCCGTCCACCCGGACCCGGCCGCCGTACGGGACGACGAGCTGCGGCTCGGTGTGCCCGAGGTCGACGTCGAAGACGGCGAGCGTGTCGGGGGCGTACGCGGCCAGCGCCCGCAGCACCGCCGCGCGCTGCTCGGCGCGGTACGCCTCGCGGGCGGCCCGGTCGTTGCGCTTCTCGAAGTTCCACGCCATGGCACGGCCCATCAGCAGCGCGGGGAACTGCCGGAGCAGCCCGCGCTCGCCCATCGCGCGCAGGGTCCGCCAGACCGTGTCCGCGCTCGGCAGCTCCTCGGAGGTCTCCAGGAGGAGCACGTGGCCCGCGTACGCCGCGGGCTCCTTGATCCGGTCGGCCATCAGCATGCCGGCGAGGACCTCCAGGCAGCCGCCCCAGGTCGGGCCCTCGACCACCCGGTCCGCGTGGTGCCAGGTCCACCCCGGGACGGGCTCGGTGGCGGGCTCCTGCTCGAAGGTGGCGGGGTCGGCCCAGTCGCGGTTCACCTCGGTGATCCGGCCGGGCTCGGCCAGCTCGTACGGGCCGGCGGTGAACAGCGCGGCACGCGCAGAGGCGGCGGTCATCGGGTGCATCGCGCCGGGCCGGCCGAACTGGGTCATCACCGAGGCGCCGTGGTAGCCGACGATGCCGAGGCCCCAGAGGAAGTCCAGCAGGTTGGTGTTGTCGCTGAAGCCGAAGAACGGCTTGGGGTTGGCCCGGATCAGCTCGGCGTCCAGGTGCGGGATCACCGTGATCTGGTCGTCGCCGCCGATCGAGGCGATCACCGCCTTGATCTCCGGGTCCGCGAAGGCGGCGTGCAGGTCGGCGGCGCGTGCCTGCGGGCTCGCGCCCATGGTCCGGGTGGTCGGGTACTCGACCGGCTCGAGGTCGAACTCCTCGACCAGCCGGCGCAGCCCGAGCTCGTACGGCAGCGGGAGGACCCCGGGCAGGCCGGCGGCCGGCGAGACGACCGCGACGCGGTCGCCGGGGCGGGGCTTGGGAGGGATGATCGGCGCGTCCATGACGTGATCGTAGGCGGCGGGCCGCCCGGCGACGACGGGTTATCGGACGTGCCCGTCCGGCCCGGGCTGCGCCACGTCGAGCAGGGTCTTGCCGAGCGTCGCCCGGGACTCGATGGCGCGGTGCGCGTCGGCGGCCCGCTCCAGCGGGAAGCGCCGGCCGATCACCGGCCGCAGCCGCCCCGCCACCGCCTCCGCGAGGACGTGCTCGGTGGCCGCGCGGACCCGGTCCGGCGTCGGACGCAGCCCGAGCAGGGTCACCTCGCGCGCCGCCGCCTCCTCCGCGTCGATATCGGCCCAACTGCCGCTGGCCAGACCGAAGGAGACCATCCGTCCGCCGGCCCCGAGTCTGCCGAACGCCGCCCGGCCGATCTCCCCGCCGACACCGTCGAAGACCACGTCCACCGGACCGACCCGCTCCGCCCAGCCCGGCTCGGTGTAGTCGACCGTGGCGTGCGCGCCGAGCTCGCGGGCCAGCTGCAGCTTGGTCGCGCTCCCCGCGGCCGCCGTCACCTCCGCCCCGGCCGCGCCGGCGAGCTGGACCAGCAGGCTGCCGACCCCGCCGCCCGCCGCCTCCACCAGCACCCGGTCGCCCGGCCGGACGCCGGCCGTCTCCACCAGCATCGCGGCGGTCCGGCCGTCGGCCAGCAGCGCCAGCGCCGCCTCCGGCGCGAGGCCGTCCGGGATGCCGTACAGGCCGTCGGCCGGGGCGAGCGCCAGCTCGGCGTACCCGCCCGAACCGCCGGTCGCCGTCACCACCGACCGTCCCAGCACCGCCCGGTCCACGCCCTCGCCGACCCCCACGACCGTCCCCGCCACGCCGTTGCCCGGCACGAACGGCGGCTCGACGGCGAACGGTCCCCGCCCCGACGCCCGGAACTGGGTCTCCACGAAGGTGATGTTCGCGTGCGACACCCGCACCACCACCTGCCCCGCCCCCGGCACCGGCTCCGGCGCCCACCCCGCCACCAGCACCTCGGGACCGCCGAACTCCCGTACCCACACCGCGCGCATGCCGCCCTCGTTCCACTCGGCCACCGACCCGTCGGAGCCAATCCTGAAACTTCAAGCGCGCTTGAGGTCAAGTCCCTTCTGCTAGCTTCTCGCTACTCGACCGTCCGGAGGAGGAACCGTCCGTGATACCGCCTCAACCGCGCGACCCCCGGGAGCCGGCGCTGGGACTCCAGGTCTCCGTGGTCCTGACCGTGGCGTGCCACCTCGCCCTGCTCGTCCTCGCGCTGGTGGACCTGCCGGGCCCGGCGGTCCTGCCCACCGCGCTGGAGCCCGTGTTCCTGGTGACCGCCTACATCGTCGGCACGGTCTGGTTCCGGCGCTGCTGGGCCAACGCCGCGTTGTTCACCGAGGAGCCGCTGCCGTACGGCCCCGGGTGGGCGCTCGCCGGGTGGATGGTCCCGGTGCTGAGCCTCTGGATGCGCTGGCGCCTCCTGCTCGCCCTCCGGCGCACGGGCGGCGCCCCCGACACGGACGCGCCGGTGCACCTGTGGTGGGCATTGAGCCTGGCCGCCGACGCCATGCTGCTCGCAACCCTGCTCGGGCGCGCCGCGAGCGGCTCCTTCCTGTACTTCACCGTGTTCTGGTACGCGGGTCCCTTCACCTACCTGCTGATCGTCCGACGGATCACCGCGCGTCAGGTCGAGCTGCTGCCGCCCGCACCCGCCGCCGAGCCGGTCGCGGTCTGACCCGGGCGCTGCTCCAACCGGGGTCACCCGCGCGGTCGGTCCGCCGCCGGGCGGCCGGGACGGCCTAGCGTCGTGCGGGACCGACCGTGTGAGGAGGCGTCATGGCGCAGCAGAAGATCACTCCGTTCCTCTGGTTCGACGACCGGGCGGAGGAGGCCGCCGAGTTCTACACCTCGCTCTTCCCGGACTCCCGCATCCTGGAGACGCAGCGCTACGGCGAGGCCGGCCCGGGCGTGGCGGGGACGGTGATGACGGTGTCGTTCGAACTGTCCGGGCAGCGGTACGTCGCGCTGAACGGCGGGCCGCTGTTCCACTTCACCGAGGCGGTCTCGTTCGAGGTGGACTGCGCCGACCAGGCCGAGGTCGACGAGCTGTGGGCCCGGCTCACCGACGGCGGCGAGGAGAGCGCCTGCGGCTGGCTCAAGGACCGCTTCGGCCTGTCCTGGCAGATCGTGCCGCGCCGGCTCACCGAACTGCTCGCCGACCCGGACCCGGTGAAGGCGGCCCGGGTGATGAAGTCGATGCTCACCATGCGCAAGATCGACGTCCAGGCCCTGGAGGACGCCTACGCGGCCGGCGACGCCGCGTAGGCCCTCATCCATCCCCCTGCCGTCACGGGAACCCCTGCCGTCACGGGAACCCCTGCCGTCACGCCCCGGTCAGGAGGTCGCGCAGCAGCGCCACGGTGTCCGGGTCGAGGTCGCGTCCGGTGCGGCGGGAGAGCGCGTCCAGCCGGTTGACCGCCCGCACCAGCTGGTCGCGGGCGCCGGCCGAGGCGTACGCGTAGAACAGGTCGCGGTGCAGCAGCTCGACGTCCGGGGCGACCGCCAGTGCGCGGAAGATCGCCGCCTCGGCGGTGCGGTGGTCACCGTACTGCAGGCGCCGCGCGGCGAGTTCGTGCGCGGTGTCGACGATCGCGGCGAGCATGTCCTGCCGCTCCGACTCGGCCCAGCCGTACGCCCCGGCCGGGGCCTCCGCGAACGGCGCCCCGCGGACCAGCGCCAGCGCGTGCGCCAGCGCGGCGTCGGCGGTCGCCGAGGTCGACCGCATGCCCCGGCGGTAGAGGCTGCGGAACTCGTCCCAGTCGCAGCTGACCGTCGGCACGAGCGCGTACGCGGCCACCGGGTCCGGCCGGCCGGCCGGGGCGGCGTGGTCGATCGGCAGGAACGGGCGTCCGTCGGCCGCCGTGCCCAGCCAGCGCGACAGCGCGGCGAGCTTGGCGGGCAGCGGGTCGGCCAGACGCTCCGCGGTCGCCCGCGGGTCGAGGTGCGCGGCGCCCGGGTGCAGGTCGTGGTCCAGGGCGACGTGCTCGGTGCCGGGCCGCAGCGCCAGGTACGCGGCCAGCTCGGTCAGCCTGACGGCCGCGGCCGGCTCGACCTGACCGGCGGCGCTCAGCACGTCGACCGGGCCGAGGACGCGGATCCTGGGCGCGGTCCGGGCGGCATGCGCCTCCGACGAACGCAGGATCGCCAGCAGGTCGTCGCTGTCGGTCCGGGCCGGCCCGGTGTCGGGCCGCGGCGCGGGGCGGGTGGGTGCGGCCGCGGGGCCGTGCGCGTCGGGCGCGGGCACCTGGTCGTGCGTCGGCGCCGGCTCGCCGTCGGCCGCGGGCGGCACCTCGGTCTCGCCGGGCACCACCCGGGCCGGGGGCGCACCCGGCGACAACGACGCCTCCGCGCCGCCGAAGCCCGGACCCGCGAACGGGGCCGCCGGCGGCGCGGCCTCCGGCCCCGGCGACACCACCGGCTGCGCGGCCGGGGCCGCGAACGGGACGGCGGACGCCTGCGGCAGCGGCGCCTCGGTCGGCTGCTCCACGGCAGCCGGAGCCGCCGGCGGGGCCACCGACAGCTCGGCCGCGGCCGTGTACGGGGCCACCTGCGGCAGGGACACCGTGGACGACGGCTCCGCCTCGGCGGCGACCGACGACACGAACGGACCCGGGTAGGCCACCGGCTGCTCGGGCACCAGCGGCTCGGACCCCCCGAACCCCGGGACCGGAGCGGCCCCCGGACCCGCCGGTGCGAACGGACCCGTCGCGGCCGCCGGGAGCCGGTCCGCCGCCCCGGCGGCGTTGTCGTCGCCGGGGCGCTCCGGCCCGCGGCCGGTCGCGGCGGGCTGGGCCGGGACGGCGGGCGTCGTGCCGGGCGGCAGGGCGGCCGGGCCCCGGCTGTAGGGGTTGGTGGCCGGCGGGTGGACGGGGCTGACGGCGTGCAGTCCGAGGCCGTTGATGCTGTGGCGCGGCACGGTGGTCGCCGCCGGGGCCTCCGGGGACGGGGTCACGGTCGGCGCGGTGCCCGCGAACGGGCTGGCGCCGGTGGCGACGACCCGCGCGAGCAGGCGCGTCGCGGCCTCGTCACCGCCCGCCTCCCCGGCCGGGCCCGCTGCCGCGACGGCGGCCAGCACCGGTACGGGCAGCGGGAGTTCCGCCGGCACGAAGTCGTCGTCCTCGTCCGTGCCGGGGCCGTCGAGGGTCCACTCGGGCGCCGGGTGCTGGGTGAAGTCGCCGGAGCTGCGCACGAGTTCGCCGAGGTGGTCGTACTGTTCCCGATCCAGGCGCTGGAGTTCGACGGTCAGGTGGAGGCCGGGCAGCTGGGCGGGGCCGGTCGCCGGGAGGGTCCAGCGGGCGACCGGGCCGGAGCCGCGTTCGGGGGCGCGGGTGACGACGGCGAGGCAGGTGCGCGGGCGGCCGTCGAGCAGCCGGCCGAGCTCGGCGGGCACGGTGCCGGACGGCGACTGCGCGCAGAGCACGATCTCGGGGATCCACGACTCGTCGGCGTGGCCGCGGCTGCGGGCGTCGCGCGGGCTGGTGGCGTCGGCGCCGATCAGGGTGGCGCGGGCCTTGGCGGTGCGCGGGCCGAGGGCGGCGAGCGCGGACTCGATGGTGGGGTGGTGGTGGACCCGGTCGGCGGCGGGTCCGGAGCCGGGCAGGTCGGCGGCGACGCCGACCAGGTGGAGGTGGAGCCGGTCGGCGAGCGGGCTGTGGGCGAGTTCGACGGCGAGGGTGCGCAGCACGTCCTCGGCGTCGTCGGGGTGCCCGGAGAGGTGGACGAGCCGGACGGTCTCCAGGTCGGCGAGGACGACCGAGCCGTCCGGCGAGCAGCCGAGGGTGACGAGCGCCGGGTAGGGGGCGGGGTACTTGGCGGCCTGGCCGGCGGAGAGCAGGTCGGAGGCGTCGTCCGGGCACCACCACACGTTCGCCGCGTGGGCGGCGCGGAACGGGGCGATCGGGACGGCGGGGGCGGCGAGGTGGAGTTCGACGGTCCGGCCGGTGGTGATCCGGGCGGCGACCAGGGCGGGGAGCTTCTTCCCGCCGCGCACGGTGTTGCGGGAGAGGGTGCGCAGGGCGCGGTTGAGCAGCTCCAGGCCGTCGATGTCCTGGCGTGCCTTCAGTTCCGCCTCGAAGCGGGCGGCGGCCGGGGCGGGCATGGTGATCCGGTGCCGGGGGCGGCGGGCGCGCAGCTGGTCGGTGCGGCGGCGGGCGACGGAGCCGATCAGCACGGCGGCGAGCAGGACGCCGACGGTGGAGGCGGCGAAGGCGACCGTGTAGTCGTCGCTGGGCGTCTCGGCGTGCTGGTCGGCGGCGGGTGCGGTGTGCTCGACGGGCACCACCGGCCCGGCCGAGGCGGGCGCCGAGGCGGGGGCGGAGGCAGGGGCGGACGCCGCGGGTGCCGGGGCCGTCTCCGCCGGCGCGGGGCTCGGCGGCGGGGTCGGCTGCTGCTCAGCACCGGTCGGCGGGGTGGGCGCCGGCTCGGTCGCGGGGGCCGGGTCGGTGGTCGGCGCGGGGGCCTGGGCGGAGGCTCCGGGCAGGCTGAGCACCATGCCCGGCACCACCACGTCCGGGTCGGTGAGCCGCTCGCCGTCGGGGGCCCGGACGCCCTTGTTGGCGTCGAAGATCTGCGGCCACCGCTCGGCATCGCCCAGCTCGCGCTGGGCGATGGCGGAGAGCGTGTCGCCCTGGTGCACGGTGACGGTGGCGTGCGCGGGCGCGGACCCTGCGGACCCGGCGGACGCCCCGCCCGTCGAGGAGTCGGCCGGCGCGGCGCCGCCCCCCGGTCCGCCGCCCGCGCCGGTGTCCGGCTTGGCGTCGGCGGGCATCAGCAGCCGCCACCCGGGCTGGATCGGCCGGTCCGCGTCGAAGCGGGTGCCGGAACCGTCCATCGCCCGGCCGTCGTTGAGTTTGGCGATCTCCACCCAGCGCTCGCCGGAGCCGAGTTGGCGCTCGGCGATCGACCAGAGGCTGTCGGCGGGCCGGGTGTCGCGGACGGTGTAGCCGGGCTGCTGCTCGGCGGTCGGGGCGGTGGCGGGCGCGGCGGCGGGCAGCGCAGCGTACGCGGTGGTGCCGGCCGGCAGCGCGGGGGCGCTGGCGGGCGCGATCTGCACGCGTTCGGTGGTGGCGGCGAAGGCCGATCCGGCGACCGGGAGCAGGGCGAGGACGGACCCGACCAGGCCGGCGGCGATCCGCTGGCTCCAGCCGAAGGCGGGCAGCCGGCGGGCGACCCGGCCGCGCAGCTGGGCGGGGATCTCGACGAGCACGGAGAACGCGAAGCACAGCCAGGCCAGCCAGCCGACCGCGACCAGCGCCCACAGGAAGAGCCGGCCGTCGTCGGGGCTGGTCAGCGCGGCGATCACGCCGCCCTCGACCGGGCCGCCCATGTCGGCGACCGCGAGGGTGCCGTAGAGCAGCAGGGAGGGCACGCCGACCAGCAGGACGAGCAGGGCGACGAGCGCGCCGAGCGCGGTGACCACCGCGCCGCCGGTGCGCCGCCGCCGGGCGGGCCGCGCCGGCACCGCCCGGTGGCCGCGGCCACCGGCCCGGCCGGTCGCGTCGGCCGAACGGCCGCCGGTGGTACGGTCCTTGGCTCCTCGCGCGGCCATCAGCCGTTCTCCGCTTCCGTGACGCCGTGCAGCAGGGTGGCCTTGCCGTGCCCGTGCACGGAAAGGGTGTTGATGCGGACGGCGCCGAGCAGCGCGGTCCGGTACTCGGTGTCGACCGTGACCGTGATGGTCTGCGGGTCGGGGAAGTTGACGTTGCCGCGCAGGCCGAGGCGCTGGAGGTAGGTGAGCGCGGCGTCCCGCGCGGTGGACTGCACCAGCCGGTAGCCGAGGCCGTCGCGCAGGGCCTTCTCGTCGAGTTGCTGGCCGGCGAACCGGGCGGCCTCCTGCGCCCGCGCGTCGGCGTTCTCGATGGCGCGCAGCCGTCCGCCGAAGTCGAGCACCACCCCGACCAGGACGACCAGGCTGGCCGCACTGATCGCGACCAGGACCGAGATCGCCCCCTTGTCGCGTGCCTCCGGCGACCGTCGCCGGGGCCACCGCGCGCGCTGCCGCAGCCGCTTCATCCGCCCCTCCCCCACCACGTCCGTCACTGCCCCCGGTAGCGGTCGATCACCGAGGTGAACTCCCCCGTCACTGTCTTCTCCCCCGGCACGCCGTCGAACCGCAGCAGATCCCGCAGCGCGACCCGGCAGCTGACCCGGACGGTCACCGTCCGCAGGTTGCCGCCGGCGAACGGCTGGTCGCGGAAGACCGGTTGGCCGACCGGGTCCTGGCCGCACCGCAGCCGGCGGTCGCCCAGCACCTGGGCGGCGGCCTCGGCCGCCGCCGACCGGGCGCCGTCCTCGCTGCGGGCCAGCGAGGCGGCCCGGGCGGCCGCGCGGGCCGCGGCGTCGACCACCGAGCCGGTGGTCTGCAGCCGTCCGGCGGCGACGGCCATCAGCGCGAAGGAGAGCACCACCGGGAGCAGCATCGCCGCTTCGAGCGCCAGACTCCCCCGGTCGGATCCCCGCCGCCGGCGGATCGACGGACGCGTTCTCACGGTGCCCCCTGCTGGGTGAAGCGCTCGCGCGGAGCGCTGACCGTCTGGGTCACGGACAGCCGGTCGAATCCGGGCAGAACCGCCAGCGGCTGGACGCTGACGGTGAGTTGGTAGGTGTCGGGTCCGCCGCTCACCACCACCGACCGTTCCTTCGCCAGCTCCCCGACCCGGTCCAGGAAGTCCCTGGCCCGGTTGGGGCCGTCGTCCGCGTGCGCGTCCCGCAGCCGGCCCGCCTCCACGCCCTCACGCGCGGCGGTGATCGCGGCCTGGCTGGCGTACCACCAGAGCGCGGACTGCACCACGAGCATGACGACGGTGAGGACCATGGGCAGCACGATGGCCAGGCTGAGGGTCATCACCCCGGCGTCCCGGGCCGCGAGACGCGCACGCAGACGTCGGATCACTGTCCGCCAGCCGGCGCGTCCCTGGGGATCCGGTTCTCCACGTTGGTGGCCAGGGTCTTCACCAGGGCCAGCACCGCGCCCGCGATCGCCACCACCACGATGACGGCGAGGGCGAGTTCGATGGAGATGGCGCCGCGGTCACCGGCCAGCCGGGCGGCCCGGAGCCGGCCGAACCGGTAGCGCAGGGCGGGCGCGCCGAGCCGGACGGGTTCGAGGACGGTGGCGAGCAGTGGCAGCAGCAGTGCCGCCAGCAGCAGTCTGAATCGGGTCATGGTGTGGCCTCCAGGACGTCGACGGGGCGGATGGTCTCAACACGGGTGCGTTTCATGCGACTTGCATCATCTGGTACAGCGCGGGGAAGACGATGAGGACCGTCATGAGCAGGGTCAGCGCCGATCCGGGCGCGACCATCCGCTCGCTGTCGGTGTTGGCCTTGGCCAGCTCCTCGGCGAGGAGTTCGCTGCGCAGGCTCTTGGCCCGGGCCCGCAGCGTGTCGTACACGGCGGCGCCGTCGGTGCCGGAGATCCGCATGATGTCCGCCACGTCCTGGAGCGGGGTGAGCCCCAGCTCCTCGGAGAGCGCGTCCAGCCCGTCCCACGGCGGGAGGCGGTCGGTGGCGGCCCGGTCCAGCGCGTCGCGGAGCCGGCGGAAGACGGTGCCCCGGCCGACCGCGGCGGCCCGGCGCAGCGCCTCGGCGGGGCCGCAGTCGGCGGCCCGCTCCAGCGCGACCAGTTCGAGGAAGGCGGCGATGCCGTGCAGGTACTCGGTGCGGGCCTCCTTGGCCTCACCGGTGACGATGCCGTCGGGGACGAACCAGAGCAGCGCGCCGAGCAGCGGCCCGACCAGCAGGGGCACGGCCACCGGCAGGGTGATGTCGGCGAGGGCCGCCATCGCCGCCAGGTAGCCGGGCAGGACCAGGCCGAGCAGCGCGAACAGCAGCTTCTGCGCCATGAACCTGGCCGGGGTGCGGCCGATCAACGACAGCTGCTGGTACGGGATCCGCACGCCGGGCAGGCGCAGCGCGCCGACACCGACCCGGTCGTACCAGGACAGCGTCTCGGGCCTGGCGGCGGAGGAGTGCTCGGGCGCCCGGTGCAGCCGGTCCAGCGCCCGGCCGAGGTCGGGCGGGGCGGGCCGCAGCTCGGCGACGAGCAGCGCGAGGCCGCCGGCGGCGACGCCGCCGGCCAGCACGGCCCAGGGCGAGATCACAGCGCCTCCTTCACCAGCGGCTCGTTCTCTTCCGTTTCGCCGGACGGGAGTTCCGCGCCGAGCCGGCCCGCCTTGGAGCGGCGGTCCTGTTCCAGGATCCGGGGCAGCGGGGCGTGCGCGGCGAGCGAGCGCATCCAGGCGATCACCAGCACGAACGCCACCGCCACGACGCCGAGCACCAGTTGACCCACCACCGAGGTGTAGGGCTCGGTGTAGCGGGAGTTGAGGGCGCCCATCAGCAGGACGAACATGATGATGCCGACCAGCCAGCGGATGGTGGCCCGGTGCTTGGCCCGGTCGGCCTCGATCGCCCGGCGCTGGCGCACCTCCTCGCGGACCGAGTCGGCCATGTCGGCGAGCGCCCGGGCCAGGCCCGGGCCGCTGTCGCCGGCCCGCAGCAGCAGCGCGGCGAGCACCTTGTCGCCGGTGGCGTCGGCGAGCTGGTCGCCGAAGGCGCGCAGCGCGTCCTCCGGCCGCCAGCGGGACTGCAGCCGGGCGGCGAGGTCGGCGATCTCGCCCTCCAGGGCGGCGGGCGCGGTCCGGCGGCTGGTCAGGATGGCCTGGTTGAGGCCGACGCCGAGCAGCAGCACGTCGGCGAGCCGCTGGGTCCACTCGGCGAGCGCCTCCAGCCGTTCGATCCGCCGGGTGTCGGAGCGGGTCGCGTCGAACAGCCAGGGCAGGCCGAAGACCGCCAGCGGCACCAGGACGGCGGCCAGCGGGATGCCGGTGACCAGCCAGCCGACCGGTGCGCCGACCAGCGCCACCGCGGTCTGGATCCGCCGGAGCTGGACGATCCGCGGGCTGGCGGTACCGGGCGCGCCGTACCAGAACAGGTGGGCGCGGCCCTCCAGCGGGTTGCGGTCGCGCTCCTCCTCGCTCTCGCGCCGGCCGACCAGTCCGGCGACCAGCGCGACCAGGCCGCCGGCCAGCGCCAGGCCGCACAGTACGAACAGCAGCATCACCGGAGGCCTCCGATCCGCAGCGCCAGCGGCGCGGTCCACGCGCCGTACGGGGACTGGAGCAGCCCCGCGTCGAAGCCGGTCCGGCGCAGGTCGTCCAGGCAGGCCGGCGGGGTGTGCGGGACGGCACGGGGCTCGCCCAGGTCGGCGCGCGGGCCGAAGACGGTGTTCATCGCCGGCCGGCCGGACTCGCCGAGGCCGGTGACCTCCAGGACGTGCGAGACGAAGCGGTGCCGGCGGCCGCCGACCGCCGTCTCGTCGACCATGCTGACGTGCACGATGAAGTCGACGGCGTTGGCGGTCAGCCGGTACGCCAGCGAGTCGGTCATGTGCGCGCCGTACTCCAGGCAGAGCTCGGCGATGCGGTCGACCACCATGTGCGGGCCGCGCGCGTGCAGGGTGCACATCGAGCCGCCCTCGCCGTTGGTCATCACCCGCAGCATCGGCACCACCTCGGCGGAGCGGACCTCGCCGACGATGATCCGGGACAGCGTCATCCGCAGCGCGGCCGGGATCAGCTCACCGATCGTCAACTCGCCGGCGACCCGGCCGTCGACCCGCTCGCCGTTGCCCTCGCGGGCCTCCATCGGGACGACCTGCCGCAGGTGGCCGAGCGTGTGCAGCCACAGCTCGAACTCCGACTCCAGGGTGCCGACCCGCTCGTCCGGCGGGATCTCGGCGGCCATCGCGCGCAGCAGGCTGGTCTTGCCGACGCCCTGGGTGCCGGTGATCATCACGTTCTTCCGGGCCCGGATCGCCGCCGCCAGGAAGGCCGCCAGGGTGGAGTCCACGGTGCCCAGCTTCACCATCTCCGGCAGCGTCGCGCTGGCCACCCGGTGGCGGCGGATCGCCACGTACGGACGGGGCGTCACCTCGGTCATCGCCTGCAGGCGCATCCCGCCCTCCAGGCGCAGCGCCAGCATCGGGCTGGCGGTGGACAGGCTGCGCTCGCCGCCGCCGTGCTGCCGGGCCAGGTCCTGCAGCAGCTCGACCAGCTCCGCGTCGCTGTCCGCCACCGGCGGCACCTGCCGCAGCGGCTGGTGCGCGCGGGAGATCCAGACGTCGTCGCAGCCGTTGATCAGGATGTTCTCGATCTCCGGGTCGTCCAGGTACGGCTGCAGCCGCCCGGCCCGGAACAGCAGGTCGTAGACGGCCTCGGAGAGGGCGCGGTCCTGCTCGCGGGTCGGCGGGATGCCGTGGGTCTGCGCGTACGCGTCGGACCAGCGGGCCACCGCCTCCTCGATCAGGGCGCGGCCGCGCTGGCGGCGGGTGGCACGGTCGACCTCGGTGGTCGAGCCCTCGGCCAGCCGGGACAGCTGCTGGTGCAGCTCGGCCGCCACCTGGCGCTTCAGCTCGCGGGCCACCTGCGGGTCCACAGACGGCCGGACCGCGGCCGGCTGCAGCTCCGCCACGGCGTGCACCGGCCCCGGCTGGACGGCGGCGACCGGCGGGACAGGGCCGGGCGGGACGGCGGCGGGCGCCACCGGTCCGGGCACCACCGGGCGGCCCGGCTGCGGCGGCTTGCCCCACGGCAGGCCGGCCGCGTCGCCGGCCGCGTGGCCGCCGGGCACCCCGGCGACGGTGAAACCGGTCGGCGCGGCCGCGCCGTTGACCGGAGCGCCGTTGAACGGACTAGCGCGCACGGAGCACCTCCCCCCAGCCGTCCTGCGGCTCCTGCGGCTCCTGCGACGACGGCACCAGTGCCTGCGAGGGCTGGTCGGCCTGCGGCACCGGGAACGGGGCGGGTGCCGGCGGCTGCGGCACGGCCGGCGGCGCTATGTGCGGCGCGTACGACAGCGGCTGCCCGTCACCCCCCGGCGGCTGCGGCAGCACCGCCTGCGGCGCCGGCCCGTACCCGGCCTGCACGTACCCGCCACCGGAGTACCCGCCCTGCGGCAGGCCCCCGCCCGCGGACGCCGCGGCACCGGCCCAGCCGGCCACCGGCCCGAGCCCGCCGACCGGCCCGCCCGCCGGGGCGGCGTCGAACTGCGGCTGCGCGGCCTGCGTGACCTGGGCGGCCTGCGTGACGTAGCCGCCCTGCGGCACTCCTCCGCCCGCCGGACGCTCGTACCCGCTGCCGGGCACCGGCCCGCGGCCGCCGACCGGTCCGGGGGCAGGGCGCTCGTACCCGCTGCCGGGCACCGGCCCGCCGAACGGCGTGGCGGGGGCGGCGGGGCGCTCGTAGCCGCCCGCCGGGGCGGCGTCGTACTGCGGCGGCGCGACCTGCACGGCCTGCGCGGCCTGCGCGGGGGCGAGCCGGCGGCGGCGGATCGCGACCAGTTCCTGCATCCGGTCCGCCGCCGTGCGCGCGGTGCGCATCAGCTCGGAGCGGATGAACCGCCGGTCGCCGGTGTCCCCGCCGTCGGAGAGCAGCCGGGCGGTGCGCGGCGCGTGCGGCAGCACCCCGAGCGCCGGGACCGCGAACTCGCGGGCGACGTCGCCGACGGGGTACGGGCCTTCGCCGATCACCAGCAGCCCGAGCGCGTCGGCGCCCGTCCCGTTGGCCTCCAGGTCGTCCCGCAGCGCGGCGATCCGCGGCCGCGCGGTGCTGAGCCCGCGCAGTGTGGAGCGGACCACCACCGCGACCGCGTCGGCCCGCCGGGCGAGGACCGCGCCCGCCCCGGCGGCGCCGTTCCGGCCGAGGTCGAGGATCACGTCGTAGCCGAGCGGTTCGAGCGCGTGCAGCGCCTCGACCAGTGGTTCCCAGGTGTAGGCGAGGCCGGGCGCCTGGGCGGGGTCGGTGAGGCCGGGCAGCAGCAGCCGTTCGCCGTTGCCCTGCGGGGAGATGTCGAGGAGCTGTTCCCAGATGGTCTGGGAGAGCAGTCCGCGGCGGTCGGCGACGGCGAGGTTGCGCAGGCCGTAGACGGCCTCGACGCGGCCTTCGAGCGCGCCGGCCAGCACCGCTCCGCCGTCGGGGTCGCACTCGACCAGCAGGATCCGCCGGCCGGCCTGGAGCGGCCAGGCGAGCAGCAGGGCGAGTGCGGTGGTGGTGGCGCCGGGTGCGCCGGGTCCGCCGGCGACGGCGAGGACGGCCATCAGGACCCCCCGCCGGCGCCGCCGCGCGGTGCGAGCACCACCTGGAACCGGCCGCTGGCCACCCAGACGGCGAGCCGGGCGGCGTCGGCCTGGCCGACGGCGACGTCGATCACCTGGACGCCGTCGGTGTCGGCCTTGCCGACCGCGGAGACGGTGCCGGTCATGGTCTCGGGGGTGCGCGGCAGGGTGGCCTGGTCGGTGCGGTTCTCGGGGGTGTAGACGATCTGGACCCGCAGGCCGGGCTGCAGTCGGGTGGCGGGCAGTTGGGAGCGCTTGGCGGCGACGCCGGCCACCTGCAGGCCGGGCTGCATGATCGGGTCGGCGCTGACGTCGGCGCGGGTGAGCATGGCGCCGTGCCACAGGTCGGTGGTGGCGCGCAGTCCGACGGTGCGGGAGAGGTCGCGGGCGTCGAGCGGGCGCAGCGCGGGGTCACCGGCGATCCGGGCGACCACCAGGTCGTCGGCGGTGATCACCTGGCCCATCGGGACGTCCCGGGCGAGGGCGAGGACGGCGATCCGCTGGCCGCTGCTGTTGTAGAGGACGGCGCCGCCGAGCCCGCCGGCGGCGATCAGGGCGACCGCCATGGCCAGCACCGCCGGCCGGCGCCGCCGGGCGCCGAGCTTGCGCGAGGGCGTGTGCGGCGCGGGCCGGCCGGCCTCGGGCTGGTACGCCGCGCTGCCGGGGCTCGGGCTCGGGATGCTACGGGTTTCCACCGGGCTTCGGCCTCTCGTGCGGTACGGGCGGTTCGGACGGTTCGGGGGCTTGGGGGAACGGGTTCCGGGCGGCGGTCAGTTGAGCACCTGGACCTCGGCGACCCGCAGGCTCACGATCTGGGCGCCCTCCATCCTGATGTTGAAGTCGGCGAACTCCGCGCCGGTGTCGGACCTGGTCGCCTCGATGTGCCAGTCGTAGCGCGCGGTCAGGTTGAACTTCTGGTCCCTGGCCCGTGCGGAGCTGACCTTGAAGGTGTGCGAGCAGGGCGCCGTCGCGCTCGCGGGCAGGTCCTTGCTGTAGGGGGTGGTCGCGTCCGCGCAGGTGAAGCTGCCGGATCCGTCGTCGACGGTCCAGGTCACCGGGGTACGGGTGGCCTTGACGGTGACGGTCAGCCCGCCCATGGACAGCGAGCGGGTGCGGTCCCCGTACGTCCGGTCGGTCCTGTCGTACCAGAGCCACACCGGGGCGCCGACCACGGCGGTGTCGCCCGGGGCGGCGCGCAGGACCGGCGGAAGGAAGCCCCACTCGTCGATGACCTGGTTCATCAGGTCGCGCGGCCGTACCAGGGGGCGGGCGGCGACCGGCGGGTCGGCGAAGAACTGGACCGGCTTGGGGGTCAGCTGCCCGCCGGTGCCGCGGCAGTTGACCTCGTACACGGCGCCGTCGGAGGGCTGGTGGCCCGCCCAGGCGGGGTCGCCGGCCGGGGGCTGCGGGTCGGAGGCGATGTAGTAGCACCCGTCATTGGTGGAGAACCAGCCGAGGTCGTCGTCCCAACACGGCCACTGCTGGCCGTTCCAACTGCACATCGGCACCACGCCGTCCCCGCCGCCGCCACCGCCGCCGGGGACGGTGTGGCCGGGCGCGGGCGTGCCGGGCCCCTGGCTGATGCCCACGCAGACGTCGTGCTGCGCGCACGGGCGGACGGTCGGCTGCGGTCCCTCGGCGAAGGCCGTCGCGGACGGCGCGGCCAGCGCGCAGAGCGCGAGCAGCAGACAGATCACCGTTCTGCGGGCGGAGTTCAGCATGTGCGGCTCACCTCGCGTTGGTATTCGACGACCAGCCAGTGGGTGGCGGTCCGGCGCAGCTTGCTCGTCACCACGTACCGGGACAGCCGCTGCGGGGGATCGCTGACGGTCTTGCTCGCGGCATCGGCCTGGTGCCAGTCGGTGACGTCCAGGCAGTCCTCGACCACCGCGGTGTTGGGATCGGACTTCAGGTCGAGGGTGCGCACCACCGCGGTACTGCGCGGGGCGCCGATCATCACCAGTTTCGCGTCCTGGAGTTCTTTCATACTGGCCAGGGCCTCGCTGAGGGCCTGGCCGGAAGAGAGCGCCCGGAGTTGGGACGCGTCCGAATCCGATCGGGCATACGCCTGGATCCGCGCGTCCCACCAGCCCTGATAGGCGTTCAGAACGATTCGCCCGACGGCCCCTTCGACGCCGTCGGTCGGGGCCAGAACGGTCGGACCCGAACCACTCGAAGGAGTGCCTGCCGTCGCACTGGGAACACGCGCCCCGGGAGTACCCAGACGGTCCGCGGAACCCGCGCCCCCGCTGCTCCCGCATGCCGCGAGCAGCAACGACAGCGTCACCCCACCGACCCCAACCGCCCCAGTGCGCAACACAATTCCGCGCTGCCGCATAGCCCCACCTCGCCGCGACCGGCTCTTCGGAAGCCATGGTCGCAGAACTCGTCCGCCATCCCGTCGGGTTGCTTCCGGGGCGTCGATTCTTCGCCACCCCGTACTGTCACGGCAACACTCCGGGCCCCCTGACCTTACGCGGAAGGCGGATCCGTTGGGGCACTTTCTCGCCACAGAACTGCCAACAGTTCATCGGAAAGCGACAATCCGGCCAACGCACCTCTCACAGCCGCTCTATTGCGCATCAGAAGTCGTCCCCCGTCACGCGGAACGGGCAGCAGGGCGTCCGCCGCACCGGCCGCGTGCTCGCCCCACGCGAGCTGTCCGGCGACCGCCGCCTGGAGCTCCAGCGGGCCGACCGCGGCCGGGGCGCCGGGCACCCCGTGCTCCAGCACCCGGCCCAGCGCCCAGCTGAACGAGCCCTCCCCGCCGGGCAGGACGGCGTCCCGACCGCGCCGCCCGCCGGACCAGCGGCCCACCCGCCCCCACAGCGGCACCCGGGAGTGCGCGATCGACTCGCCCGCGCCGTCCTCCCGCTGGAGCGCGGCCCAGGTGTCCTTGTCGGCGACCGCGTCCACCACCAGCAGGGTCTCCTCCTGGTCGCCGTGGACCATCGCACTGATCACCCAGTCCCAGGCCAGGCCGCGCCGGTAGCCGTTGTCCGGCGTCGAACCGGCCGTCACCAGGGCGAGCCGCCGCCCGCGCGGGTCGGCGACCAGCTGCCCGACCAGGCAGACCACCAGCCAGCGGGCCGGCCGCTGCCCGGCCTGGCGCAGCGCGGTGAGCATGGTGTTGGCGTCCGCGTCCGGCGGCAGGTGGCTCACCCGGCAGCCGTGGGCGCCCGCGTCGAAGGTCCGCCCGGGCAGCGCGGCGGCCAGCGTCCGGGCCCCGTCCCCGGCCCGGGCCGAGCCCGCGAACCCCCGCTCGGGCCCGCCGTCCGCCCCGATCACCACCAGTTCGATGCCGCCGACCACGACCACCGCCCCCTCCCCTGCGTCGCCCGGACCGCGCCGGGGCCGCCCGCGCGCCTGGCGACAAACTATCGTCGCCGCCGCCCCGCGCGGGCCGGAATCGGCCACTGCCGCCCAGCTCAGGGACCATGGGCCCTACTGCCCGCCGCCCCGGGCGGGCAGCATCGACGGTATGGATCCTGACAAGCGCGTGGAGACACTGAGCGACGCCGAGTGCCGCCGCCTGCTCGGCACCGTGCCCGTCGGACGGGTGGTGTACACCGAGCACGCCCTGCCGGCGGTGCTGCCGGTGTCCTTCCGGGCGGTCCCGGACGGGCGGCTGGTACTGGCCCTGCGTCCGGGCTCCAACACCGCCCGCGCACTGGACGGCACGGTCGCCGCCCTGCAGGCCGACGAGCTCGACCCGGCCGGGCGGAGCGGCTGGAGCGTCCTGGTGCACGGCCGCGCCGAGCTGGTCCGCGACCCGGCCGAGCACGCCGCGCTGCTGCACGAGGGCCCGCGCCCGTGGGTCGGCGAGGACCGGCCGACCTTCGTGGTGCTCACCCCGGAGCTGATCAGCGGACGGCGGCTGCGGCCTGCGCGGGAGCGGGCGGGCGCTGACAAGTGACCGGCTGGTAGGCATACTCTCCGGCAGTCCGTCCACCTGCTTCTGGAGAGCACCTTGACGACCTTCGCGTCCCTCGCCGACCTGACCGCCGCCGTCGGCACCGAGCTCGGCACCAGCGAGTGGCACACCATCGACCAGGCGCGGGTCGACCTGTTCGCCGAGGCGACCGGTGACCACCAGTGGATCCACGTCGACCCGGCCCGCGCCAAGGAGAGCCCGTTCGGCGGCACCATCGCGCACGGCTACCTGACGCTCTCGCTGATCCCGGTGCTCGCCAAGGAGTGCTACGCGGTCGAGGGGATCCGGATGGCCCTCAACTACGGCTCGGAGAAGGTCCGCTTCCCCGCCCCGCTCCCGGTCGGCACCGCCGTCCGCGCCACCGCCGTGCTGGTCTCCGCCGACGAGGTCCCCGGCGGCGTGCAGGCCACCGTCCGCTTCACCATCGCCAGCGAGCAGAGCCCGAAGCCGCACTGCGTCGCGGAGACGATCACCCGCTTCTACGCCGCCTGACCCCCGCACCGCCCTCCGCACCGCACGCCGCTCCGCACTCCCCGGCACGCCGACCGCTAACCCGATCGGCGTGCCGCGGTATGTTCTGCGGGGTAGGCGCCCGATTTGGCCGGTAATGTCCCGTTGAAATGGTTGTCGTACGGGTGATCCCGACCGTGGAGGTGCCGTGCCCAGTCCCGTCGAGATGATCTATCGCGCCGGAGGACTGGCCGCCGAACTCGGCCTCGGCCTCCGCGACGCCAAGCGGTTCCGGACGCTGCCCCGGGAGACCTGGCACCGGATCCGCACCGACGCCTTCGGCGCCGACCCCAAGGGCGCCCGGCTGGACCGGATCCGCCGGTCCCCGCACTTCGTCGACGGGGCCTTCCGCAATCCCGTGCCCACCCGCCGCCTGGTGTACGACCGCTCCCCGCTGGAGATCACCCGGGCCCAGTTCACCGAGGCCCGGGGGCGCCGCGAGCCGTCCGCCGCCGTCCCGCTGCACCGCCTGCTGCCGGTCGAACTCGCCACGCCGCCCGCCTCGGGCCTGCGCCTGACCTGGCTCGGCCACGCCACCGTCCTCGCCGAGCTCGACGGCCGCCGGGTGCTCTTCGACCCGGTCTGGAGCGAGCGCTGCTCGCCGTTCGGGTTCACCGGGCCGAAGCGGCTGCACCCGGTCCCGATCCCGCTCACCGAACTCGGCCCGGTCGACGTGGTGGTGATCTCCCACGACCACTACGACCACCTCGACATGCCGACCGTCCAGGCGCTCGCCGCCACCGGCGCGGACTTCGCGGTGCCACTGGGCGTCGGCGCCCACCTCGAACACTGGGGCATCCCGGCGAAGCGGATCGTCGAGCTCGACTGGTGGCAGTCGGCCGAGGTCGCCGGGCTGAAACTCACCGCCACCCCCGCCCGCCACTACTGCAGCCGCGGCCCCCGCACCAGCAGCCACTACCTCTGGGCGTCCTGGGTGGTGGCTGGCCCGGCGCACCGGCTCTTCCACAGCGGCGACAGCGGCTACTTCCCCGGCTTCGCCGAGATCGGGCAGCGGTTCGGACCGTTCGACGCCACCATGATGCAGATCGGCGCGTACAGCACGTACTGGCCCGAGGTGCACATGACCCCCGAGGAGGGCGTCCGCGCCCACCTGGACCTCGGGGGCGCGGTGATGCTGCCGATCCACTGGTGCACCTTCAACCTGGCCCCGCACCCGTGGGAGGAGCCCGCCGAGCGGACCGTCGTCGCCGCCCAGGCGCTGGACGCGGTGCTGGTGATGCCCCGCCCCGGCAAGCCCTTCGAACCGGCCGAGCCTCCCGCCCTCAAGCTCTGGTGGCGCGCGGTGGCACCGGTCCCCAGCGGCTCCGAACTCCTCGTCCCCGACCACCTCGCCACCCCGCTCCCCACCGGCACCCCGATCCCCACCGGCACCGCGGCTCCCGCCACACCTCCGGTCGACACTGCGCTCAGCGACGCAGCGCCAACCGCCACGCACCCTGCTGCACCAACAGGGTGAGCACCCCGGCGAGCACGATGCCGGCCAGGTTCAGCGCAAGCTGGAGAGCGGAGCCCCACGCCTGCCCGTAGTCGCCGTATGCCAGCGCCACCGCGGCGTTGGCTGCGGCGGGCACCGTGGTCACCGAGATCGCCACGCCGACCAGCGCCCCGGCCTTCGAGGAGGTCAGCGAGAGCAGCCCGGCCACGCCCGCCAGGAAGGCGACCACGAAGGACATCGCGTCCGGCTGCCAGATGAACGAGGTGTTGGGCCGCGCAGCCTCGAACCTGGCCTGGGTGAAGAGACCCAGCCCGTCCATCAGCAAGCTGAACCCGACGGTCAGCGCCATGGCCACGGCGAAGCCTGCGACCAGCGCGTTCAACGACCGCAGGGCCGGCCGGGCGCGACGCTGGACCGCCGCGACGCACAGCCCGGCCAGTGGCCCGAACTCCGGACCGACCGCCATCGCGCCGACGATCAGGATCGAGCTGTCCAGCACCGCGCCGCAGGCCGCCAGCATCGTGGCGACCGCGAGGAATGCCAGGTAGACGGCGGTGAGCGTGGACTCCTCGTGGGTGATCTCGGAGACCGCCTCCCACACCAGCGCGTCGGCGCCCTCGCCGGGAGCCAGCCGCTCGGCCTCCTCCGCGGCGGCCGAGATGGTCAGCTCGGTACCGTCCGCGGAGATCGCGCCCCGCTCGGCCAGGCCCAGCTTGCGCAGTTCGCCGAGCAGTTCGTCGGCGGACTCGCGGGCGACGTCGCAGAGGACCACGTCCCCGGACGGCCGTACCGCCGAATCCGGCAGCAGGATCACGTGGGTGGCTCCGACGCAGCCGTCGAGCCGGTCGAGCACGGCGTCCCGGAGGTCGGCGGGGACGATCAGTCGCAAGTGCAGCACGGGCCCTCCGCGGGCGTGGTCGGCGATCGGACTGCGCCCACCCTAGGCGGCCTCCCGCATCGCCCGTTCGACCAGGTCGACGGCGGCGCGGGGGTCGGCGACCTCCACCACCAGTCGGGCGTAGCGCTCGTCGGCGAGCTCGATCACCACGGCCTTGGCCGGGTTGCGGACGTCCCAGAAGATCCACTCGCCGCCGCTGCGGAACGTCCCGGCGGTGATCACCCCGGGGAAGTGCGTCCCGCCCATCCGCAGGCCCTTGGACTCCCGGACGATGCCCGGGTCCACCGTGGCGCCGCGGACGTTGCCGAGCGGGATCTCGATCCGGCTCTTGATCGCCCAGAGCTTGTCCAGCCCCTCGATCTCGACGACGAGGGTGCCGTCGGTGACGCTCAGACGTGCCATGGGAACGGCTCCTTGGTGGTGGTGACGGTGCGGCGGTGGTGACGGTGCGGCGACGACGGTGCGGCGGTGACGGACCCTCAGGCCCGCAGGTGGTCGGTGAGCGCCAGGACGGCCCCGGCGGCGGGCCGGCCGCCGGACGCGCGGCTGCGCAGCCGCAGCCCGAGCACCGCGGCCGCCAGCGCCTCGGCCAGCGCGGGCTGCCCGGCGGCGCCCGGCACCCGGCCGATCGCCGCCTCCAGCGCGCCGAGGCCCTCGGCGACCAGCTCGGCCGTCTCCGGGTCCACCGGCGCCCGCTCGACCGCGGCCAGCAGCAGGAACCCGGCGGCCGGCCCGCTGTCGTACGCGGCGGCCGCCTGCGCGAGCGCCGGCCCGAGGCCGTCGGCCGCGCCGATCGCCGCGGTGAGCGGCAGCACGTCCTGGTCGAGGTGGCGGCGGAGCGCGGTGAGGTAGAGGCCCCGCTTGCTGCCGAACACCTTGTACAGACTGCCCCGGTGCACGCCCAGCCCCTGCACCAGGTCGTCCACCGAGGTGCCCTCGTAGCCGCGCTCGGCGAACAGCGCGGCCGCTGCGAGCACCGCCTCGTCCTCGTCGAAGGCCCGTGGTCGTCCCATGCCCCAGACGGTACCGAGTAAAAGAACGAGCGGTCAAGAACGACCGTTCCTGAACTCCGTCAGCCCAGCAGCCCGTGCAGCGCCCGCACCTCCTTCAGCAGCTTCGTCGACCCGGACCGCCCCGCCAGCGCGGCCACCGCCGGGAGCCCGCCGCGCGCACCGCAGCGACGGACGCAGTCCACGCCGAGCGCCACCAGCTCCGCCGCGCCGCGGACCGGCTCGTCCGCGAGCACCTCCGGCAGGGCGGCGGCGAGCACCGCCCAGACCGTGCCGTACGCGCCGGTGGCGGCGGCCTCCCCGAGCGCCTCGGCCGCCCGGTTCGGCTTGACCGCCCGCCCGCGCACCAGCGCCCCGAGCTCCCGCCCGAGCAGCGCGGCGTCGAGGTCGCCCCGGGCGGCGAGCACCAGCAGCGCGTCGACCGCCGCCGTCCGGTCCTCCCGCCGGGAGGCGCCCAGGCCGTACGCCACCGCCAGGTGCAGCGCGGGCCCGGCCGGCCCGTCGGCCTCGGCGAGCAGCGGAAGCAGCCGCACCGCGCCCCGCCCGTCGTGCTCCGTGGCGTCGGCGAGCCGCTCGATCAGCCGCGCCGCGACCTCCTCGCGGTGCCGGGGCAGCATCGCCGCCCAGTGCGCGGTGGCCTCCGACGGCCAGCCGTACCAGGCGCGGCCCGACATCCGGACCGGCCCGAGCAGCTTCGCCAGGTCGGCCGTCAGCCCGTCCACCGGCCCGACCCCGGTCTGCGCCGCGTACAGGGGAGTCCCGTCGGCCACCACCTGCGAGTCCTGCCGCGGCAGTCCGCCGCCGCGCAGCCAGCGCGCCACGTCCGGATCCAGTGCCTCGGCCGCCGCCAGCACCTCCTCGTCCGCACAGCCGCCGGCCCGCACCAGCGCCTGCGCCAGGTCCACCGGGCCCGGGTCGACCCCGGCCTGCGCGTACCGGGCCAGCCGCTCGACCAGCACCGCCGGGTCGAGCGCGCCGGTCGCCTCGGTCGGCGTGGCGAGCAGCAGCGGCACCGGCCGGACGACCAGCCGCCACAGCACCTCCTCCAGCCGTGCCGCCAGCGGCCCCTCGAAGGCGTCGGTGAACCGGTTGCGGAAGAGGAACTCGCGCCCGGTCCGCACCGCCTCGGCCCGCCGCGCGGAGATCCGCCCGCAGACCGCCTCGCCGAGCGGGTACAGCCCGGTGCGCCACCCGTCGCGCAGCACCGGCTCCAGTGCCTCGGCGAGCGCCGCCCGGTCGAGGTACGCCTGCCGCACCAGACCGTCCAACGCCCGCTCGAACGCCACCACCCCGCCGCCGTCGACCAGCGCCGCCGCCAGCTCCTCGGCCGCCTCCGCCGCCGACCCGACCGGCCCGGGCACGGCGGCCCTCGGGGGCACCGGCGGCAGCAGCTCGACGTACTCGCCGTCCGGGTCCGCGCCGTCCGCACCCTCCGCACCGTCCGCCCCGCCCGGCCCGAACAGCTGCTCGGCGGCCGCCCGGTGCGCCGGGTCGAGCGCCTCGGCCGCCGCGCGCAGCTCCGGCAGCACCGCGGGCCCGGCCGCGTCGAGGTGCCGCGCGACCACCTTCAACGCCGCCTCCTGCAGCCCCCGGTCGGGGTGGCCGAGCGCCCCGGCCGCGGCCAGGACGACCTCCCCCGCCAGCTCTGCGTCCGCCCGCGCCAGCCGGTCCAGCCAGGCCAGCTGGGCGCGGACCAGCTTCTTCTCCGGCCGGAACAGCAGCACCTGCGAGGCCTCGCCGAGCACGTCGACCGCGTCCAGCCCGATCAGCACCGCCTGCGCGTGCCCGGCGACCGCGGACGGCGCGTCCAGCAGGGCCAGGTAGCTGCGCATCCGGGCGGTGTTCTCCGCCGCCGTCGGGGCGAGCGCGGCCAGCACGGCCTGCACGGCCCGCAGCTCGCCGGGCCGGCCGCCCCGCACCAGCCGGGCCAGCACCCGGTCCAGCAGGTCCGCGCGGTCGAGCACCCCGTCGGCGGTAAGCCGGGCCAGCACCGCGGGCCACTTCCGGTCCTCGTCCTGCACCGCCCACGGCCCGGTCAGCTCGCCCTCCGCGCCGGGCGTCTCGAACATCAGCGGGGCGAGCACCGGCGTGAACGGGTCGGCGGCCAGCCGCGCGTGGAGGTCGAACGGGGGCAGCTTGTGGCTGGAGCGCCGGAACCGGTCCGGATCCTGGGAGCGGTCCCGTGCCCAGCCGAGCACGAAGCCCTCGGCCGTCGGCACCGGGCGGCCGCTGCTCCGCACCAGGTGCTCGGTCAACGCGAAGCGGGCGTCGTCGCCCCAGCGGGGCGGCCGCCGCTCGGCCAGCCGCCCGGCGACCTCGGCCCGCCACTCCACCGGCTGTGCGTCCAGCAGCTCCTGCAGGTGGCGGCCCTGCCAGGCGGTGACGTCCTCGAACTCCCCCCGGGCCAGCCAGGTCGCGGCGCCGGACGGCGCGCTGTGGCAGACCGCGCCGGCCACCATCAGGCAGGCCCAGGCCCCCGCCCGGGAGTGCGAACTCGCCGCCAGCTCGGTGTACAGCCGCTTCAGCTCCGGCAGCAGGGCCCGCCGCTGCGGGGGCGTCAGCCCGGCCAGCCCGGCGGCGACGGCCGCCCGGTCACCGGCCCGGACCTGCTCGACAACGCTGCTCATCGCTTCCCCTCCACCGGGACCAGGCCGGCCGCCAGAACGTGCTTGCAGGGGCCGCGCCCGCCCCGGTAGTGCGCCCACCAGCGGCAGGTGCAGCTCAGCGCCCCGTCCGCGGCCCGGCGGACCCGCTGGTGGTGGTCGTCGACGGTCACGGTCGCCAGCTCGCCGTCCCAGCGCACCGCGCCGGCCGCGACCAGGGCCCGTGCCGCCCGCAGCCGCGGGTTGTGCGCCTCGGCCCGCCCGGCGTCGTACGGCAGCTGCCGGTGGAAGTACGCGGCCTCCGCCGGGTCGTAGCCGATCTGACCGGCGGTGCCCAGCCGGCCGAGCGCGGCCCGCACCCGGGCGACCGTGATCCCGGCCTGCTCGGCCAGCTCCGCCGGGTCGATCACCGGCTCCCACGCCAGCAGCGTGGCCACCAGCTCCGCGTCGGCCGCCGAGCCCTCGGCGGCCAGCGCCGCGAGCACCCCGCCCTCCCCGGAGAAGCCGCGCGAGACGTCGGGCGACAGGGTGAGCGTCAGCCGCATCCCCGGCAGCGCCACCTCCCACGCCGAGGCGGCCGGCACCGGGCCGGCCGGCGGCCCGTACACCCGCAGCCCCACGGCGTGCCGCAGCACCCGGTGCAGCGCCGCCAGCCGCTCCGGGCCGGGCAGGCAGACCGCGCCGGGCACCGGCCGGCTGGTGGCCCGCAGCGTGCGCCCGGCCGGGACCACCCACGCCGCCTGGCCCCGCCCGCCGCGCGGCAGCGCGCGCAGGAACCGCACCGCCTCCGCCGCCGGCAGCTCGGCCCGCGGCTCGAAGCCCGCCGTGACCACCTGGGTCTCGGCGAACCCGCGCAGCCAGCGGTCGGGCAGCGGCACCTTCTTCTCCACCACCTGACCGTCGAGTGTGGTGGCGGCCAGCCCGTCCGCACCGACCGCGAGGTGCAGCGGATCGGCGCCGCCGACCAGGCTCAGGCTCTCCCGCAGCGGGTTGTTGACGTCCACGTTGGTGGTGCCGTGGCCGATCTCGCCGCCGTCCAGGCCGCCCGCCAGCACGTCCAGCCGGGCGTGCACGCCGCCGCAGCCGGAGAAGGACTCGAAGCGCAGCCGGTCGCCGTTGGCGGTGACCACCGGGTCGAGCGAGGCGCGCCGCTGCGGCAGGTGGTACCGGGCGGCCGCGACGTCGGCGACCGCGAGCAGCGCCGCCGCGGCCGGCGCCGGCGCGGTGAGGAAGCCGCTGAAGAACCCCGGGTGGACGCCGGCACCCGCCGGCCCGCCCCCGCCGGAGGTGGACAGCGCGAGGCCGGGCCCGGCCGCGCCGTCGAGCACGGCCGAGGGCCGGAGGTATCGGTAGGTCTGCAGCGCCTGGCTCATGGCAACGACCGTACGCGTCACCACCGACACCGCCGCCCACCGGACTGCAACGTGTTCTACCATGGCCCGCGTGACAGACGCGAAGGCATCGCAGGCTCCGTACGAGCAGGGCCCGGTCGAGTTCGTCGAGCTGCTCCGGATCGAGGAGCTGGACGAGAACCTGTTCCGGGGCCACTGCCACGCGGGCGCGCCGATGCGCGCCTTCGGCGGGCAGGTGGCCGCCCAGGCGCTGACCGCCGCGGGCCGGACCATCCCGCGCGAGCGCCAGGTCCACTCGCTGCACGGCTACTTCCTGCGCCCCGGCGACCCGACCCGGCCGATCCTCTACCAGGTGGACCGGATCCGGGACGGCGCCTCGTACGCGACCCGCCGGGTGACGGCGGTGCAGCGCGGCGAGGCGATCTTCACCATGTCCGCCTCGTTCAAGAAGCCCGAGCGGGCCACCGAGCGGCAGCGCACCATGCCGCCGGTGCCCGGCCCGGAGGAACTGACCGACCCGTTCGAGGCGTGGGAGCGCAGCGCGCCCGAGGAGTACGCCAAGGCGACCATCTTCCGCTCGATGGAGATGCGCTTCATCCCCGCCGACGCCCCCGGCATGCCGCCGGAACTCCCGGGCGTTCCGCAGCAGTTCGTCTGGCTGCGGACCGGCACCCCGCTGCCCGCCGACGACCCGCTGCTGCAGGTCTGCGCGCTGACCTACCTGTCCGACCTGACCCTGGCCTCGACCACCGCGCTGCACCTGCAGCCGCACCGGGTGCAGCGCAGCGGGCCGAACCGGGTGATCCTCGCCTCGCTGGACCACGCGATGTGGTTCCACCGCCCCTTCCGCGCCGACGAGTGGCTGCTGTTCGCCCAGCGCAGCCCGTCCGCCTCCGACGGGCGGGGGCTCGCGATGGGCGAGTTCTACGACCGCGACGGGCTACTGGTGGCCTCCGCGGTGCAGGAGACCCTGGTACGGGAACGCCCGTATCATGGACCGGGTGACCAAGGTTGACCTGTCACCTCGTCCGGTGGAGGCGATGTCGCCCCGTCAGCTCGAACGCCGCGGGAGTCTCCTTGCGGCCGCCCTCGCCCTGGTGAACGAGACCGGCGTCGAGCGGCTCCAGATGAAACAGGTGTCGGAGCGCTCCGGCGTCGCCCTGGGCACCGCCTACCGGTACTTCTCCTCCAAGGACCACCTGCTGGCCGCCGCCATCGCCGACTGGCACCGGCGGCTGCTGGCCGACCTGGTGGCCGACCCGCGCGGCGCCCGCGGCCCGGCCTCCGCCACCGAGCGGACGGTCCGCTTCGTCCGCCACGGCATGCGCGCCTACCAGCGCCGGCCCGAGCTCGCCCGGCTGCGGGTGGCGGTCGCCACCTCCACCGACCCGTTCGCCAGCGAGGCCCTGCAGGCGCTGGCCCGCGCCGACAGCGCGGCGCTGGGCGCGGTGATGCCCGAGCTGCCGGCCGCCCCCGGGGAGCTGGTCCGGCACATCGTCGGCCACGCCTGGCAGGGCGAGCTCACCGCCTGGGTGACCGGCCGGACCACCCTGGACGACGCCCGCCGCCGGCTGGAGGACGTGGTCCGCCTGGTGCTCGCACCGCACGAGACCGGGGCCGCCGCGCTGGTGCGACCGGGTGAGGGCCACGCCGGAGCCGGTCGCCCGTCCGGGTGAATCCGCACCAACCGCCGATGACCGTTCGGACACGATGCCACCCGTGCGGCGCCCGGGAAGATCGACGCCCGCAGCCCGTCCAGTCTTCACCTACGCGTCGTAACCGTTTAACACCGGACTGGAATGCTCGATCCCATGCTCCACACCAGTCCCAGTGCCCGGACCGACGCGGGCCGCCCGCGCTTCCCTCTGCCGAAGCGGCACCGCCGCGTACTCGCCTGCGCCGCCGTCGCCGCCTCCATCGCCCTCGGCACCCTCGGCGTCGGCGCCACCGTGGAGACCGTCCGGCAGGGCACCGCGGTCTCCGCCGCGCGCTGAGCCTCCCGCGGGCCGATACTTTCTGTGATCGGCAGCTGGAAGGAGCGGGCCATGAACACCGGCACCGTCAAGTGGTTCAACATCCACCACGCGTACGGCTACATCACCCCGGACGAGGGCGGCCCCGAGGTCGCCGTCTACTACGACTCCGTCGTCGGCACCGAGGACCGCTTCCTCCACGAGGGCCAGCGGGTCGAGTACAACGAGACCATCCAGGAGTTCCGCCCCGTCGCCGAGCAGGTCCGCCCCATCTGACCGCGGACGGCCCCGCCGCCCGGGCCGCGGTCAGGCCGGGCGGCGCTGGCGGGGCGGCGCGGCCGAGGGGCGGGAGTGGCGGCCGGAGCCGGGGGCCGGGTGGAGCTCGGCCTGCGGCGCGTACCGGGCCGCGGGGGCCCGCAGGACCCAGTTGCGGCCGGCCGGGGCGATCAGACCCATCCGGTGCAGCAGGTCGAGCGCGTCGCGCCGGAACGCGGTCAGGTCCGCCAGGTAGCCCGGCTCCCAGCCCTCCCGCAGGCCGTGCTCGTCGGTGATGTCGCCGAGCGCGCCGTCTATCAGCGCGTCGGGCACCAGCACGGCGGGCGGCGCGGCCTCCTCGGGCAGCGGGCGCAGCTCCTCCACCAGCCGCTCGGCCAGCAGCAGTGCCGCCTGCGGCAGCGTCCCGGTACCGGGCAGCGCGAGGTCGGTCAGCTCGTCCGCCGGGTCGAGCAGGGCGACGCCCTCGGCGCGGATCTCCGCCTCCAGCCCGAGGAAGTCCGCGAACAGCTCCGTCTCCGCCCGCTGCCGTCCGACCAGCCAGCTGCGCTCGTCGGGCGCCAGCTCGTCGAGCAGCACCACCGGCGTCTCGACCAGCAGCCGGCGGACCGTCAGCTCCGGCCCGACCGAGGGCGGTTCGGCCTGCGGCGCGAGTGCGACGGCGAGCTCGCGGTCCGCCTCGCCGTCCGCGTCGAGGACCTGCCACTCCGTCAGCACCCGGCGCACCTCGGGGCGGAACGCGGCGACCTCCCGCCCCTCGGCCAGTCCGGCGAGCCCGAGGGCGAGTTCGGCGTACCCGGCGGGCTCGAAGCCGGGCAGTCCGCGCCCCGGCAGCGGGGCCTTGCGCAGTCGCGCGTACGTCGGGCCGACCGCGAGCGAGTAGCCGAGCAGCTCGCGGAAGTGGGCGGTGAGCCAGCCCGCGTGCCGGCGTATCAGCGGGAACCCGGCGCCGTGCGGTCCGCCGGCGGTGACCAGCGGCTGGGCGAGCAGCAGGCGGGCGGCGGCCCGGCGTTCGGCGGCGGTCTCGGGCTGGTCGGCCGCGGGCGCGCGCTCGGGTTTGCGGTGGCGTCCGCCGGCCGCGGTGCCGCGCGGTTCGACCGGGCCGGCACCGTCGCGGCGGACCCGCCGGTAGCCGGCCGGGCGGGCCCGCAGCGAGGCGGGGTGCGCGGTCGGTCCGTGCCACCAGCTGGTGTCGGGCGAGTCCGCGCAGGAGGGCTCCGGCGCCCCGCCGAGGTGGCGGGCGCCGTACAGGCCGAAGACGGCGGCGTAGAGCGCGTCGGCGTCCTCGGGCGGTGCCTGGGCGAAGCGGTCGGCGAGCCGCTCGGCGCACGGGTACAGGCCGGTGCGCGCAGGGGCGAGGAGCCGCCCCGCCCCGCCCGCGCGCCCGATCCCCGTGCCACCGGGCGCCTCCCCGGCGCCGGTCGCGTACTCGTGCCGCTCCATGTCGTCCCCCAGCCTAAGGGGTGGTCGGACCGCCCCGTCCCGGCATCCGGCGGGGCGGTGGCGATTTCGGCCGGACCCTTGCGTACGGGCCGGTAACCCACCCCTTCCGCCGCCGCCCGGCGTCCCCTATCGTCTGCGCATGCCGAACCTGCCCAACGTGGTGCTCTGGTCCATACCGGCCTTTGTGCTGCTCACCGTCGTGGAACTGGTCTCGTACCGCTTCCACCCCGACGAGGACGAGCAGGGCTACGCCCCGCGGGACACCGCGACCAGTCTCGGCATGGGCCTCGGCTCACTGCTCTTCGACGCCGGCTGGAAGATCCCGATCGCGCTCGCCTATTCGGCGCTCTACGAGCTGACCCCGCTGCGGGTGCCGGTGCTGTGGTGGACGGTGCCGCTGATGCTGCTCGCCCAGGACTTCTGCTACTACTGGTCGCACCGCGGCCACCACGTGGTGCGGATCCTGTGGGCCTGCCACGTGGTGCACCACTCCAGCCGGCACTACAACCTCTCCACCGCGCTGCGCCAGCCGTGGACCGGCGCCACCTCGTGGGTCTTCTACGTCCCGATGGTCCTGGCCGGGGTGCACCCGGCGGCACTCGCCTTCTGCTCCTCCGTCAACCTGGTCTACCAGTTCTGGATCCACACCGAGCGGATCGACCGGCTGCCCCGGCCGGTGGAGTTCCTGTTCAACACCCCGTCGCACCACCGGGTGCACCACGCCTCGCAGGGCGGCTACCTGGACCGCAACTTCGGCGGCATCCTGATCGTCTTCGACCGGCTCTTCGGCAGTTTCGCCCCGGAGACCGTCCGCCCCGTCTACGGCCTGACCAAGAACATCGGCACCTACAATCCCCTCCGGGTCGCTACTCACGAGTACGCCTCGATCGCCCGGGACCTCGCCGAGGCCCGGACCTGGGGTGACCGGCTCCGCCACCTCACCATGGGCCCCGGCTGGCAGCCCGCCCGCACCGACCGCCCGGAGGGCACCACCGCATGAACCTCACCCGCCGCCTCAAGGCCGCCCGCGGGCTGCTCGGCGCCTTCGCCGCCACCTCGGTCGCCCACCTCGGCGCCATCGCCACCGGCGCCACCGCGCTGCAGCACGCCACCAAGCCCGCGCTGATGCCGCTGCTCGCCGCGCAGACGCTGGCCGCGAAGCCCGGCGCGCCCAAGCTGCTGGCGCCCGCGCTGCTCGCCAGCGCCGCCGGCGACGTGCTGCTGCAGGTCGGCGGGGACACCGCGTTCCTGGCCGGCATGGGATCGTTCGCGGCGGCGCACGTCTGCTACGTGACGATGTTCGTCCGGCGGGGCGCGCTGGACGACCGGCGGCGGACACTGCTCACGGCGGCCGCGTACGCCACCGCCTGGGCCACCCTGATCAGCCGGCTGTGGCCGGGGCTCGGCGGCCTCCAGATCCCCGTCGCCGCGTACAGCCTGCTGCTCACCTCGACCGCCGTCACCTCCGCCGGCCTCGGCCTGCGGACCGGCGTCGGCGGCGCGCTGTTCCTGCTCTCGGACACCCTGATCGCGACCCGCCTGGCGGACTGGACGCCGCTCCCGGCCCAGAACTTCCTGATCATGGCGACCTACATCGCCGCGCAGTACCTCTTGGCCACCGGCCTCACCAGCGAAAGCGCACTGCAGGGGCGCGAGGCCCCATCCGACGGCGGCTCCGCCGCGGGGCACGCCCAACCCACCACCACCTGAGTGCATGGTCGGTCGCGCCCCGCGGCGGAGCCGCTGATCGACGGAGCCTCGCGCCCCTGGCGGGGCGTCACCTCTCAGGCCTCGCGCCGCCTGAGCAGCCAGAAGCCGCCGATGCCCGCGACCACCAGTGCTCCGCCGGCGGCGAGCTGGCGGCCGTCGGTGGCGATCGACCCGCCGACGCCGGTGTTGACGCCGCCGTGCGGGGTGTCGTGGCCGGCGACCCACTCGCCGGCGCCGCCCGCGCCGCCGCCGATGCCGGAGACGGCGACCGCCCCGACGAAGGTGTCACCGTTGGGGCACTTGCCGTCGACGCCCCACGAGGTGTCCTTGGTGGACTTCTTGCTGAGGGCGACGGACAGGTCCTCCTTGGAGACCAGCCTGGCGGTGCCGGAGTACTTGCCGTCCGGGCCGACGGTGAGGGTCGCGGAGCCGCCGACGAACGCCTGCGAGGCGGCGGTGACGGTCTTCACCGAGCTGGTGTCACAGGTGACGCTGACCGACACCGGCTGGCCCGGGGCGGCCTCGGCGGGGCTGACCCAGGCGGGCGCGCTGTCCTTCGCGGACGCGGCGGTGGTCGCGGCGGCGGTGAGCCCGAGCAGGGCGGTCGCGCCCAGCAGGGCGGCTGCGGCCGTACGCGTGCGGCGCATGCCGGTACCTCCGGTTCTCCGGTGCAGCGGGGGACGCTGTCGTCCGCGTGATCGATCCGCTACAACCGGTTACCGGAGACGCTAGGCGGCGCCCACCCGTACGGCCACTTAGCAAAGCCGTTCGAGACGAGCCGGTCACTCAGCGCGACTACAGCTCCAGGTCGGTGACGACCGGCGCGTGGTCGGAGGTGCCCTTGCCCTTGCGGGCCTCGCGGTCGACGTAGCTGTCGGTCACGGCGTCGGCGAAGGCCTTGTTGCCGTAGGTGAGGTCGATCCGCATGCCGCGGTTCTTCGGGAAGGCCAGCTGGCGGTAGTCCCAGTAGGTGTAGGGGTGGTCGTACTTGAGCGGGCGCGGCAGGACGTCCTGCAGGCCGGCCTCCTGCAGGGCGGTGAGGGCGGCGCGCTCGGGGGCGGTCACGTGGGTCAGGCCCTCGAAGGCGGCGACGTCGAAGACGTCCTCGTCGGTCGGGGCGACGTTGAAGTCGCCGAGCACGGCGAACGGGCGGGTGCCCGCGGCGTCCTCGCGGATCACGTCGCGCAGGGTCTCCAGCCACTGCAGCTTGTAATTGTAGTGCGCGTGGTCGACCTCGCGGCCGTTGGGCACGTACACCGACCAGACCCGGACCGGGCCGCAGGTGGCGCCGATGGCGCGCGGCTCGACGACGGGGAGCATCGCGTCGTCGGCGAGGAAGCCGGGCTGGTCGGGCAGGTCGCGGACCACGTCCTCGAAGCCGAGCTTGGAGAGGATGGCGACGCCGTTCCACCGGCCGGTGCCGTGGGCCTCGGTCGCGTACCCGAGCTCGGCGACGGCGTCGTACGGGAACGCGTCGGTGGAGCACTTGAGCTCCTGGAGGCAGAGCACGTCGGGCGCGGCGCTCTCCAGCCACTCCAGGAGTTTGGGCAGCCGGGCGGTGACGGAGTTGATGTTCCAGGTGGCGATGCGGACGGTCACGGCGGGCGGCCTTCCCAGGCGGTGGACGGGGCGGGCGCGACCCGAAGGCACGCCCACCCCTGAACATACCGCCCGGCACCGACACAGCCGGGAAGCGGTGATCTCAGCCCGCCGGGTGCACCACCGCGGCCGCCCCGCCGCCGCGCCGGGCCGGTTCGGCGGCGGCCAGCCAGCGGCCGTCGGGCAGCCGCTCGACCCCGGTCGCGGCGCCGATCTCGGCGACCGGGGTGAACACGTGGCCGAGCGCCTCCAGCCGGGCCCGCTCGGGCAGCGCGAGGAAGCCGGGTTCGGCCTGGGTGGCGGCGGTGTTGCGCTGGCTGGCGCGCGGCGCGGCGATCGCCTGCTCCAGCGTCATGCCGCGGTCGATCCGGTTGGTCAGCACCTGGAGCACGGTGGTGATGATGGTCGCCCCGCCGGGCGAGCCGGCCGCGAGCACCGGCTTCCCGTCGCGCAGCACCACGGTCGGCGACAGCGAGGAGCGCGGGCGCTTGCCGGGGCCGGGCAGGTTCGGGTCGGGGGTGCCGGGGACGATCGGGGTGAAGGAGAAGTCCGTCAGCTCGTTGTTGAGCAGGAAGCCCCGCCCGGGGACGGTGATGCCGCTGCCGCCGGTCTGCTCGATGGTCAGCGTGTACGAGACGACGTTGCCCCAGCGGTCGGCGACCGTCAGGTGACTGGTGGACAGGCCCTCGTACGGCTCCGGCGCGGCCGGCCCGGAGGCGGCGCAGGCCGCCGGGTGGGCCGGGTCGCCGGGGGCGACCGGGCTGGTCAGCGCGCGGCCGGGGTCGAGCAGGCAGGCGCGGGCGGCGGCGTACGCGGGCGAGAGCAGCCCGGCCGTCGGGACGTCGTTGAACGCCGGGTCGCCGACCCAGCGGTTGCGGTCGGCGAAGGCGATCCGGCTCGCGTCCAGGTAGCGGTGGAGCGAGGCGGTCGGGTCGGCGGGCTCGGGCCGCTGGGAGAGGATGCCGAGCGCCTCGCCGACGGTGGTGCCGCCGGAGGAGGCCGGCGCCATCGAGTAGATGTCGTACCCCCGGTACCCGACCCTGGTCGGCTCCCGGCGGATCACCTTGTACGCGGCGAGGTCGGCGGCGTCCACCCGGCCGGGCCGGGCGTTGCGCCCGGAGGCGGGGTCGACCGGCGGGTGCTGCAGGGTGCGCACCACGTCCGCGCCGATCGGGCCCCGGTACAGCGCGTCGGTGCCGCGCCGGCCGAGCTCCCGGTAGGTGGCGGCCAGGTCCGGGTTGCGCAGGGTGGAGCCGACGGCGGGCGGGAGGCCGCCGGGCAGGAACAGCTCCCGGGTGGCGGGGAAGTCCTGGAAACGGGCCTGGTTGGCCGCCGTCTGGTCGTAGAACGTCTGGTCCACGGTGAAGCCGCGCTCGGCGATCCGCTCGGCGGGGCGCAGCACCTCGGCGAAGGACCGGGTGCCCCACAGCCGCAGCGCCTGCTCCCAGGTGGCCGCGGTGCCGGGGACGCCCACGGACAGGCCGCTGGTCACGGCGTCGGCGAAGGGCAGCGGGGCGCCGTTCTCCAGGAACAGGTTCTGGTCGGCGGTGCGGGAGGCGGTCTCCCGGCCGTCCAGGGTGGAGACCCGGTGGGTGCGGGCGTCGTAGTAGACGAGGAAGCCGCCGCCGCCGATGCCGGTCGAGTAGGGCTCGGTGACCCCGAGCGCCGCGGCGGTCGCCACCGCCGCGTCGATCGCGTTGCCGCCGCGGCGCAGCACCTCGATCCCGGCGGCGGTGGCGTCCGCGTCGACGCTGGCCACCGCGCCGCCGTAGCCCACCGCCTCGGGCGATTTGGGCGGGGCGCCCGGCGCCGCCCGGGCGGGGACGGCGGTGAGGCAGAAGAGACCGGTGGCGAGAAGGAGCGTCGGGACGAGTCGGGCCGGTGACCGCATGCGAGCCTCCTGATTCGGCGTCAGTTCACCGTTGTCCCACAGCCGACGCGGACCGGACAACAGGGCATCGACCTGACGAAGTGTCCCGGCTGCCGGGGATAAGGCGTAGCGGAGACCGTCCGCAGTGATCACAATGCGCGCATGGATGACACCGTCACGCACCGTCCCGCCGTCCTCACCGCGCTGCGGAGGGCCGCCGAACCGTCGGGCTTCACCCTCTCCTGCGAGGAGCGGACCGGTTCGCTGCTCGCCACCCTGGCGGCCACCCGGCCCGGCGGACGGATCCTCGAACTCGGCACCGGCATCGGGGAGGGCGCCGCCTGGCTGCTCAGCGGGATGGACGCCGGCGCGAGGCTGGTCACCGTGGAGCTGGACGACACCCTGCAGGCCGTCGCCCGGCAGGCGTTCACCGGGGACCCGCGGGTCGAGTTCGTCGCGGGCGACGGCGGGGCCTGGCTGGAGGCGTACGCGGGCGAGCCCTTCGACCTCGTCTTCGCCGACACCTGGCCGGGCAAGTTCACCCACCTGGATCGCGTCCTGGCGCTGGTCGCCCCGGGCGGCCTCTACGTGGTCGACGACCTGCTCCCGCAGCCGGGCTGGCCCGAGGGCCACCAGGCCGCGGTCGACAAGCTGGTCGTCGACCTGCTCTCCCGCCCGGACTTCCGCGCCGTCCGGATGAACTGGTCCTCCGGCCTGCTGCTGGCCGCCCGCCAGTAGCGCGCCGGGCCCGGCCGGCCCTACTGCCGGGTGCGGTGGCGCTTGATGGTGCGGAAGCGGCGGGCGACCTGCCGGGCCAGGTCGGCAGCGCCGACCAGGCCGGCCTCGTTGCCGAGGGCGGCGTGCACGATGCCCGCCTCGGGGCGGAAGCCGCGGCCGGTGAGGGTGCGGGCGAAGGCGTCCCGGGCGGGGCCCAGCAGCAGGTCGCCGGCCTCGGAGACGCCACCGCCGATCACGAACCGCCCCGGGTCGAGGGCGGCGGCGAGGTTGGCGATCCCGACGCCGAGCCACCGGCCGACCTCGTAGAGCAGCTCGACCGCGACCGCGTCGCCGTCCCGCGCGGCCTGGGTGACCAGCGGGCCGGTGATCGCCTCCGGGCTGCCGCCGGCCCGGGCGAGCAGCGGCTGGACGACGGGCGACTCCTCGACGGCGAGCTCGCGGGCCTCGCGGACCAGCGCGTTGCCGGAGGAGTACTGCTCCCAGCAGCCCCGGTTGCCGCACGGGCAGCGGTGCCCGCCGGGCACCACCTGCATGTGGCCGAACTCGCCGGCCAGCCCGTACTTGCCCCGGTCGACGTACCCGTCGCGGACGACGGCGCCGCCGATCCCGGTGCCGAGCGTGATCATCACCATGTGGTCCTCGCCGCGGCCGGCGCCGAACCGCCACTCGGCCCAGGCGGCGGCGTTGGCGTCGTTCTCGACCACCACGGGGAAGCGCAGCCGGGCGCTGAGCGCGTCCCGGAGGGGCTCGCCCCGCCAGTTGAGGTGGGGGGCGAAGAGCACCGTGGAGCGCTCGGCGTCGACCCAGCCGGCGGCGCCGACGCCGACCGCGTGGACGTCGTGCTTGTCGGCGAGCTGGAGGACCAGGTCGACGATGACGTCCTCGACGACCTTGGGGCTCTTGCTCTTGTGGGGGGTCTCGGTGCGGACGCTGTCGAGCACCCGGCCCTCGCCGTCGACCACGCCGGCGACGACCTTGGTGCCCCCGATGTCGACGCCGATGGTGGGCAGTCGCAGGACGCTGGCGGGCAGGGCGCGGCGGCGGCGCTCGGCGCGCGGGCCGAGGCCCAGCAGGTTGGGCAGGACCGCGGGGCGGCCGCCGCCGGTGGGGCTGGTCACGGGTGGGAACGCTCCTTCGGTCAGGTCCGGGTCAGGGTCTGGCAAAAGTCGGTCGTCTCCGACCATCCTGCCCGGGCGCAAGCCTCCCGCCCTGGCAGACTAGGCTCGATTCATACAGCGGATTCTCACGAAAACGTGACGTTCCTCTCAGGTTTCCGCCGACTTCGGGAGCAACTGATCGTCCGTTCTCTGCTGTCTGATCACTTTGAAGCAATCTTCGGGCACGTGGCCCGGGCAGCCAGCGATCCGGATACGAGACTCTCGCATGCAACTGACAGGCACACCGTTCCTCATCGTCACGATCGTCCTCGTGCCGATCTCCATCGCGGCGGCGCTGCTGCTGTGGGGCCGGGTCCGCGGGCCGCAGCCGGTACAGGTGCTGTCCAGACTGGGAATGCTACTGCTCTGTCAGTTCACGGCGGTCCTGATGGTCTTCGTCATGGTGAACAACGCCAACCTCATCTACGGCAGCTGGGACGACCTGCTGGGCACCGGCAACCACGTGCGGGCGGTGCCGCAGGTGCCGCCGGCGGACGGGGGCGCCGCGGGGACGTCGAACGAGAACAAGCGGGCGAAGGTCATCCAGTCCTTCAAGGCGGTCGGTGACCCGAAGGTCCCCGGTGACGTGCAGACCACCGACCTGAAGGGCCAGCTCTCCGGGATCGACGGCGAGGTGCTGGTCTGGCTGCCGCCGCAGTACAACGACCCGGCGTACAAGGACAAGACCTTCCCGGTGGTCGAGCTGCTGCCGGGCTGGCCGGGCTCGTCGAAGACCTGGTACGGCACGCTGAAGGTGTCCGAGCAGCTGAAGCCGCTGATGGCGAAGGGCGAGATCACCCCGTTCATCCTGATCTCGCCGCGGACGAACCTGCTGGGCGACACCACCGACACCGGCTGCGCCGACGTGCCGGGCAAGGTGAACGCGGAGACCTGGCTGAGCCGGGACGTGCCGCAGATGGTGCTGGACAACTTCCGGGCCGACGCCTCGCCGGACCGCTGGGCGATCGCCGGCTACTCGGCGGGCGGCCACTGCGCGGCGAAGCTCGCGGTCTCCCACCCGGAGCGCTACCGCGCCGGGGTCAGCCTCTCCGGCTACAACGACCCGGGCCAGGAGCCGGCCTCGCTGACCGCGAAGGACGCCCGGCTGCGGGACGGCGCCAACCCGCTGAACATCCTCAAGGGCGCCGCCCACCCGCCGAAGGTGGCGCTGTACCTGAGCGGCAACAAGGGCGACGGCTACGAGGCCGCCGAGGCGCTGCGGGCGGTCGCGAAGGCGCCGACCACGGTGGTGCCGGTGGAGACCACCGGCCCGCACGCCAGCGACGTGTGGAAGCCGATGATCCCCGGCATCTTCACCTGGCTGAGCGGGATCATCCCGGCCGGCCACTGACCGGGCCCGGCGGGGGGGGGGGGGGGGGGGGGGGGGGGGGGGGGGGGCGGGGGGGGGGCGGGGGGGGGGGGGGGGGGGGGGGGGGGGGGGGGGGGGGCGGGCCCCCCCCCGCCCGCCCCCCCCCGCCCCCGCGGGCGCGGGGGGGCCCCCCCCCCCCCCCCCCCCTCCCCCGTCTGTGCCGCGGTCAGCCCTTGGGCAGGGTGTCCACGAAGTCGGTGCCGGCGCTGTAGAAACCGTCCACGGTCTTCTGGACGTCGGCGTAGGAGACCGCCGCGTTGTCCTTGTAGTAGAACCAGTTGACCTTCAGGTTCCAGGTGCGCTGACCGCCGAGGGACGGCATCAGGTCGATGAACCAGTTGCTGAAGTGGACGTCCATCTTCTCGCGCGGGACGTACTTGCCGGTGCTGGTGAACAGCTCCTTGCCGTCCATGGAGTAGGTGGCCTTCCCGTCCACGGAGGTGACCATCATGATGTGCCAGCCCTCGAAGTGCTGCTTGTGGGGCTTGGTCACGCGGTCCGCCGGATCGGCCTTGAACCAGCTGGTGGTGTCGAGCTGCGGGCCCGGCGCGCCCCAGCCGCCGTTGGGCATGTACTCGTAGTCGAGCTCGCTGTAGTTCGCCGAGTCGTCCGCGGGCGAGATCGGGAAGTACGACTGGACGACGTGGTCGCCGTTCTTGCCGCCGGCGGGCTTGTCGCTGAGGTAGACCCGGGCCGCGTAGGTCCCGTTGAAGAGCTTGGTGCCGGTGCTCTGGATCTCGACCTGCTTGGTGCCCTTCTGGGTGCCGTCGGTGGTCGCCTGCAGCTGCAGGGTCCGGCCGCCCTGGGCGGTGGTGTCGGCGGGGAAGCTCGCACCCGCGTCGGACCAGCTGTCCTTGATGCCCGGGCCGCCCACACCGGTGCGGATCTCCCAGCCGTGGGCGGTCAGCGACGGGTCGTTGGCGCCGGTGTAGTGGAAGGTGTCGAACAGCGTCCCGGGCGGCCCGGTCGGGGTCGGCGAGGCGCTGGTGCCGGACCCGCCCTTCCCGGACCCGTCGGTGCCGTCGCCGCCGCCGGACGCGGCACCGCTCGAACAGGCGGTGAGGACGCACAGCAGGGTCGGCAGGGTGAGCACGCTCCACGCGCGGCGACGACGTATGCGGCGGGGCTGACTCACTCGGGCTCCTTGGGGCGTACCGACTCGCACGTGCGCACTGGTCACATGAGGGGGTCATCCTAACGGGGGCCGCAAGACCCGCCGCAGCGCCCCCTCGCCGGTTCCGGAACCACGGAGTCCGAGGTCAACGGTGCGTGCACGCCTACACGCAAGTACGCGTCGCCCGTCATTGCGATCCGATTACAACGCTTCGACAGATCCGGCTAAATCCACCCATCGGGCTCAATTCGATTCAGGCCCGTGCACTAGCGTTCGCCCTACGCTCCCGCGGTCTACGTACCCTGCACTGAAAGGCGTCGCAAGGTGCGCCCAGTCATCACTCCCATCGAACGCGGATCGGCACACGAACCACCGTCTGACGTGTACGAGTCGAGTCTCGAAGAGGCCGCTCCCGCTCCGGTGTTCGTCTCCCAGTCCGGTCGACGCGGCCGTCTGCTGCGCGGCCTCGGCTGGCCGGTCTCGGTGGTCGGCGCGATCCTGGCGATCGCCATGGGCAGCAGCCTGGTCGGCGGGCAGGCGGACGCTCCGGCGATGGAGATCCCCGTGCAGCCCTCGCAGGCGCCGGCCCCGTCGCCCACGCCCTCGGCGTCGCCCTCCCCCACCCCGTCGCACTCGCCGTCCGGGTCGGCCTCGCCCAAGACGCCGTCCCGCTCCACGAGCCCCTCGACGAAGACCTCGGGCACGTCGAAGCCGACGACCACCGCACCGCGCGGGGCGACGCCCTCGGGCCAGTCGACCAAGCACCCCTGAACCTCCGCACCACCCATCTCCAGGAGCGCCATTTGTCCCGCCACCAGCGCCGCCGGCAGACCCTGCTCAGGCCGCGCCGACTGGCCGCGCCGCCGTTGCGCTTCGTCATGCCGCTGTCCCTGCTGGCCTGCCTGCTCGCGCTCATCGTGCTGCGCGGCCTGGCCACCAACGAGGTGTTCCACGACGCCCGGGTCGCGGAGTCGGTCGACCAGACGACCGTGCCGGACAAGGTCCTCAAGGGCGGCCCGGTCGTCGACGCGCGCGGCGAGAAGAACAACCACCCGGTGAGCTACCGCATCCCGGACCGCACCGTGGTGCTGAGCTTCGACGACGGCCCCTCCGAGGAGTGGACGCCGAAGATCCTGGAGATCCTGGCGGCCCACCACGTCCGCGCGGACTTCTTCGTGACCGGCTCGATGACCGCCCAGAACCCGGACATGATCCGGAAGATCGTGGAGGACGGCCACGAGATCGGGCTGCACAGCTTCACCCACCCCGACCTGGCGTTCCAGTCGCACGCCCGGATCAGCTGGGAGATGGCCCAGACGCAGCTGGCGCTGGCCGGCGCCGCGGGCGTCCACAGCACGCTCTTCCGCCCGCCGTACTCCTCCTACGCGGGCGCACTGGACGACTGGAGCTACCCGGTCGTCAAGTACCTCGGCGCCCGCGGCTACATCACCGCCTTCATCGACCACGACACCGACGACTGGAAGCTCCCCGGAGTGGACGCGATCGTCCAGGAGTCGATGCCGGCCACCCCCGGCGCGGGCGAGATGATCCTGCTGCACGACGCCGGTGGCGACCGCTCCCAGACCGTCGCGGCGCTCCCGATCCTGATCGAGAAGCTGCAGGCCGACGGCTACCGCTTCGCCACCATCTCCGAGGCGCTCGGCGCCACCAGCGCCACCACACCGGTGCACGGCTTCCAGCTGTGGGCGGGCAAGAGCTACATCTGGACCACCCAGCTGGCCGTGCACACCCTGCCGGTGCTGATCGCGCTGCTGGCCGTGGTCGGCTTCCTGAACTTCGGCCGGTTCGCGCTGATGCTCGTCCTGGCTCCGGTCCACGCCCGCCGCGCCAAGCGGACGGACCTCTGGGGCGAGCCCGTCACCGAGCCGGTCACCGTGCTCGTCCCGGCCTACAACGAGCGCGAGTGCATCGCCAACACCCTCAACTCGCTGGCCGCCAGTGACTACCCGATCGAGGTCATCGTCATCGACGACGGCTCCTCGGACGGCACCGCGGACATCGTCGAGGAGATGGCCCTGCCGTTCGTCCGGCTGATCCGCAAGGTCAACGGCGGCAAGTCCAGCGCGCTCAACGTCGGCATCGCGGCCGCCTCGCACGACATCGTCGTGATGATGGACGGCGACACCGTCTTCGAGCCGTCCACCGTGCGCGAGCTGGTCCAGCCCTTCGCGGACCCCGGGATCGGCGCGGTCTCCGGCAACGCCAAGGTCGGCAACCGCGACAGCCTGATCGGGGCCTGGCAGCACATCGAGTACGTCCTCGGCCACAACCTGGACCGCCGGATGTACGACATGCTCGGCATCATCCCGACCATCCCCGGCGCGGTCGGCGCCTTCCGCAGGGAGGCCCTGGAGGCCGTCGGCGGGATGAGCGACGACACCCTCGCCGAGGACACCGACATCACCATGGCGGTGCTCTGCGAGGGCTGGCGGATCGTCTACGCCGAGCGCGCCCGCGCCTGGACCGAGGCACCCGCCAGCATCCAGCAGCTCTGGTCGCAGCGGTACCGGTGGAGCTACGGCTCGATGCAGGCGATGTGGAAGCACCGCGGCGCCGTCACCGCCCGCGGACCGGCCGGGCGCTTCGGCCGCTTCGGGCTGCCGATCGTCGTGCTGTTCGGCGTGGTCGCCCCGCTGCTGGCGCCGCTGGTCGACATCTTCCTGATGTACGGCGTGCTGTTCGCGGACGCCGGACTCACCCTGATCAGCTTCGGCGGCTTCCTGACGATCCAGGCGGTGCTCTCCTGGTACGCCTTCCGGCTGGACCGCGAGAAGCCCTGGCACCTGATCAGCCTGCCGCTCCAGCAAGTGGTGTACCGGCAGCTGATGTACATCGTCCTGCTGCAGTCCACGATCACCGCGTGCACCGGTGGCCGGCTGCGCTGGCAGAAGCTCCGGCGCACCGGCGAGGTCGCTGCCCCGGTGGAGGCATGACCATGAGCAATTCCTTCGGATGGTTCGGCGGCAGCCAGGAGACCGTTCCGCCGCACGCGCCCGCGAGCCTCGGACGCCACGAGGACACCGTGGCGCTGCGGATCCCCGAGCAGTGGCGGCAGGAGGCCGAACCGGAGCCGCAGGAGCCGCAGGAGCCGCAGGCAGCGCCCAAGGCCAAGGGCGGCCGCGACCGCTACCTCGACCTGCTGCGCGCGCTGGCCCTGGTCCGCGTGATCATCTACCACAACTTCAGCTGGGCCTGGCTGCCCATCGTCTTCCCCTCGATGGGCGTGATGTTCGCGCTGGCCGGGTCCCTGATGGCCCGCTCGCTCAAGCGCCCCGCCCTCGGCGTGATCCGCGGCCGACTGCGCCGACTGCTGCCGCCGATGTGGCTGTTCGGCATCATCATGGTCGGCCTGCAGGTCTACGACGGCGGCGGCCCGTACGGCCCGGAATCCGACGGCCACCCCACCTGGTGGTGGGCCAAGCTGGCCTTCTGGATCCTGCCGCTGAGCACCCCGCCGTACCCGGGGGCCCTCCCCGGCTTCCACCACACCATCGAGACGACCTGGGCCGAGCAGGTCATCGTCCCGCTCTGGTACCTCCGGGCGTACCTCTGGTATGTCCTGCTGTCCCCGCTGATGCTCAAGGCGCTGCGGCGCTTCCCGGTGGCGACCCTGTGCGCCCCGCTGGTGATGGTCATCGGCATGAACGCGTTCGGCGGCAACGAGCCGGAGTTCATCTACAGCCGGGTCTGGGAGACCGCGAACGACTTCGCCACCTTCGGTGCCTGCTGGATCCTCGGCATGGCCCACCAGGAGGGGATGCTGAAGCGGATCCCGCAGTACGTGCTGCCCTCCATCGCGCCGCTGATCATGGTGGCCGGACTCTGGTACCTGGGCACCCGCCCGGTCGATCCCGGCGAGGTGACCGACCTCGAGTCCTGGCCGATCGCCCAGGCCCTGTGGTCCTTCGGCTTCGTCGCGATCCTGCTCCACGTCAGCCCGTCCTGGGACCAGTGGCCGGCGCCGCTGGAACGCTGGAACGGCCTGGTCAGCCTGCTCAACTCGCGGGCCGTCAGCGTCTACCTCTGGCACGAGGTCGCGCTGACCCTGGCCGTCCCGGTGCTCGACCCGCTGTGGTCCTACGACTACCTGTCCTCGAACTTCAAGTGGCTGCTGAACAGCCCTTGGCTCGACCTGCTGACGGCGATCCCGCTGCTCGCCCTGCTGGTGCTGGTCTTCGGCTGGGTCGAGGACGTCGCCGCCAAACGCTCGCCGCGGCTCTTCCCGTACCCGCGCCGACAACGGGGCAAGCGCCGCTCCGCCGAGTGAGCGACCGCGGGTGCCCCCACCCGGTTTCGGGTGGGGGCACACCTGCGGTCGCTACGCGAGCTCCAGGGCCAGGTAGAAGTCGACCCGGTCCTCCAGGCGCGACAGGTCACGGCCGGTCAGCTCCTCGATGCGGCCGATCCGGTAGCGCAGCGTGTTGACATGGACATGAAGCTGGGCGGCGCACCGGGTCCACGACCCGTCCGAGCGCAGGAAGGCCTCCAGCGTGCGCACCAGGTCCGCCTGGTGCTCGATGTCGTACGCGATCACCCGGTCCAGCAGCCGGCTGCGGAAGGCCCGGCGGACCTCGTCCGGCACCGCCGCCAGCAGCAGCACGTGCGAGGCCAGCTCCTCGGGGCCCGCGACGCAGACCCGCCCGACCCGGGCCGCGGCGATCCGCCGGGCGTGCCGGGACTCCTCCAGCGCACCGCGCAGCCCGCCGCTCTCCGCGGCCGGCGCACAGACGCCCACCGTGATCCGCCCCTCCGAGCCCAGCCCGGCCTCCAGCGGCGCGAGCAGCTCGCGCAGCGCGTCCGCGGGCACCGGCACGTCCAGTGCGGGCAGCACCACGACGGCGCCGTTGGCACCCAGCGCGGCGACCAGCGCCCGCTCCGAGGCGAAGGCCAGCGCCTCCTCCAGGACCGGTCTCAGCGCCCCGTCCGGCAGCCCGGTGGCCTCGGCGCTGAGCACCAGCCAGCTGCCCTCCCCGGTCACCGGCAGCGGCGTGCCGCCCTCGTAGCGGGCCATCGAGGTGGAGGCGTGCAGGGCGCGGCTGATCTCGGCCGGGTCGGCGTCGCGCTGGAGCAGCGCGAGGGTCTCGTCGGCGATCCGGCGGCGCAGCCGGCGGCCCTCGTCGCGGCGGGTCCGTTCGGCCGCGACCAACCGGGCGAGGTTCTCGGCGAGCTGCTGCCGCTTGGGCGTCCACTCGGTGACGTCGCCGGCGATCGCGAGCAGCCAGTCGGCCAGCGGGGACTCGTCCGCGGGGTCGACGGCGGCCGGGATCAGCGAGTAGTTGCCGGTGATCAGGCGGGCCCGGTGCGGGGGGCGGCGGCGCTGGCGCTGGGCGCCGAGGTGGGCGCGGGCCAGCTGGTCGCGGTCCTCGGCGGTGAGCCGGTCGGCCGGCCCGGCGATCACCTGGCCGGTCGGGGTGAGCACCCAGCAGTCCAGGTCGAGGTCGCCGCCGAGCAGGTCCAGGACGGCGTCCAGACCGCCGCCGCCGGCGGCCGAGACCAGCATCCGGTGCCGGTCGACGAGGGCGGCGAGGTCGGCGGCCCGGTCGGCGGAGACCTGCCGGCCGACGAACTCGGTGACGGTGCCGAAGGCGATGTCGTCCGGGACGGCGAGCAGCGGCAGGCGGTGCCGGCGGCAGGCGTCGGTGAGGTCCTCGGGCACCGGTCCGACCTCGGCCTCGCCGGCCGCCAGGGCGACCGCGCCGCCGGTCACCAGGGTCCGCACGAAGCGCTCGGAGTCCTCCGGGGCGGTACGCCAGAGCATGCCGGTGAGCACCAGCTCGCCGCCGTGCAGGTAGCGCCCCGGGTCCTGGAGATCGGTGGTCATGACGCCGCTGACCTGCCGGTCGAGCTCGTCCTCGCCGGCGAGCAGCCGCAGGTGCGGGGCGCCGGGCGCGAGCAGGTCACGGACACGCATCCGCAGACTCCTTCGTCCGTTCGGAAAGTTTGAGGGTGGGGTCAGTGTGCCCGACTCCCGGCGTTCGGTGTCACCTCACAAATGCCGCCCGGATCACGGGCCCGTAGCTCCGGAATCACGGCCGGATTACGGTCGTAAGTAGCGCCCGGGTGACTCCTGGGCTGCGAAATTCTCTTCCTTAGAGGAACGTACAGGATGCCGGGCGGGACCACAGCCGGGGCTTCATGCCATCGGTGACTGCCAGTGGGCCCGGTCACAGCGGTTCACTGGCCACAAGCCGCCGGACACACCCCGGTGACCAGGACTCAACGCCGAGGCAACGAGGTGGTTGCACAGTCCGAACACCGACACCGGGCAACGTGCCCCCTGTCCGGCAGGCCACGACTTGAGGAGACACCGCATGGAGTTCCTTCGGCCCGCAACGTGGGACGAGGCGCTCGCGGCGAAGGCTGAGTACCCGACCGCGCTGCCGATCTCGGGCGGCACGGACGTCATGGTCGAGATGAATTTCGACGTGCACCGGCCATCCGCGATTCTCGACCTGAACCGCATCCCCGAGCTCCGCGAGTGGGCGATCGACGGGGATGTGGTGAAGCTCGGCGCCTCGGTGCCGTACACCCGCATCATCGACGAGCTGTCCGAGCAGCTGCCCGGCCTGGCCAAGGCCGCGCACACGGTCGGCTCCCCGCAGATCCGCAACCGCGGCAGCGTGGGCGGCAACCTGGGCGGCGCGTCGCCGGCCGGTGACGCGCACCCGGCGCTGCTGGCCGCGGGCCGGGACGTGTTCGTGGAGGCGGCCTCGGTGCGCGGCACCCGGCTGATCCCGATCGACGAGTTCTACGTCGGCGTGAAGCGCAACAGCCTGGAGGCCGACGAGCTGATCAAGGCCGTGCACATCCCGGTCGCCGACGGCCCGCAGCAGTTCTCCAAGATCGGCACCCGCAACGCGATGGTGATCGCGGTGTGCGCCTTCGGCTTCGCCCTGCACCCCAAGAACGGCACCGTCGGCACCGGTATCGGCTCGGCCGCCCCCACGCCGCGCCGCGCCGTGGAGGCCGAGGAGTACCTGCAGGGCGTGCTCGCCGAGCGCGGCCTGTGGGAGTCCGGCGCCCTGATCCCCGCCGACGTCACCCGGCAGTTCGGCGAGCTGGTGAAGGCCGCGGCCTCCCCGATCGACGACGTCCGCGGCACCGCCGACTACCGCCGGCACACCCTGGCCGTGATGGCCCGCCGCACCCTCACCTGGTGTTGGAACGACTACAGCAAGCAGATCAGGAGCGCGGCATGAGGATCACCTTCACCGCCAACGGCAAGCCCGTCGAGGCGGACGACGTCTGGGAGGGCGAGAGCCTGCTCTACGTGCTCCGCGAGCGGGTGGGCCTGCCGGGCTCCAAGAACGCCTGCGAGCAGGGCGAGTGCGGCTCCTGCACGGTCTACCTCGACGGCACCCCGGTCTGCTCCTGCCTGGTCGCGGCCGGCCAGGTGCAGGACCGCGAGGTGCGCACCGTCGAGGGCCTGACCGACGAGAACGGCGAGCTGGGCCTCGTCCAGCAGGCCTTCGTCGACGCCGGCGCCGTGCAGTGCGGCTTCTGCACCCCCGGCCTGCTGGTGCAGACCGACGCCCTGCTGGAGAAGGACGACCAGCCGAGCGACAACGACATCCGCGAGGCGCTGTCGGGCAACCTGTGCCGCTGCACCGGCTACGAGAAGATCATGGACGCGGTGCGGCTCGCCTCCGCCCGCAAGTGCGCGGGTAAGGGGCATGGGGAATGAGCACCCGGACGATCGCGGGTCAGAAGAACCTGCAGAACATCAACCAGGCGTCGAAGGACGGTATCGGCGGCTCCCCGCTGCGCCCCGACGGCACCCTGAAGGTGAAGGGCGAGTTCGCGTACTCGTCCGACATGTGGCACGAGGACATGCTCTGGGGCATGGCGCTGCGCTCGCCGCACCCCCGCGCCAACATCCTCTCGGTGGACATCTCCGAGGCGCTCAAGCTGCCCGGCGTGTACGCCGTGCTCACCCACCAGGACATCCCGGGCTCCAAGTTCTACGGCCTGGAGATCAAGGACCAGCCGGCCCTGGCGATCGACAAGGTCCGCTACCACGGTGAGCCGATCGCGCTGGTCGCGGCCGACCACCCGGAGACGGCCCGCCGCGCGGTGAAGAAGATCAAGGTCGAGTACGAGGTGCTCACCCCGATCGTCACCGAGGAGCAGTGCCTCGACCCCGAGACCCACGGCTACGTGCACGAGCCGCACGAGTTCAAGTCGCACGGCTACGGCAACATCTGCCACGAGCAGAAGCTGGTCTCCGGCCTCGGCGTCACCGACGAGGTCCGCGCGCTGGCCGACGTGATCGTCTCCGGCGAGTACGAGGTCGGCATGCAGGACCAGGCCTTCCTCGGCCCGGAGTCCGGCCTGGCGGTGCCCGCCGAGGACGGCGGCATCGACCTCTACATCGCCACCCAGTGGCTGCACGTGGACCGCGAGCAGATGGCCCCGGTGCTCGGCCTGCCCGAGGAGAAGGTCCGGCTGACCCTCGCGGGCGTCGGCGGCGCCTTCGGCGGCCGCGAGGACATCTCGATGCAGATCCACGCCTGCCTGCTGGCCCAGCACACCGGCAAGCCGGTCAAGATCGTCTACGCCCGGGACGAGTCCTTCTTCGGCCACGTGCACCGCCACCCGGCGAAGATGCACTACGAGCACGGCGCCACCCGCGACGGCAAGCTGGTCTTCGCGGACTGCCGGATCGTGCTGGACGGCGGCGCGTACGCCTCGGCCTCCCCCGCGGTGGTCGGCAACGCGGCCTCCCTCGGCCACGGCCCGTACGTCATCCCGAACGTGAAGATGCACGCCATCGCGCTGTACTCCAACAACCCGTCGTGCGGCGCGATGCGCGGCTTCGGCGCGGTGCAGGCCGCCTTCGGCTACGAGTCGCAGATGGACAAGCTCGCCGCCGAGCTGGGCATGGACCCGGTCGAGCTGCGCCAGCTGAACGCGATGGCGGAGGGCGACCACATGCCCACCGGCCAGCGGATCGACTCGCCGGCCCCGGTCGCCGAGCTGCTGCAGCGGGTCAAGGACATGCCGCTGCCCCCGCCGCTGGACCTGGAGAACCTGGACATCCGCGCCGTGCCCGGCGCGCTGTCCAACACCTCGCACGGCGAGGGCATCGTCCGCGGCGTCGGCTACTCGGTCGGCATCAAGAACGTCGGCTTCTCCGAGGGCTTCGACGACTACTCCACCGCTCGGGTCCGGCTGGAGGTGATCGGCGGCGAGCCGGTCGCCATGGTGCACACCGCGATGGCCGAGGTCGGCCAGGGCGGCGTCACCGTGCACGCCCAGATCGCCCGCACCGAGCTCGGCGTCGAGCAGGTCACCATCCACCCGGCCAACACCGAGGTCGGCTCGGCCGGCTCCACCTCCGCCTCACGCCAGACGTACATGACCGGTGGCGCGGTGAAGCTCGCCGCCGAGGCGGTGAAGCTGGCGCTGATCACCAAGGGCCGCCGGCGCTACGGCTGGACCCAGAACGACATCGACCTGGTGGGCGGCAAGGTCGTCTCCGAGGCCGACGGCGTCCTGGTCGCCATGGTCGACCTGCTCGGCGACGAGGCGATCGACCTGACCCGGGAGCACCACCACCGCCCGACCCAGCCGTTCGACAAGGAGACCGGACAGGGCTTCGGCCACGTCCAGTACACCTTCTGCGCCAACCGCGCGGTGGTTGACGTGGACGTCGAGCTGGGCCTGGTCAAGGTGGTCGAGCTGACCGCCGTCCAGGACGTCGGCAAGGCGCTCAACCCGCTCTCCGTGGTCGGCCAGATCCAGGGCGGCTGCACCCAGGCCCTGGGCCTCGCGGTGATGGAGGAGATCATCGTCAAGGACGGGAAGGTACGCAACGCGTCCTTCACCGACTACCTGATCCCCACCATCCTGGACACCCCGCCGATCCCGGTGGAGATCCTCGAACTCCCGGACCCGAACGCGCCGTACGGCCTGCGCGGTGTCGGCGAGGCCCCCACCGTCTCCGCCACGCCGTCCATCGTGGCCGCCATCCGGCAGGCGACCGGCATCGCGCTCAACCGGATCCCGGTCCGGCCCGAGCACCTCACCGGAACCCTCTAGAAACGTCCCCGGGGCGGCGGACCGTCTTCCCCCGCCGCCCCGGGGCAGCACCACCCACGCATGAAACCCACCCACGCACCGAACCGCTGCCTCTCCCTCGCCGGGGCTCTGCAGCGGTGCACCCCAGTGAGTCGAACAGTCCCCCTGCGCCTCTTCCATGACTGGCACCCAGGTCGGCTCGCCCACCCCAATCCCCTTTGAACCTTGGGAGTGGACATGACCCGGATCTCCACGGAGCCCGGCCCCACCGATGAAGCACCCGCCGACGACGACGCCCTCACGCAGTCGCCGGCCACCCCGCCGAAGAACAAGCTGGACGCGTACTTCAAGATCTCCGCACGCGGCTCCACCTTCGGCAACGAGCTCCGCGGTGGTCTCACCACCTTCATGGCGATGGCGTACATCGTCCTGCTCAACCCGATCATCCTCAGCGGCGCCGATGTCACAGGCGTCAAGCTCGACCACGCCCAGCTGACCACCGCGACCGCACTGGCCGCCGCCGTCACCACCATCCTGATGGGTGTGATCGGCAACGTGCCGCTGGCGGTCGCCGCCGGCCTCTCGGTCTCCGGCGCGATCTCCGCCCTGGTCGTACCGCACACCACCTGGGCACAGGCCTTCGGTCTCTGCGTCATCTACGGTCTGCTGATCGTGCTGCTGGTGGTCTCCGGACTGCGCGAGAAGATCATGAACGGCATCCCGCTGCCGCTCAAGCACGCCATCACCATCGGCATCGGCCTGTTCGTCGCGATCATCGGCTTCTACAAGGCCGGCTTCGTGCACACCGGCGGCCCGACGCCGCTCTCGCTCGGCCCGTTCGGCGAGCTGGAGGGCTGGCCGGTCCTGATCTTCTGCGTCACCCTGCTGACCATCTTCGTGCTGCTGGCCCGCAACGTCCGCGGCGCGATCCTGATCGGCATCGCGGCCGGCACCGTGATCGCCGTGATCGTCCACCAGGTGGCCGGCCTGGACGCCAAGGCCTGGGGCGGCTCCGCCCCGGTGTGGCCCGGCTCCCCGGTCTCCGCCCCCGACTTCGGCCTCTTCGGCGACATCGACCTGTTCGGCGCCTTCGGCTCCAAGGGCCTCGGCGCGATCTCCGCCTCGGTGGCCGTCTTCACCCTGGTCCTGGCCGGCTTCTTCGACGCGATGGCCACCATCATCGGCGTCGGCACCGAGGCGGGCCTGGCCGACAAGCAGGGCCGGATGCCCGGCCTGTCCAAGGCGCTGTTCATCGACGGTGCCGGCGGCGCGATCGGCGGTGTGGCGGGCGCGTCCGGCCAGACCGTGTTCGTCGAGTCCGCGACCGGCGTCGGCGACGGCGCCCGCACCGGCCTCGCCTCCACCGTCACCGGTGGCGTCTTCGCCCTGATGCTGTTCTTCTCGCCGGTCGCCGCCGTCGTCCCGGTCCAGGTCGCCTCGGCCGCCCTGGTCGTCATCGGCTCCATGATGATGAGCCAGGCCCGGCACATCGACTGGTCCGACCGCGAGATCGCCATCCCCGCCTTCCTCACCTGCGTCCTGATGCCGTTCACCTACAGCATCACCGCGGGCGTGGCCGCCGGTGTCATCTCGTACACCGTCATCAAGGCCGGCACCGGCAAGTGGCGCGAGCCCGGTCCGCTGATGTGGATCCTCACCGGGGTCTTCGTGGTCTACTTCGCCCTCGTCCCGATCAAGTCCTGGCTCGGCGTGCACTAGCCGCCCGCCGGCCGCGGTACCGGAGTCCTGGCTCCGGTACCGCGGCACCACCCGTTTCCCGTGCACTATTGGTTGGTAGGGAGCACACCGTGCAAGACATCGCCGAGCAGTTGCAGGCCTGGCACGCCGCCGGGCGCGCCTTCGCCGTGGCCACGGTCGTCGGCGTCTCCGGCAGTGCCCCCCGCGACCCCGGCGCCGCCCTCGCCGTCGACTCCGAGGGCGAGGCGATCGGCTCCGTCTCCGGCGGCTGCGTCGAAGGCGCGGTGTACGAGCTCTGCCAGGCCGCGATCCTCAGCGGCGAGCCCGTCCTGGAGCGCTTCGGCTACAGCGACGAGGACGCCTTCGCGGTCGGCCTCACCTGCGGCGGCATCCTCGACGTCTTCGTCCAGCCGATCGTGCCCGGCGCCGACCCCGGTCTGGACGCCGGCATCGCCTACATCGCCTCCGGCACCCCCGTCGCCCTCGCCCGGATCGTCGACGGACCCGCCGCCCTGCTCGGCGCCACCGTCGCCGTCACCGCCGACACCCACCACGGCGCGCTCTCCCCCGCCCCCTCCACCGTGGCCCCGCTCGAACGCGCGGTGGTCGCCGAGGCCCGCGCCATGCTCGACGCCGGCCGCACCGGCCGGCTCGTCCTCGGCCTCGACGGCCGCCCCTGCGACGACTCCGACCAGGGCACCGTCACCGTCTTCGTCGAGTCGTACGTGCCCGCGCCCCGGATGATCGTCTTCGGCGCCATCGACTTCGCCGCCGCCGTCGTCCGGATCGGCAAGTTCCTCGGCTACCGCGTCACCGTCTGCGACGCCCGCCCCGTCTTCGCCACCGCCCGGCGCTTCCCCGACGCCGACGAGGTCGTCGTCGACTGGCCGCACCGCTACCTCGACTCCCAGCTCGACCGGATCGACGGCCGCACCGTCCTGTGCGTCCTCACCCACGACGCCAAGTTCGACATCCCGCTGCTGGAGCGGGCGCTGCGGCTGCCCGTCGGGTACGTCGGCGCGATGGGCTCGCGCAAGACCCACCTCGACCGCAACACCCGCCTGCGCGAGGTCGGACTCACCGGCGCCGAGATCGCCCGCCTGCGCTCCCCCATCGGCCTCGACCTCGGCGCCCGCACCCCCGAAGAGACCGCCGTCTCCGTCGCCGCCGAGATCGTCGCCCACCGCCGCGGCGGCTCCTGCCTCCCGCTCTCCGCCGGTGACGGCCCCATCCACCACGACCTCGCCCGCCCCGCCGAGACCCCCGCCCCGGCCACCGCCGAGGCCCGTGTCTCCGTGCACGCCGCCTGAACCCGCACGTCGCCCGAACTCGCACACCCCCCGGGGCTGCGGGACGCTGGTCCTCCAGGACCGGCCGCCCCGCGGCCCCGTCCGCGTCGTCGGCCCGGCACCGTCCCGTACGGTCAGGAGATCCGCGATGCGCATGATGATCCACGGCGAAATGGACACCGCGACGTCCAACCAGCTGCTCGCCACCGGCAAGGTTCCCGAGATCATGGGCAAGGTCATGGACGCCCTCAAGCCCGAGGCCGCCTACTTCTACCCCTTCGGCGGCCGCCGCGCCTTCACCCTCGTCTGCGACCTCGGCCAGGAGTCCGACCTGGTCGCCCTGGTCGAACCCTTCTGGGCCGAACTGGGCGCCGACGTCACCGTCACCCCCTGCATGACCGCCGACGAACTCCGGGCCGGCCTCGCCGCGCTCTCCTGACTGCGCCTGCTGACAACGGTCACCGCGCACCGTGCGCGGTGACCGTTGTCGCGCCGAGGGGCGGGCGCCGGACGCCCGCCCCTCAGAGGCTCTGGGTCTCGGGGTCGTCGACGGTGTGCATCGCGGCCTCCTCTGCGGTGGCCGCGCCGCCGGAGATGCCGACGTCCCGGGCGACGGTGTCGCTGCGAGCACCGTCGACGACGGTGAGCCGCCCGGTGCGGGCCTCGCCGGCCTCGGGGTCCACCGGCTCCGCGTCGGTGCCGGAGGTGTCGCCGATGCCGTCCCCGTCGGGCGTCGAGACGTCGGGAAGCTCCTGGGCGAGCCGCTGGTCGAGACTCTCACCGGCACGCTGCTCGGCGGCGGTGGTGCCGTAGCGGTTCACGGCGAGCGGGCGCTCCGGGGGCGCGTAGCCCTCGTCGAGCGCGGACTCCAGCCCCCGATCGTCCAGGGTGTCCTCCGGCTCCAGCGGTCCGATGTCGTCCTGCACCTCGGAGCCGTCCGGCTGGTACACCTCGTCGCCCATCAGTTGATCGTCGGCCATGTGTCCAGGTTCCCAGGGGACGGCCCGGTCCGCATGCGTAGCGGCTCCACCTCGGTCGGTACGGCAGTGCGCAGCGCGCCCACGGCCGCCGTCAGCGGCCCCCGTCGACCGGTGCGACGCCGATCGGGAGGCCCTCGCGGAGGATGCGCCAGAGCCAGCCGAGGCAGGCGCCGGTCAGCAGGGGCAGCGTGTAGGTCAGGAGGTCGAGCAGGAGCAGCGTGGCCGGGAGCCGGACGGCGCCCAGGCCGGCCGCTGCGGCGCCGGACTCGATCCAGAAGACCGCGACGAGCACGGGGGCGGTGATCCCGCCGGCCGCCACGGCGAGGACCCGCCAGGCGCGGGCCTGGCCCAGCGCGGTACCGACCGCGGCGGTCAGCACGGCGGGGATCAGCGGGGACTCCCACCAGGGCCCCGGGACCACGGCGCAGAGCGCGGCCAGGCCCAGCCACCACAGGGCGGTCGGCCAGGCCCAGCCGGGCGCCGGCTGCTCGGGGCGCATCAGTGGCTCCCCGCGGTACGGCCGGCGTGGACCCTGCGGACGGTCGAGACCGCGAACGCGCCCACCGAGAGCGGGAGGACGCCGAAGAACAGGCCGAGGTAGGCCGCGACGAAGGTGGCCAGCGGAAGGGCAACCCCATCGCCGTCGAGGTCGGCGAGGAGGACACCGACCACCGGGCAGCTGCCGAGCGCCCCGGCGACCGCGGCGAGGAAGGCCGGCCAGGCGCGCCGGTACGCGAGGGCCCCGCCGAGCACGAGGGCGGGCAGCGAGGTGAGCAGCAGCATGCTGTCCGTCTCCAGCTCGCCGGTGGGGTCGGGGCGGCCGAGCAGGTGCGGCGGGGTCGGGCTCAGCATCCACAGGGCGATCCAGGCCGCGACGCAGGCCCAGGCCCAGCGTGGCGGGTCCGTGTCCGTACGCTCCATGCCCGTCGCCCCCGTGGTCGGCCATCACTCGTGCGGGATCATCATGGCAGAGGTTTTGAACGCGTTCAACATGCCTCGGCGCGGCCGAAGCGGGCGAGGTAGTGCCAGACCTTCTTGACCGCCTGCGGGTCGTGGTCGGTGGTGGCGAGCAGGCCGGGGTGGAGGTGGCCGTCGGCGGCGAGGGCACGGCCGATGGCGACGTACTCGGGGCCGCGGTAGTCGGGGTGGCGGGCGAGCTCGGCGACCGGGAGGCGGTAGCCCGGGTGCCACTCGAGCGGGCAGCCCAGCTTCCGGGCGGCCGCCTCGATCGGGGTGCCCCGGAAGCAGGGGTCGAGGACCAGCGCCTCGACGTGGTCGGCGAGCACGACCGGGCCGTGGACCTGGGCCTCGATGTAGTCGTCGAGCGCGTCCTGGTCGTCCGCCTCGGCGAGGGCGATCAGGGTGGTGCCGGTGGCGGCGGTGGCCAGGTCGGCGGGTTCGAGCCAGCTGTCCGGGTAGCAGAAGGTGGCGCGGTCCAGAGTGTCGGCGGTGAGCCGGAAGTACGCGGAGCCGAACCGCGGAGCCGCGCCGTACGGGCTGCGCCGGAAGTCGAGGGCGCCGTACACCGGCCGCTCGGCGTCCGGCGCGCGGTCGTACGCGCCGCCGAAGATCCGACTCTCCCAGCGCCAGCGGTCGCCGCCCGGGTGGGCGGTGAGGCCGCCGTTGCTGGTGCCGGTGACGAACTGGGAGCGGTAGGCGCCGTCCTCGGCCATCGCCTCCAGGATCGGGCGGCCCGCGAAGACGCGGTCGGGGTGGAAGTTGAGGGTGATCCGCAGGGCCGGGTCGAGCGGGCCGCCGGCGGAGTGGGTGGCGACGTGGCGCAGCGCGGCCTGCGCTGCGGGCGAAGTGGGCGTGGCGGGCGTGGGCGGCGTCATGGCCGGGATTCTGCCGGAACGAACGACCCCGGTGCGCCCGGGTTTTCGGCGGTCGGCGATGATCGGACGTACCGGAACCGGGGACACGAGGGACACCAGGGGGTGCCGATGGGCGGCGGGCTGATCATCTTTCTGAACGGGACGTCGAGTTCGGGGAAGTCCAGCGTGGCCCGGGAGTTGCTGGCGACGCTGGACGGCGCCTCGTTCCACCTCCCGGTGGACGCGTTCCACGCGATGCGGTCCAAGCAGGGGTACACCGAGGCGGAGCTGCCCCAGGTGCTGCGGCGCACCTGGATGGGCTTCCACCGGGCGGTCGCGGGGATGGCCGCGGCCGGCAACACGGTGGTCGTGGACCACCTGTTCAGCGAGGAGTGGCGGCTGGCGGACTGCCTGGAGCTGTTCCCCGCCGAGGACGTGGTCCTGGTCGGGGTGCGCTGCCCGCTGCCGGAACTGGAACGCCGCGAGCGCGAGCGCGGGGACCGCCCGCAGGGGCTGGCGGCGCGACAGCTCGAGCCGGTGCACGCGCACGGCGAGTACGACGTGGAGGTGGACACCTCGGTGCTCTCCCCCGCCGAATGCGCGCGCCGGATCAAGGAGTTCCTGCCGGACCGGCCGCGCCCGACGGCCTTCGAGCGCTTGCGGGCCGGGCATGCCCGCGGTTGAGCGGGCGCTCGCCGACAGCTCGGACGCCGAGCTGCGCGCGAGCGTCGCGCACCTCACCGGCGCCGGCATCGGCGGCACCTCCGGGCGGCTGGAGGCGGGCGGGACACCGGTGTTCGTGAAGCTGGTGCCGCTGACCGCGGTGGAGCTGCGCCCCGAGCACCGGTACTCCACCGCGAACCTCTTCGGCCTGCCGCCGCAGTTCCACTACGGCATCGGCAGCCCGGGCTTCGGCGCATGGCGGGAGCTGGCGGCGCACCGGCTGGTCGACGGGTGGGTGCGCTCGGGGGCGACCGAGGCCTTCCCGCTGCTGTACCACTGGCGGGTGCTGGACGGCTTCGAGGCCGGCCTGCCCCCCGAACTCGCCGACGTGGAGCGGACCGTGGCGTACTGGGACGGTTCGCCCGCGGTCCGCGGACGGATCACCGCACTGGGCCGGGCGACCGCCCGGCTGGCGCTGTTCCTGGAGTGGTTCCCGAGCACGCTGGAGCAGGAGTTCGGCGACCCGGAGGAGGTCGAGCGACAGCTGCTGGCCGGCGTGGAGTTCATGAACACCCGCGGACTGCTGCACTTCGACGCACACTTCGGCAACGTGCTCACCGACGGGCGGCGACTGGCCTTCACCGACTTCGGGATGGCCACCCACGACGGCTTCGAACTCTCGCCTTCCGAGCGGGAGTTCGTTGCCGAGCGAGCGGCGTACGACCGTGACTGCGTCGGCTACCGGCTGGTGCAGCACCTGGAGGGGAGAAGTGGCGGGCGGCCGAGGGGCATCGTCGGCTCGGCCGCCGCTGTCCTGCTGCGCCACGCCGAACGGGCTCGCGTGACGGGCGAGTTCTACCGGCGGGTGCAGCAGGAGTCGAGGACCGTCAGGTATCCGGTCAGCCCGCGTTGATCTGGGCGGCGCGGCGCAGCAGGCCGGGGCTGATCCGGCCGAGCAGCCGGGCCGCCTTCGCCTCGACGGTGACCGGGACGACGGGCTTGCCGGTGCGGACCGCGCGGACGATCTCGGCCGCGACCTTCTCCGGCGGGAAGCCCCGGCGGGCGTACATCTTGGAGACCTTGGCCTGCTTGGCGGCCTGTTCGGCGTCGGAGAGGCCGGAGAAGGTGGAGGTCCGGGTGATGTTGGTGTTGACGATGCCGGGGCAGATGGTGGAGACGCCGATCCGGTGCGGGGCGAGTTCGGCGCGCAGGCAGTCGGAGAGCATGTAGACGGCGGCCTTGGAGGTGGCGTACGCGGCGAGCACCTTGGACGGCAGGTAGGCGGCGGCCGAGGCGAGGTTGACGATGTGTCCGCCCTCGCCGCGCTCCACCATCAGGTTGCCGAAGGCCCGGCAGCCGTGGATGACGCCCCACAGGTTGACGTCCAGGACGCGCTGCCACTCCTTCTCGGTGGTCTGCAGGAAGGTCCCGGAGTGGCCGATGCCCGCGTTGTTGACCACCACGTCGGGGACGCCGTGGGCGGCCGCGACGGCGGCGGCGAAGGCGTCCACGGCCGAGCCGTCGCTGACGTCGACCCGGTAGGCGTACGCGGAGGCGCCGGTGAGCATGCACAGTTCGGCGGTGCGTTCGGCGGACGGCAGGTCGAGGTCGCAGACCACGACCCGGGCGCCCTGCTCGGCGAAGGCGAGCGCGGTGGACCGGCCGATGCCGCTGCCGGCGCCGGTGACCACGACCAGTTGGCCGCTGTCCGGCGGGGCGATGCTCTCGCCGGCGGCGGTGCGGGTGGTGAAGTCGCGGACCATGCCGGCGACCGTGGCGCCCTTCTCCAGCAGCGCCGACCAGTGGGTGGCGTCCACGCTGCGCCGGGTGAGCCGGGGCACCCAGCGCTCCAGCCCCTCGGAGAGGAAGTCGGAGACGTAGTGGTCGCGGCGCAGCGTGATCAGCTGGACCGGGACCTCGGTGTGCCGTTCGCGCGGCCGGCGCAGGGTGGGCCGCATGTTGGCGCGGTAGAGCTCGATGCCGCGGACGGCGTCCTGGGTGAGGCTGGGCTGCGGGTGGCCGGGGCGCGGGGTGACCGCCTCCAGGTCGCGCAGGATCCGCGGCCACGCGCGGCCGAGCCACAGCCGCCAGGTGGCGGGGGCGAGGACGGGCAGCTGGAAGGCGGCGATGTACCAGGAGTGCAGGCCCTGGACGGCGAGTTGGCGCAGGTGCCGGGGGGTGGGGCGGCGCAGCCGGTGGCGGATCCAGTGGCCCATGTGGTCCAGGCACGGGCCGGACATGGTGGTGTAGGAGGCGATCCGGTGGTGGGCGCCGGGCGCGGTGACCGCCTCCCAGGACTGCACCGAGCCCCAGTCGTGGGCGACCACGTGGACGGGCGCGTCCGGGCTGACCGCGTCGGCCACCGCGAACAGGTCGGCGCCGAGCAGCTCCAGCCGGTACTCGTCGCGGGCGAGCGGGATGCCGGAGGCGCCCGCGCCGCGCACGTCGTAGCGGACCACGTGGTGGTCGGCGGCGAGGTCGGCGGCGACGTCGTCCCACACCGCGTGGGTGTCGGGGTAGCCGTGCACCAGGACGACGGTCGGGTTGGCCGGGTCGCCCTGCTCGTAGACGGCCAGCGGCAGCCCGTTGGAGTGGACGGTGCGGCGGGCGAGCGTCATGCGGTGGCCTCCTGGGCAGTGGTCCAGCGCCGCACGTGCGGCAGGTCGTCGTCGAGCCAGAAGGCGTCGTCCTCGGTGACCACCAGCAGCTCCTCGAACTTGATGCCCACCTCGCGGAAGCCGATGTGCGGCTCCACCGCCCACAGGCCCGGGGTGGGGGCGTGGCGGGACGCCCGGCCGTCCGCCCACAGCGGCGAACGTCCGTGCAGCCGCTCGCTGATCAGCTCGCGGCCGAGCGTCTGGAGTGTACGCACGCCGAAGCCGAACAGGTTGACGCCGGCCGGGCCTCGCGCGGTCGTCCGGGTCACCTGGTGGCCGATCACCCGGCCCGGGTACACCTGGTGCCGGTTGTCGTAGCCGTGCGCGGCGATCTGGGCGTCGACCGCGGCGTACACCTCGTTCAGCGGCTTGCGGGCGCGCACCTCGCGCAGGATCAGCTCCCGGTACACCCGCAGGTCCTGGGCGAGCCGGTCCCACACCGGGTTCTCGCCGACCTTGCCGCCGTAGCCGATGTCGGCGGTGTAGCCGTCGACCACCGGCGCGCAGTCCAGCACGTACGGCATGCCCTCCGCCAGCTTGCGGCTGCCGGCGAAGAACTGCAGCGGGGTGTGGAAGTGGCGGAACGCGGTGCGGTCGCCGAACCACGCGAACGGGACGTGGAAGAAGTCCTGCACCCCCGCCCGGACCAGGCAGCGGCGCAGCTCGGCGGTCGCCTGGCGCTCGGTGACACCCGGTTCGATCCAGGCGGCGACCTGCTCGGCGCAGTGGTACGCCAGCTGCTGGGTCTCCCGGAAGCGGGCCAGGTCGCGGTCGTCGAACGGGAAGGCGGGGAGGGCGGTGGAGCCCTTGGTCGGGCGCATGGGTCAGACCTCCAGGACGAGGGTCCCGCCCTCGGCGGCGCGGGAGACGCAGGGCAGGATCTCGCCGGCGGCCTTCTCCTCGTCGGTGAGCCGGCGGTCGCGGTGCTCGGGGGTGCCGGACAGGACCTTCAGCCGGCAGGTGCCGCAGAAGCCCTGGTGGCAGGAGTACGCAAGGTCCGGGCGGGCCTCCAGGGCGACGTCGAGCGCCGACCGGTCCGCCGGGACCGGCAGTTCGGGGCCGTCCGCGCCGAGGCGCAGGGTGAACGGGCGGCCGTCGACGATCGGCGCGGCGCCGAAGCGCTCGAAGTGGAGGGAGGCGGCGGGGGACGCGTCGAACGCCCGCTGGACGGCGGCGAGCATCGGCGCCGGGCCGCACACGTAGACGGCCGCGCCGCGCGGGGCGCGGGCGAGCAGCTCGGCGGCGTCCGGGGTGCCGTGCACGTCGTCGGTGCGCAGCTCCACCCGGTTCGGGTCGAGGGCGCGCAGCTCGGCGGTGAACGGGAGGGACGAGGCGGAGCGGCCGGTGTGGACCAACTGCCAGTCCAGGCCCGCATGCTGGGCGGCGCGGGCCATCGGCAGCAGCGGGGTGATGCCGATGCCGCCCGCCAGGAAGAGGACCTTGGAGTCGCCGCAGAACGCGAAGCCGTTGCGCGGACGGCGCACGCTCAGCCGGACACCGACGTGCAGCTCGTCGTGGACCTCGACGGAACCGCCGCCGCCGTCCGCCACCCGGCGCACCGCGACACGGTACGAGAAGCGGTCGGCGGGGTCGCCGCAGAGCGAGTAGTGGCGCCTGCGGCCCGAGGGGAGGGTGAGGAGGAGGCGGGCGCCGGGCTGCCACGGCGGCAGCGGCGTGCCGGCCGGGTCGGCGAGGCGCAGCTCGACCACGTCCTCGGCGACCGGCCGGTGGGCGATCACCACCAGGCTCAGCGGGGCGGTGGGGCGGGTCTGCGGGCGGCGGGGGCTGCGCCGCAACCCGGGCCGGCCCAGCGCGGGGCTGTACCAGTCGCCGAACGCGGTCAGCCGCTCGAAGAACCGGTCGGCCCGGGGACGCCCGTACAGATCGGGGGGTGGAGTGGACAGATCCATGGGGGAACCAATCAGGCGCTCGGAGGCCGACCCCGGGGGCGGCGAAGGTACGTGAAAAGGTGAGGCACGGGGGTGGGGAAGAGGAGTGCACGCCCCGAGGGCCGGCGTCGCGGTTCCCCTAGCCCCTGGGTTCGTGCGTCCTAATGCCCTGCAGACGCGCGCGCCGCGGGCGAGGTGGCGAGGTAGGCGAGGGCCTGGCTGGAGGAGCCCTCCTTGGTGGGGTGGTAGCCGGGGAGGAAGTACCGCAGGGCGCTGCGGAACATCCGGGTCGGCTCGGGGAGGAGGCCGCGGCGGGCGATCTGCTGGGCCTCGCGCCAGGTGGGCCGGACGGAGCCCTTGAGGGTGGGGTCGGCGGCGAGCATGAAGCGGGTGCCGCGGACCCAGAGGTGGACCAGGAGCGGCCCGGAGACGAGCATGCCGCGCAGCCGCCGCAGGTACCCGGGGTCGAGGTGGACCATCAGGTCGAACGCGACGCTGCGGTGCTCGACCTCCTCCGCGCCGTGCCAGCGCAGCAGGTCGAGCATGGTGGGGTCGGCCTCGGCGCGGTCCAGGCCGGGCGAGTTGAGCGCCCAGTTGCCGAGGAAGGCGGTGAAGTGCTCGATCGCGGCGACGAAGGCGACCCGCTCGATGATGTTCTCGCGGCGCTGGGCGGCGGTCAGTCCGGGCTTGTCGCCGAGGACGCGGCGGAACAGCCAGCTGATCTGCCGGACGTACGGCCGCGGGTCGAGGCCCTGGGCGAGCAGGTGGTCGAGGACCTCCTGGTGGGCCTCGGCGTGGATGGCCTCCTGGCCGATGAAGCCGAGCACCTCCTCGCGCAGCTGCTCGTCGGTGATCATCGGCAGCGCGTCCTTGAAGACCTTGACGAACCAGCGCTCGCCCTCGGGGAGGAGCAGGTGCAGCACGTTGATGGTGTGGGTGGCCATCGGCTCGTCGGGGATCCAGTGGAGCGGCAGCGCGGACCAGTCGAACTGCACGTCGCGCGGCTCCAGGACCAGGCTGTCGTGGACGGCGGCGGGCTCGGCTTGCCGGGGCATGGGGGTGCCTCCTGACCTACGGGTTGACGAGGGCGTATCCGCAAACTACTCGCGGGTACCGGGGTGGACAAGGGTTTCGACCAACCTTATCGACAACAAGTCTAATAAGCCGCCGACTAGCATGCGGGCATGAGCGAGGAACTGGTCCGGGAGCTGATCGCCCGCCCGCCGATGGTCCGCGAGCTGCCCGGCTTCGACGCCGAGCGGGCCCCCGAGGAGCCGGCCCCGCTGTTCGTGGAGTGGCTGCGCGGGGCGCTGGCGGCGGACGTGCCGGACGCCCAGGTGGTGACCCTCTCCACGGTCGACGCGGAGGGGATGCCGGACGCCCGGGTGCTGGTGCTGCGGGACGTCGACCCGGCCCGGTCCGGCTGGGTGTTCTGGGCGGACGCGGACAGCCCCAAGGGCCGCCAGCTGGCCGCCGATCCGCGGGCCGCGATGACCGTGTACTGGCCGCAGCTGGGCCGGCAGGTCCGGGTCCGGGGCACCGTGCGCGCCGTCCCGGCGCCCGCCGCGCTGACCCGCTCCCCCGGCGCCCGGGCCGCCTCGCTGGTGGGCCGGCAGAGCGAGCCGCTCGGCTCCGCCGCGGAGTACGACGCGGCCTTCACCGCCGCGCTCGCCGCCGGCCCCGCCCTCCCGGTGTCCGGGCACACGGTCTACACCCTGGAGGCCGCGACCGTGGAGTTCTGGCAGGGCGACCCGTCGCGCCGGCACGTCCGGCTGCGGTACGAGCGCTCCGCCGCCGGGTGGAGCCGCACACTGCTCTGGCCGTGACCGGCGATTCACCGGAATTGGACTGGACCATCCTCGTCGAGCGCTAGCATGCGGGCGTGACGCCCACCGAAATGCCGCCGTCGCCCGGCTGGTTGAGCCCCTCGCGCCGGACGGGCCTGGTCCTGCTCTCCCTGTGGCTCGCCGCCACCGGCTGGGCCTTCGGCACCGCCCTGACCGCGCTCACCGGCGCCGACCGCGGCATCCTGGCGCCGATGTGCGCCCTGCCGTGGCTGCTCGGCTGCATCGGGTGGGCGGCGACCGCCCGCGGCTCCGACGACCCGAGCCCGCTGCCGGTGGTCGGCGCGGGCGCCTCGATCCTCGCCGCCCTCGGGATCGCGCTGCCCGGGGTCGCGCTCGGCGCCGGGACACCGCTGCCCCTGGCCGGCGCCGCGGTCCTGGCCGGCCTGGTCCCGCTCGCGGTCCGCCGGACGGTGCGCGAGCGGGCCGGCGACCTGGCGCGGGTCGCCGCGGCGCGCGAGCACGAGCGGCGGATCCAGGAGGAGGGGATCACCGCCCGGGCCACCGTGACCGGGCTGTCCGGCCCCGGCCTGGTGGACGACGAGGGACGCTCCTGGGCCGAGGTCGACCTGGGCTGGACCGATGCGTCGGGCATCGAGCGGGCGGCCCGGATCCGGCTCTCCTTCCCCGCCTACGACCCGCCCCGGCGCGGCGGCACGGCGACCGTCCGCTACCTGCCGGACGACCCGCTGGACGTCCGCGCCGAACTGCACCCCGACGGGGTGCCGCAGGACGCGCGGCCGGAGTAGGTCACACCGCCATCGCGAGCATCAGCGGTGCCGCCCGCAGCGCCAGCAGCTCGGCGGCGGAGCGCAGCCGGTGCAGCTCGGTGACGGGCAGCGAGGTGGCCAGGCAGCCGACCGTGGAGCCGGCGCTGACCGGGACGGCGGCGCAGACCGTGCCGAGCGCGTACTCCTGCAGGTCGAGCACCGGGACGGTGGCGGGCTGGCGCTCCAGACGGTGCATCAGCTGGTCGGTGTCGGTGATGGTGCGGGAGGTCAGCCGGGCGATCGGGTGCCGGGAGAGGTGGTCGCGGCGGCCGTCGTGGTCGAGCTGGCCGAGCAGGCACTTGCCGATCGCGCTGGCGTGGGCGGTGGCCCGGAAGTCCACCCACTCCTCGACGGCGGGCGCGTAGTCGGCCTCGGAGACCGCCTCCACGGTCAGCTCGCCGTCGTGGTAGCGGGTGAAGTACACGGCGGCGCCGAGCTCGTCGCGCAGTTCGGCGAGCCGGAGCTGCATCCGGGCGCGGACCATCGGCTCCCGGCTCTGCTGCCCGAGCAGGGCGAACGCGCCGCCGGGCACCCAGGCGCCGTCCGCGAACGCCAGGTAGCCCTCCATCTCCAGCTCCTCGGCGATCCGCTGCACCACGGTCTGCGGCAGCGAGAGCTCGCGCGCCAGCTCGGCGAGGGCCGCGCCGCCCGGCCGCCGGTCGACCGCCTCCAACAGTCGCAGCGCCCGCCGCAACACCCCGAACGGGCCCGTGCCGCCCCCGCCCAGGGTGGCGTGCTGGTCCCGACTCAACGCCGACATGGCATCGCCCTCCCGTCTCGCCCAGCGATCCTTCCAGCCTAGCCACGCCACCCGCCGGCCGTACCGGTTATTCCCGCAGGTGGCCACTCCCCCTTGACTGGCATATGCCAGCCATCGGGCTGTCGGGGGTGCCCGCTACGGTGGCGCCCGTTGGTTCACGGAACACCACCGAGGAGGGCGGCATGGCCGCGGCACCCGACGGCACCCCGGAAGTCCGCCACTGCGAGGGGTGGGATCCCGAACGGCGCGCGCCGTACGGCGCCCTGACCGAGCGCGAGGCCCGCGAGCGGGACGCGACGGGGCTGCCGTACGCGGCGGTGCTGAGCCGGGGCGGGCAGGCCGCGGCCCTGTTCCAGGTCGACTGGAGCGAGGGCTACCTGGGGGTCTTCCTGTTCGACCACCGGGCCCGCCGTCACCGGATCTACGAGTACCGCCAGTTGGAGCCCGGCCGGCTGCACCTGCGGCGCTTCCGGGAGTGGCTGTACGAGACGGACACCGAGCCGGAGGAGCCGGAGGATTTTGAGGACGGGAGGTTCTTCGAGCTGACCGCGGACCTCGAAGGCCGCAGCGCGCTGCAGCTGACCGGCGACGGTTCCTTCCACACCTCCGGGTCCGTGCCGCCCGAGCACCTGGTCGCGGCCAAGGCCCCGTTCGGGCGGTGGACGGCGTACGTGGACGGGCCGATGCTCGGCCTCGCCGCCGGGGCACCCGCCCCGGTCGTCGTCGAGGAGGCCGGGATGCCCGCCGACGGGCCCGGCTGGGCCGCACCCCGGGCGCTGCGGCCGAACTGGCTGGAGGCGCTGTTCACCCCCGGCAGCCGGTTCGCCGTCCCGGACGAGCCGGCGGTGACCGTCGTCGAGCCCGAGCCGATGGGGACGCTGCGGCTGCCCACCGGCGCCCTGGTCGTCGGCGACCCGGGATTCCTCGACGAGAAGGCCGAGCCGTACACCGTGACCGCCCCACCGGGCGCGTACCCGCTCTCCCTCGGACTGGTCCAACGGGACGGCGAGCGATGGTCCTCCGGAGCCGCCGCCCTGCTGCGGATCAGCGACCGGCCGGCCGCGTCCTGGGAGCTCGCCCTGCTGCCCGGCCAGGACGCCAGGCTGCTCGGCGAGGACGAGTTCCACGGCGCCGGCGTGGACACCGCCACCCTGGCCTTCGCGGACGCCGCCGCCCGGCCCGCCCTGGAGGAGCTCGGCGCCGCCGCCCTGGAGCACCCGTGGTCGTTCCTGATCGACGAGCCCCGCACGTACCCCGACCTGGCCGACCCGGTCAGCGGCGCCAACCTGATCGCCTGCCTCACCTCCGGCGACGGCAACTACCCGGTGTGGATCGGACGCGACGCCGACGGCGCGGTGACCTGCTTCGTCGCCGACCTGCTGCAACTGCGCGGCGCCGAGCCGCTGCCGCCCACCGAGCAGTCCGCCGCCGTGGTCCGCTCGCCGTTCCACGGGACGGCCGACGGCCGGCGCGAGGAGCCGACCGCCGCCCCGTCGGCGCGGGCCGACTTCCTCGCCCGGGAACTGGCGGAGCTGACCGCTCTCCGGGACCGGGTCAGCCGGCGGTAGGGCCGGGAACGCCAACGGGCCCCTCCCCACTGCCCAGGGGGAGGGGCCCGCCGGACGCCGGGTTTCGTGCCCCGGCGGCCGGTGAGGGTTGGTTCGGATGACGTCAGGTGACGGTCAGTTGTCGTCGCCCGCGCGGAGCTTGGCGACGGCGGCGGTCAGCCGGGCGCCGTACTCCTCGTCGGCGGCGCGGAAGTGCGCCAGGTTCTTCTCGATGACGTCCTCGCGGGTGACCTGGGCGAGGAAGCCGGCGATGTTGCCGATCAGACGGCCCTTCTCGCCCTCGGACATCAGGCGGTAGAGCTCGCCGGCCTGGACGAAGTCGTCGTCCTTGGAGTGCAGCGGCGTGGTGTAGGTGCCGGTGAAGCCCGCGACGGCGGACGGAGCGGCGAGAGCGTCGTCGGTCTGCGCCGGGCCGTCGTACGAGTTGGGCTCGTAGTTCTTGTTGCGGCCGTTCTTGTTGAGCGCGTTGAAGCCGTCCTGGCCGTAGTTGGCGGCCTCGGTGGCGCGCGGCGCGTTCACCGGCAGCTGGGTGTGGTTGACGCCGAGGCGGTAGCGCTGGGCGTCCGCGTAGGCGAACAGGCGGCCCTGGAGCATCTTGTCCGGGGACGGGCCGATGCCGGGCACGAAGTTGTTCGGCGAGAAGGCCGACTGCTCGACCTCGGCGAACACGTTCTCCGGGTTCTTGTTCAGCACCAGGCGGCCGACCTTGATCAGCGGGTAGTCCGCGTGCGGCCACACCTTGGTCAGGTCGAACGGGTTGAAGCGGTAGTCCGCCGCCTCGGCGACCGGCATCAGCTGCACGTACAGGGTCCAGGACGGGAACACGCCGCGCTCGATCGCCTGGTGCAGGTCGCGCTGGTGCGAGTCGGCGTCGGCGCCGAGCACCTCGGCGGACTGGGTGCCGTCCAGCGAGCGGATGCCCTGGTTGGTCTTGAAGTGGTACTTCACCCAGAACGCGTCGCCCTGCTCGTTGACCCACTGGTAGGTGTGCGAGCCGTAGCCGTTCATGTGGCGGTACGACGCGGGGATGCCGCGGTCGCCGAACAGCCAGGTGATCTGGTGGGTGGACGCCGGCGAGTGGGACCAGAAGTCCCAGACGTTGTCGGCCTCCTGGATGCCCGTGTACGGGTCGCGCTTCTGCGAGTGGATGAAGTCCGGGAACTTGATCGGGTCCTTGATGAAGAACACCGGGGTGTTGTTGCCGACGAGGTCGTAGTTGCCGTCCTCGGTGTAGAACTTCACCGCGAAGCCGCGCGGGTCGCGCACCGCGTCCGAGGAGCCGAGCGCGCCGGCCACGGTGGAGAAGCGCAGGAACAGCTCGGTGCGCTTGCCGACCTCGCCCAGGAAGGCCGCCTTGGTGTACTGCGAGACCTCGTCGGTGACCTCGAAGTAGCCGTACGCGCCGGAGCCGCGGGCGTGCACCACACGCTCCGGGATGCGCTCGCGGTTGAAGCGGGCGAGCTTCTCCAGCAGCTGCTGGTCCTGGATCAGCAGCGGGCCGTACTCGCCGGCCGAGGCGGAGTTCTGGTTGTCGGCGACGGGCGCGCCGGACTCGGTGGTCAGGGTCTTGGGCATGTGCGGTCCTTCAGTACGGAAAACGGGAGGGTTGGCGCGCTTCCGGTCCGGGCTCAGATACCGAGCAGGCGCCAGATGGCGGCGCGGCGGCGGGAGGTGTGCTCGCCGTCGGGGCCGTCGGTGGGCTGGAGGGCGGCGACGGCGGTGGTGGTCGCGGCGGCGTCCGCGAGCGGGCGGGCGGCGGTGAGGGCGGCGGCCTCGGCCGCGGTCAGACCGGCCTCGGCGAGGGCGGCGTCGGCCTCGGCGGCCGGGAGCGCGTTGAACCAGCGCAGCGCGAGCGCGGCTCGGCCGGCCTCGGTGAGCCTGCCGGTGAGGCGCAGGCGGGCCAGGCCGCCGTCCGGGTAGACGTTGATCCGGACGTGGGTGACCGGGCGGCCGGCGTTCAGCCGGAGGCGGTGGCGGGTGTCGGGCTGCAGGCGGGTGCGGGGCAGGAGCTCGAACCAGCCGTCCGGGTCGGCGGAGGGGTCGCCGCCGGCACTCGCGTCGTAGCCGACCAGGTCGGCCCAGCCGGGGGCGTTGGCGACGAAGTGGGTGGTGTCCACCTCGGCGGCCAGGACCTCGCCGCCCCCGGCCAGGGCGATCTGTACCCAGTCGTTGGCCTTGTCGCGCCGACGCCGGGTCTCCCAGCCCTCGCCCATGACGGTGGCGCGGCCGGGAGCGTTCAGGTTGTGCGGGGAGGAGAAGTAGCGGTCCGAGGCGGCCTCGGCGACGCCGCCGTACTCCTGCGCGGCGAGGTCGAAGGTGAGGCCGTCGAGCTCGCGCGGGTCGGGGCGGACCTCGCCGTGCACCCGCAGGCGGGCGACGCCGCCGTCCGGCCAGATGTTGAGCCGGACGTGGGTGAACCGGGTGTCGTTGTCGACCGCGAACTCGTGGGCGGTGTTGCCCTGGAGGGCGGTGCGCGGCACCAGGTCGGTCCACTCGGCGGCCTCGACCTCGGCGGGCGAGGGGTGGCCGGGGACGGAGGCGCCCTGGACGGAGCCGGTCTCCGGGTAGTTGCCGGTGAAGTGCGCGGTGTCGACCACCACTCCGCGGATCACGCCGGCCACGCCGAGCCGGACGATCGCCCAGTCGTGGTCCTCGTCGGTGGGGTGCGGCTGCTCGGCACAGGCGCCGCGGCGGCGGCGGGACTCCCAGCCGTCCATGATCTGGCCCTTGTGGCCGAAGGTGTGCGCGCGGAACTCGGCCGGCTTGGCGACCAGCAGGTTCTCGGCGTCCGCGAAGGTGTCCTCGTTGGTGCCGACGATGCCCGCGCCCAGCAGGCGGGAGGCCAGGTTGACCAGCTCGGTGAACGGAGCGCTCGGGGTGCTCAACGAAGTCTCCTTAAGAACGGGTGATCTGACGGCCGAACGGCTCGGCGTCGGTGTCGACGACGCGGCCGCGCAGCCAGGTGGTACGGACCACGCCGGTCAGGGTGCGGCCGGCGTACGGGGTGACCGGGTTCTTGTGGTGCAGCTCCTCGGCGTGCACCGCGAACTCCGCGTCCGGGTCGAAGGCGACCAGGTCGGCGTCGTTGCCGACGGCGATGGCGCCCTTGGTGCCGGTGAGGCCGACCAGCGAGGCCGGGCCGGAGGACATCCAGCGGACCACGTCGGTCAGGTCGTGGCCGCGGCGGCGGGCCTCGGTCCAGATCGCCGGCAGGCCGAGCTGCAGGGAGGCGATGCCGCCCCAGGCGGCGGCGAAGTCGCCGCTGCCGCCGTGGCGCCGGAGCAGCTTCAGGTCCGGGGTGGACGGCGAGTGGTCGGAGACCACGGCGATGAACTCGCCGTCCGCGAGCGCCTGCCAGAGCAGGTCGCGGTTGGACTCGTCGCGGATCGGCGGGCAGCACTTGAAGGCGGTGTCGCCGTCCGGCACCTCCTCGGCCGCGAGGGTGAGGTAGTGCGGGCAGGTCTCGGCGGTCACCCGGACGCCGTCCGCGCGGGCCTGGCGCAGCAGCGGCAGGACGGCGGCGGAGGAGACGTGCAGGATGTGCACCCGGGCGCCGGTCCGGCGGGCGGTGTCGAGCAGGTGCGCGACGGCGGCGGCCTCGGCGTCGTCCGGGCGGGAGTTGAGGAAGTCGCGGTAGTGCGTGCCGGGGACCTGCGGGGCGGCGTCCAGGACCGCCGGGTCCTCGGCGTGGATGATGGCGAGCGCGCCGATCCGGGCCTGCTCGGCGAGCACGGACTCCAGGTCCTGCGCGGTCGCCAGGTGCGGGAACTCGTCCACGCCGGAAGGCGCCAGGAAGGACTTGAAGCCGAACACGCCCGCGCGGTGCAGCGGTTCGAGGTCGCCGGTGTTGCCGGGGACGGCGCCGCCCCAGAAGCCGAGGTCGACCCAGGCCTGGCCCTCGGCGGTCTTCCGCTTGGCCTCCAGGCCGTCGACCGTGGTGGTCGGCGGGACGGAGTTGAGCGGCATGTCGATGATCGTGGTGACGCCGCCGGCGGCGGCGGCCCGGGTGGCGGTGGCGAAGCCCTCCCACTCGGTCCGGCCGGGCTCGTTGACGTGCACGTGGGTGTCGACCAGGCCGGGCAGCAGGACGGTGTCGCCGAGGTCGGTCAGGTGCCGGTCGCCGGCCAGCAGCGAGCCGTGGGCGGCGATCTGCTCGATCCGCCCGCCCTGGACCAGCACATCGGCGGGACGCTCGCCGTCCGGCAGGACCACCCGGCGGGAGCGGATGACCGCGGTGTCGCCGATGGGCATGAGGGGACCTCCGAACTCAGGAATGCGGGGGGTGCCGAAGGATTGCTCGGAGCCTAGGCCCGCCTTCAACAAAACGTCAATGTAGGAATCCACAAGCGGCCGGGCGGCCTCAATGCGCCAGCAGCTCGGCCGCCAGCCGCTCCCCCGCGACTTCTGCCAACTCGGCTGCCCTCGTCATCGAATCGCCCGGCTGCTCGGCCAGATCGGTGAGCGCGAGCGCCGCGGTGAAGCCCGCCGTGCGCCACTCGTCCTCCGACAGTTCCAGCCTCCCCGCCACTGCGGCCACCCGAACCCCCGCCCGGGTGGCCGCCGCGGCGACGCCGGCGGGGGCCTTGCCGTGGAGCGTCTGCGCGTCCAGGCATCCCTCGCCGGTCACGACGAGACGCGCCCCACGCACAGCCTCGTCGAAACCCAGCAGTTCGAGCAGCAGCTCGATGCCGGGTCGCATGGTGGCGCCCAGCAGGGCCAGCGCGGCGAAGCCGACGCCTCCTGCCGCCCCGGCGCCGGGGGCGTTGCGGTAGTCCTGGCCGGTCACCGCGTGCACCGCGTCGGCCCAGCGGGTCAGGCCCTCCTCCAGGACCGGCAGGTCCTCGGGGCCGGCGCCCTTCTGCGGCCCGTACACGGCGGTGGCGCCGCGGGTGCCGAGCAGCGGGTTGTCCACGTCGCAGGCCACCACGATCCGCACCCCGCCGAGCCCGTCGGCGAGCGAGCCGAGGTCGATCCGGTCCAGGCGGCGCAGGGCCGCCCCGCCGGGGGCGAGTTCGGCGCCGTCGGAGTCGTACAGGCCGACGCCGAGCGCCTGGACCATGCCCGCGCCCCCGTCGGTGCAGGCGCTGCCGCCGAGGCCGAGCACGATCCGGGTGGCGCCGAGCCTGACCGCCTTGGCGATCAGCTGGCCGACGCCGTACGAGCCGGCCGCGAGCGGGGCGGTGCGGCCGCCGGGGAGCCGGGCCAGGCCGGAGGCCTGGGCGAGCTCGACCACGGCGGTGTCCTCGCGCAGCGCGAGGGCGGCGTCCACCGGGAGGCCGGTGGGGCCGGCGACCTTGACCGGGACGCGGGTGAAGCCCGCGGCGAGTGCCGCCGCGAGGGTGCCCTCGCCGCCGTCGGCGACGGGCAGTTCCCGGACCTCCGCGCCGGGCGCGGCGCGCCGGATGCCGGCGGCGATCCGCGCGGCGACCTCGGCGCCCTCCAGCGTCCCCTTGAACTTGTCGGGAGCAACGACCACATGGCCCTGCGTGGGGGTGTCGGTCATGAGACGTGCGCCTTTCTTGCTGCTTCGCGGGGCCGGTGGGGCGGGTGGTGCCCCTCCCTGCCGTTCCCCTCGTCCCGCTTCCGACGTACGAGGGGCTCCCCTCGGCAGGGAGGGGGAATTGAGCCCCCTGGTGGCGCGGGCACGACCGGACAGGTACACGCCACCAGGGGGAGCCTGTTACTTGACCTCGCGGCCGGACAGGCGCTCGACGCCGCGCAGCAGCGCGGAGTGGTCGAGCGAGCCGTCGCCGTTGGCGCGGGCGGAGGCGACCAGCTGGGCGACGAGCGCGCCCAGCGGGAGGGCGGCACCCACGGCGCGGGCGGCGTCGGTGACGATGCCCATGTCCTTGTGGTGCAGGTCGATGCGGAAGCCGGGAGCGAACTCGCGGTTCAGCATGTTGCCCTTCTTGCGGTTCAGCACGGTCGAGCCGGCCAGGCCGCCGCCGAGCACGTCCAGGGCGGCGGCGAGGTCCACGCCGGCGTTCTCCAGGAACACCACGGCCTCGGCGAGCACCTGGATGTTGACCGCGACGATCAGCTGGTTGGCGGCCTTCACGGTCTGGCCGGCGCCGGACGGGCCGACGTGGATCACCGTGGTGCCGAGCGCGTCGAGCAGCGGCTTGGCCTCGGCGAAGTCGGCGGCCTCGCCACCCACCATGATCGACAGGACGGCCTCGATCGCGCCGGCCTCGCCGCCGGAGACCGGGGCGTCCAGGGTGCGCACGCCCTTGGGGGCGGCCGCGGCGGCGACCTTCTGCGAGGTCTGCGGGGTGATGCTGGACATGTCGACGACGAGGGTGCCGGCCTTCACGTTCTCCAGCACGCCGCCCTCGCCGAGGATGACCTGCTCCACGTGCGGGTCGGCGGGGACCATGGTGATGACGACCTCGGCGTCCTTCACCGCGTCGGCGATCGAGCCGGCGCCGTGGCCGCCGGCCGCGACCAGCGCGTCGATGGCGGACTGCTCCAGGTTGAAGCCGGTGACGTGGTGGCCGGCCTTGACCAGGTTGATGGCCATGGGCTTGCCCATGATGCCGAGGCCGATGAAGGCGATCTTGCGGCTCATCGCGGTGATCCTTAACTACGTGAGAAGCGGGGAGGGTGGTGCGGGTGGCGCTTACTTGGCGGCGCGGAGCTCGCGCGGGAGCCACCCGAAGCTGTCGGCGCTGACGCCGTTCGACGGCTTGTACTCGAGGCCGATCCGGCCGGTGTAGCCGGCGGCCGAGAGGCGGGCGAAGAGGTCCTCGAAGTCCAGCTCGCCGGTGCCGGGCTCGTTGCGGGCCGGGACGTCGGCGATCTGCACGTGGCCGAAGCGGTCGGCGTAGGCGTCGATCACCGCGGCGAGGTCCTCGCCGTTGCGCGCCAGGTGGTAGAGGTCGCAGAGGAACTTGGCGTTGCCGAGGCCGGTGGCGGCGTTGACCTTGTCCACCACCGCGACCGCGGCCTCCGCACTGACCAGCGGGTAGTCCGGGGACTCGACCTTGTTGAGGGCCTCGATCAGCAGGACGGCGCCGGCCGCGTGGGCGGCCTGGGCGGCGAGCGCGAGGTTCTCCAGCGCCAGCTCGTCCTGCACGGCCGGGTCGACGCCGGCCACCCGGTTGCCGTAGAGGGCGTTGACCGCCTTGGTGCCGAGCGACTCGGCGAGGCCCACGGTGACCGGGATGTTCTCGCGGAAGCGCTCGCGCTCGGCGGGCAGCGAGACGGTGCCGCGGGCGCCCTTGGTGAGGTCGTCGACGAAGTTGATGCCGGTGAGCTGCACGCCCGCGTCGGTGAAGGCCTTGCGGAGCTCGTCCAGCTCGGCCTGCGAGGGGGTGTGGTTCTCACCGAAGGGCCACCACAGCTCGGCGGCGGTGAAGCCGGCGGCGGCCGCGGCGGCCGGTCGCTCCAGGAGCGGAAGCTCGGTGAACAGGATGGACAGGTTGATCGTGAAGCTGTGCTTGGCCGCAGCGGTCACGTCGGTCACCTCTCGCTCTCTTCCTATCCGCAACTTCCACGATTCGGAAGAGCGATTTTGCTTGGTGGAAGCTTGTCCCGCTCCCGGACGGAGTGTCAAGCGCATCGCAACAATTTGTTGAAGCCGCCGAAGCCTTCCGGCCAGACCCCCGGTCGACTGTTTGATCGACCAGCGCCCTCGCTACAGTGAGCAGGTGCGATTGATGGTTGAGTTCACGACAGAGCCGTTCGAGCTGGACAGCTTCCCGGACCACGCCAAGGCCGCGCGCCGCGTCGTGGACGAGGCGGGCCTCGCGGTCTCCGTGGGCCCGTTCGGCACCAGCGCGGAGGGCGAGGCCGAGCAGGCGCTGGCCGCGGTCACCCGCCTGCTGCGGGAGACCCTGGACGCCGGTGCCACCCGGATCTCGGTCCAGGTCAGCGTTCTCGCCGAGGGCGAGGACGGCCGGCACCAGACCCCGGAAGGAGTGGGTACGCAGTGAGCAACGCCCTGGAACACCCGCTCACAGCGGCGATAAAGCCGCTGCTGGACGCGGTCGGCGCGACCGCGGTCGAGCCCGCCGAGGCCCGGGCCGAGGACATCGTCCTGGAGTGGGACGGCGCGCCGGCGGTGGCCGTACGGCTGCCCCACCTGAGCAGCGCCCTCGACCGCCTGCTCGCCGAGATGGCCCGCCAGTTCGACGGCCGCCCGCTCGCCGAGCTGGACCGCGCCGAGAAGCAGCGGGTGGTCGCCCTCCTGGAGGAACGCGGCGCCTTCACCGTCCGCCACGGGGTGGAGACGGTCGCGTCGGCGCTGGGCGTCAGCCGGTTCACCGTGTACAACTACCTCAACCGGCAGGAGAAGGGCTGACGCCCCGCCTGTCCGGCTTCGCCCAGTCTGTACCGGCCACGAGCCGGGGCACACTTGGCGAATCGCACACGACACGGGGCCGGAACGGGCCCCGGCGCAAAACGTAACCACCAACAGTTCAACAAAGTGTTGACGACCTGGGGTGGTCGATCTAGCTTTTCCGGGTGGCACCACTCTTAGGAGGTCCACCCGTGACCAAGCATCCCGACACTCTTGACGCTCTCGCGGCGACTCCCGCCGCAGAGCTGCAGGAGACCCTGCTGGAGATCTGCTCCAGCCCTGCCTGGGCTGCCGCCGTCGCGGCGAGCCGGCCCTGGTCCGACCGTGACGCGCTGCTCGACGCCAACGCGAAGGCGATGGCCGGGCTGACCGTCCAGGACCTGGCCGACGCCATGGCCGGCCACGCCCGGATCGGCAAGCCGAAGACCGGCGACGCCACCTCCGAGCGCGAGCAGTCCGGCATCCAGGGGGCGGACACCGCCCTGCTCGACGAGCTGCACGAGGCCAATGCCGCCTACGAGGCGAAGTTCGGCCACGTGTTCCTGATCTGCGCGACCGGCCGCACCGCGGCCACCATGCTCGCCTCGCTCCGCGAGCGCTTCCCCCACGACGCCGCCACCGAGGCGGAGATCGTCCGCGGGGAGCTGCGCAAGATCAACGACATTCGGATCGACCGACTGCTCGGCGAGTCCTGACCCGACTCGACGGACCGTCATTCCCTGCCACAGTTAAGGTCATCACCACCCATGACTGGCATCTCCACGCACGTGCTCGACACCAGCGTCGGCCGCCCCGCCGAGGGCGTCCCGGTCGAGCTCGCACTGCACACCGAGGGTGGCTGGAAGGTGCTCGGCACCTCCGCCACGGACTCCGACGGCCGGGCCAAGGACCTGCCGGCCGTGGAGGCGGGCTCGGTCGTCCGGCTGCTCTTCGACACCGCCGCCTACTACGCGGCCACGTCCGACGAGACGCCGTTCTTCCCCGAGGTCTCGATCGTCTTCACGGTCGCGCCCGCGCAGCACCACTACCACGTGCCGTTGCTGCTCAACCCGTTCGGCTACTCGGTCTACCGCGGAAGCTAGTAGACCGACCTCAACGCTTAGGAGCCACGTCATGGCCCACGTGCTCGGTCAGAACCAGTACGGCAAGGCGGAGAACCGCATCGTCCGGATCTACCGCGACTCCACCCGCCACGAGATCAAGGACCTCAACGTCTCGGTCTCCCTCCAGGGCGAGTTCGAGGACGTCCACCTCACCGGCTCCAACGCCAACTGCCTGCCCACCGACACCACCAAGAACACCGTGTACGCCTTCGCCAAGGAGTACGGGATCGAGTCGGCCGAGGCCTTCGGCATCACCCTGGCGCGCCACTTCGTCGACGACACCGAGCGCGGCGTCGTGCACAGCGCCCGGATCCGGATCGAGGAGTACGCCTGGGACCGGATCAAGACGCCGGACTCCTCGGCCCGCTTCATCGGCGCCGACGAGGTGGGCCACTCCTTCGTCCGCACCGGCCAGGAGACCCGCACCTGCGAGATCGTCTACGACGGCGAGAACGTCCAGGTTATCTCGGGCCTCAAGGACCTGATCGTGATGAACTCCACGAACTCCGAGTTCTGGGGCTACATCAAGGACAAGTACACCACCCTCCAGGAGGCGTACGACCGCATCCTGGCCACCCAGGTGACGGCCCGTTGGAAGTACGGCTTCAACGGCCGCGACAACGAGGCCCAGCCCAACTGGAACCGCTCGTACAACCACGTGAAGCGCCACATGCTGGAGGCCTTCGCGGAGACCTACTCCTACTCGCTGCAGCAGACCCTGCACGCGATGGGCACCCGGGTGCTGAACAACCGGGCCGAGGTGGACGAGGTCCGCCTGGAACTCCCCAACAAGCACCACTTCCTGGTCGACCTGGAGCCCTTCGGCCTCAAGAACGAGAACGAGGTCTACTACGCGGCCGACCGGATGTACGGCCTGATCGAGGGCACCGTGCACCGCGAGGGCGTCGTACCGGTCATCCCGGTCGCCTGACGACCTCCCCGCCCTACCTTCTCCACCCCCACCCACCGGAGACCGCGCTCGCCTTCGGCGACCCGGCCCGGGGACCTGGAGAAGCGGCCCGAGGGACCCTTGCACCGCCGTCCCGCCCTCGGGACTCTCCAGCGCCACGGGCGCGCCGGAGCCCACGAGCACAACTGAGGGGCTCGACATGGATTTCCGCTCCACCCGTACCGACGGCGGTACCCACCCTGACCGGCCCTCGCTGCCGGACGGCCAGTCACCCAGCCTCCCTGACGCACCGTCCGGCCGCGAGGTCCACCCCGTGGACGAGGTGCTGCCCCCGCTGAAGCTCTTCGGCACCGGGCTGCAGCACGTCGCCGCGATGTACGCGGGCGTGGTCGCGCCCCCGCTCATCGTCGGCGCCGGCGTCGGGCTCACGCCCGGCGAACTCGCCCTGCTGATCTCGGCCAGCCTGTTCACCGCGGGACTGGCCACCCTCCTCCAGACCCTGGGGTTCTGGAAGATCGGCGCCCGGCTGCCGTTCGTCAACGGCGTGTCGTTCGCCGGCGTCGCCCCGATGCTGGCGATCGCCAAGGAGCACGGCCCGAAGGACGCCCTCCCGGTGATCTTCGGCGCGGTGATCGTCGCGGGAACCCTGTGCCTCCTCGCGGCGCCGTACTTCTGCAAGCTCATCCGGTTCTTCCCCCCGGTCGTCCAGGGCACCGTGATCACCCTCATCGGGGTGTCCCTGCTCCCGGTCGCGGTCAACTGGGCGCGCGGCGGCAACCCGTCCGCACCCGGCTACGGCTCCGTCCGGGCCATCGGCCTCGCCGCGCTCACCCTGGTCGCGGTGGTGCTCTGCAACCGGCTGCTGCGCGGCTTCTGGCAGCAGCTCTCCCTGCTCGTCGGGCTGGCGATCGGCACCGCCGCCGCCTTCCCGCTGGGGCTCGCGAACTTCGGTGCCGTCCAGGACGCCGCGGTCTTCGCGCTCCCCTCCCCCTTCCACTTCGGGGCGCCGATCTTCGACGCCGCGGCGATCGTCTCGCTGTGCATCGTCATGGTGGTCTCGATGACCGAGTCCACCGCCGACATGCTGGCGCTCGGACGGATCGTGGACCGCGAGGCCGACGAGCCCACCCTGGCCGCCGGTCTGCGGGCCGACGGGCTGGCCACCGCGCTCAGCCCGGTGCTCAACGGCTTCGCCTGCAGCGCCTTCGCCCAGAACATCGGACTGGTGGCGCTCACGAAGATCCGCAGCCGCTACGTGGTGGCGGCGGGCGGAGGCATCCTGATCCTGCTGGGCCTCTTCCCGGTCCTCGGGTCGCTGGTGTCCCTGGTGCCGCAGCCGGTCCTCGGCGGCGCGGGGATCGTGCTCTTCGGCACGGTCGCCGCCAGCGGCATACGCACCCTCGCCGAGGCGGGGATGGAGTCCGGCGGGAACACCGTCCTGGTGTCGGTGTCGCTCGGGGTAGGCATCGTCCCGATCGCCGCCCCCACCTTCTACGACGCCTTCCCGGAGGCCGTACGGACCCTGATGCACTCCGGCATCTCGGCCGGCTGCCTGGCAGCCGTCCTGCTCAACCTGCTGTTCCACCACGTCGGCGCCCGCCGCACACCCTCCCCCATTGGAGTCCAACCATGGCAGTCCAGCCCCCACCCGCCGACCAGCGGATCGTGATCGAGAACGTCGCCGTCGCCACGGTCGACGCCAACGACACCGAGTACGCCCGCGGCCACGTCGTCATCCTCGGCAACACGATCGAGTCGGTCGGCGACGGCCCCGCCCCCGCGTGGCTGGACAACGTGGTGCGCCGGATCAACGGCGAGGGCCACCTGGTCACCCCCGGCCTGGTCAACACCCACCACCACTTCTACCAGTGGATCACCCGCGGCCTGGCCCAGGACAACATCCTCTTCGACTGGCTGGTCGCCCTCTACCCGACCTGGGCCCAGATCGACGACAAGCTGGTGCACGCCGCCTCGCTCGGCTCCGCCGCCGCGCTGCTCAAGTCCGGCTGCACCACCGCCTCCGACCACCACTACGTCTTCCCGCAGGGCGGCGGCGACGTGCTCGGCGCCTCCATCGAGGCCGTCCAGCAGCTCGGCATGCGCTTCACCGCGCTGCGCGGCTCGATGGACCGCTCCAAGAAGGATGGCGGCCTGCCGCCGGACCACGCGGTCGAGAAGACCGAGGACATCCTGATCGCCTCCGAGGCGGCCGTCGACAAGTGGCACGACCCCTCCTTCGGCTCGATGCTGCACGTGGCCATCGCGCCGTGCTCCCCGTTCTCCGTCTCCACCGAGCTGCTGCGGGAGTCCGCCGTGCTCGCCCGCCGCAAGGGCGTGCGCCTGCACACCCACGGCTCGGAGACCGCCGAGGAGGAGGAGTTCTGCAAGCAGCTCTTCGGCATGGGCCCGACCGACTACTTCGAGTCCACCGGCTGGCTCGGCGAGGACGTGTGGATGGCGCACTGCGTCCACATGAACGACTCCGACATCGCCAAGTTCGCCGAGACGGGTACGGGTGTCGCGCACTGCCCGTCCTCCAACGCCCGCCTCGCGGCCGGCATCGCCCGCGTCCCCGACATGCTCCGTGCGGGTGTGCCGGTCGGCCTCGGCGTCGACGGCACCGCCTCCAACGAGTCCGGTGAGCTCGGCACCGAACTGCGCAACGCCCTCCTGATCAACCGCCTGCACGGCTACCCCACCGCCCTGACCGGCCGTCAGGCCCTGCGCCTGGGCACCATGGGCGGCGCCCGCGTCCTCGGCCGGCACAACGAGATCGGCTCCATCGAGACCGGCAAGCTCGCCGACCTCGCCCTGTGGAAGATCGACGGCATCATGCACTCCTCGATCGCCGACCCGGTCGCCGCCCTCACCCTCGGCGCCCTGCCGCCGCTCGCCGCGCTCTTCGTCAACGGCAACGCCGTCGTCGAGAACGGCACCCTCACCACCGTCAACGAGGACCAGATCGCGCTCGCCTGCAAGCGCGCCGCGCAGGAGCTCGCCTCCCGCCCGCTCTGATCCCCCTCCGCTCCCCCGCCCGACCCGGATCCGCCGCCGGCGGATCCCCCGTACTCCGAGTGGCCTGCCAGGGACGGCCGGCCACCCGGACTCCGCGGCCCATCCTGCTCACCGGCGGGCCTGCGGAGGCACAGCCCCGGACCCACGGCGAGGGTCCGGGGCTGCTGCACGCCCGCCTCCCGCCGTTGCCTGGAACCGGATCGGTGCGGTGATCGTCCTCCCCGTCGCCGATCACACGGCAGGAACGGGGAATCCATGTACGACATCCACATCCGTCCGGCAGGCCTGCACACCGCCGCCGACGCCGTCCGCGGGACCTCCACCCGGCTGGACGCCCGCGCCGGCCACTGGCTGGACGACAGCCTGACCGCCGCCTCCACCCACTCCGGATTCGCCTCCGGTCCCGCGCTGCGCGAGTGCGCCGACAACTGGCAGACCCACATGAGCGCGGTCGTCCAGCAACTGCACACCTACGCCGACCAATTGCGCCAGTCCGCGCACTCGTACGACACCGCCGAGCAGGAGTCGGTGCGCCGGCTGAACCTCGCCGTCGGCGACCTCGGCGGAGGTGCCTGACGTGGTCGACTTCGCAACCCTCCGCAAGGCCGACCCCGCCTCGCTGCGCCGCGCCGCCGCAGGCTGGGTGGCGCTCTCCAAGGAGTCCTGGCAGGCCGTCAACGACCTGCACGCCAACGGGATCGGCCCGCTCAAGGACGACTGGCAGGACAAGGTCGGCCAGGCCGCCGGCAAGAAACTGGGCGAGCAGGCCGACATCCTGGAATCCGGCGCCGACATCACCCGCGGCGTGGCGATGGTCGTCGACGGCCTGGCCTCCTCCCTGGAGTACGCCCAGCAGGCACTCACCCGCGCACTCGAACTCGCCTCGGCGTACCGGCTGGAGGTCGACGGCAACGGGACCGTCTCGACGACCGGCGAGGTCACCGGCGACAGCCTCACGCACATGAACGAGGTGTCGGACCTCATCAAGGAAGCCCTCCGGGAGGCCCGCCAGGCCGACGACCTGGCCTCCGCCGAACTGCGCAAGCTCGGCGCCGCCACCTGCGAGACCGACCCCGAGAAGGCGCTCGACCAATTCCAGGGCGAGGCCTCGCAGATCCAACTCGACATGCTCGCCGGCGACATACCGGACGGCAAGGACCCCGCGCTGGTCGCCCGCTGGTGGGCCTCGCTCACCCCGGAGCAGCAGAAGCAACTGGAGCTGGCCGAACCGGTGAGGCTCGCCGGCCTGCCCGGCATCCCGGACGCGGTCAAGGAGGACCTGCGCGGCGGCCCGGGACGCAAGTGGGACCGCGTGAAGATGGTCGAATGGGTGCTGGCCCACTGGAACGACGACTCCGGCGACTTCGACGACGAGAACAACTGCACCAACTTCGCCTCCGAGGCGCTGTTCCAGTCCGGCGTCCGCATGAAGGGCGACTGGACCCTCGAAGGCGACGCCTGGAACCGCGGCCGCGACCCCGGCTGGCTCGGCCTCGGCATCATCGGCCAACAGCACAGCCACGCCTGGGGCGGCGCGCAGAACCTGCACGACTTCATGGTCGGAAACGGCGGCCGCGAGGTCCCGCCCGGCGAGGTCAAGCCGGGCGACCTGGTCTTCCTGGAGGACGACAACGACCTCAACCCCGACCTCACGCCCGGCAACATCCACCACACCGCCGTCGTCACCGCGGTCACCCCGGACGGCGACATCCGGTACAGCCAGCACAACGACTCGCGGAAGAACGTCAGCATGGACGGACGGTCCGGCCACGAGGCGCAGTCCGAGGGCCGGCAGAAGATCCGCTACGTCCGGGTCGAACCGAACTGGTACTGAGATGAACGAGACGACACCATCGGGCCGACGGCTCGCCCCGGCCGTCGCCCTGGCCTTCCTAGCTGCCGCGCTCGGCTGGGCCTGCGCCAAGTACGGGCACGACGCCTACCTGGACGCGATACCCCGACGGCTCAACCACTGCCTGCAGGCCGCCCCCGTGACGGTCGCGACCTGGGCGGCACTGGGAGCGGCACCCCTGCTGGAGATCGCGGCGGCGGTCGGCGCCGTCCGGCTGCTCCGCCCCACCACCCGCCCGGGCACCGCCCCGACGGTGGCGGCGGCGCTGCTCCTCGGCACGGCCGCGCTCCTCCTCGTGGTCACCGGCTGGAGCCTGGCCGACGCCCTCGGCGGCCTGGACCACCCGCTCCACACCTGCACCGGCATGTGAGCCACCCGCGCAGACGCAGCCCCGGACCCACGTCGTGAGTCCGAGGCTGCTGCACGCGCCCACCCCCGTGGGGCGCGCGAACCGACGCCGGCGTCCGAACAACGCCTGCGTCGGGGCCTACCCCCGCCTCGCGGCTCACCCCCGCGTCGGGGCCTCCTTGCGGCGCGCCACCGCCGGCATCGCCAGACCGCCGAACGCCATGATCCCGCCCAGCAGCGCCCAGCCGGCCACCCCGTGCCCCAGCGCCGTCGCCGTCACCACCAGCGGGCCGATCACGTGCGAGGCCGCCTGACCGCTCATGAACACCCCCTGGTACTCGCCGTGCCGCTCCGGCTGCGCCAGGTCCAGGCTGAGCGTCCAGCCGCCCGCCGAGGTGAGCAGCTCCGCGAGGCTGTGCAGCAGCACCCCCGCCAGCATCACCACCGACGCCACCAGCGCCGACCGGCCGCCCGCCGCCGCGTACACCAGGCACGCCACCGCCAGCAGCACCCCGCCCCGGGCACACGCCCGCGCCGCGCTCCGCACGTCCGTCACCCCCCGGCTGGCCCGGACCTGGAACAGCACCACCACCAGGCAGTTGACCCCGCCCACCGCCGCGATCAGCGCCCGCGGCGCCCCGGTGTGCAGCGCGATCCACAGCGGGATCCCGATCTCCAGCATCGCGAACTGCAGCTCCAGCACGGCGTGCAGAGCCGTCACCGTCAGGAAGCGCCGGTCCGCGAGCGCCGTCCGCCGCCCCGGCCGCGCCTTCCCCGTGCTCCCGCCCTCCGCCACCGGCAGCCCCACCAGCAGCGCCGCCGCACCGAGGAAGCTCACCGCGTCCAGCACCATCACCGTGACGTACCCGGCGTACGTGTCCGCCTGCAGCGCGAAGGCCGCACCCGCGCCGCCGACCACCAGGCCCGCGTTCATCACCGACCGCAGCAGCGCCCGCGAACGCACCTGGTCCTCCGCCGGCAGCACCCGGGCGATCAGCGCGCTGCGCACCGCCACCGCCCCGCGCTCCAGCACCGTCGCCACGCACGCCAGCGCCACGAACCCGGCCCACGAATCCACCAGCGCGTACCCCAGCACCGCGACCGCCTCCAGCGGCCCCACCACCAGCAGCAGCCGCCGGCTCCCCACCCGGTCCGCCAGCCGTCCCATCGGCACGCCCGCGCACATCCCGCAGACCCCGGCCGCGGTCAGCCCGAGCGCCACCTGACCCGGGGTCAGCCCGATCGAACGGGTGAAGTACAGCACGCTCACCGTGTAGAACAGCCCGTTGCCGACCGTGTTCACCAGGCTCATCAGCACCAGCCGGCGCAGCAGCGGGTCGGCGGGCAGCAGGCGGCGGGCGCGCACGGGCGCCGCGGTCGATGTCATGCGCCCAGCACAGCGGTGTTCCCAACCGGACGGAATCCTTTTACCGTTGGGGTCAATGTTCGAGTTCCGGTTCGGTGTCGACGACCTCGCGACCACCTGGTTCGCCTACTCGCCGCTGCAGGAGGCCGTCCTCAGCCTGCGGGCCCGCTCCGGTACCACCACGTACCCCGAGCAGCAGCCGTGGATCGCCCGCTGGCAGCCCGCGTACCGGACCCTCGACACCACGCTGCTCGAAGCCCTGGTCACCCCGCGCCGCTGGGTCCCCGACTTCCTGACACCCCGTCCGCCCGGCCCGCACCCCGACTTCGCCGCCGAACTCGCCGTCCTCGCCGCCACCGACCTGCGCACCGTACGCGCCGACGTCCTCGCCGCCTACGCCGGCGACGGCAGCCCCCCGCCGCCCGTCCTGCGCACCCTCCTCGACGACCCGGCCACCCTCCTCGCCCGCGTCGTCGACGTCCTGCACGCCTACTGGACCCGCTGCCTCGCCCCCGCCTGGTGGCCCCGCGCCCGCTCCGTCCTGGAAGCCGACATCGCCCACCGCGGCCGGATCCTCTCCGAACACGGCGCCGAAGCCCTCTTCGCCGACCTCGACCACCGGCTCTCCTGGCGCGGCGGCGTCCTGCGCCTGCACGACCCCGATCCCACCGTCCAGGCCCTCGGCACCACCATCGAGGTCGCCGGCCGCGGCATGGTCCTGATGCCCACCCTCTTCGCACTCGGCGCCCAGACCGACATCACCCAGGGCGGGCCGCCCCTGCTCACCTACCCGGCCCGCGGCAAGGCCACCATGGCCGAGAACCTCTCCGCCGTCCCCGTCCCCGCCTCCCCCCTCGCCAACCTCATCGGCGCACCCCGCGCCCGCCTCCTCACCCTCCTCACCGCCCCCGCCTCCACCACCGAACTCGCCCACCGCCTCGGCGTCACCCCCGGCGCCGTCAACCGCCACCTCACCGCCCTCACCGCCGCCGGCCTCCTCACCCGCACCCGCCACGGCCGCAGCGTCCTCTACACCCGCACCCCCCTCGGCACCTCCCTCACCACCGCCGGCTGAGTGTCGGTCCCCGGCGCGATACTGGCGGTATGCCGTCCACCTCGCCGTCACCCGCCGCCTCGTCGCCCTCCGTGGCAGCCCGGATGAGCCGCCAGGCCTCCCGCGACACCGCCCAGGAGCTGGCCGTACGACGGCTGTTGTTCGGCTGGGGGCTCCGCTACCGGGTCAACGCACCGGTGCCCGGCATGCCCCGGCGGACGGTCGACATCCTCTTCCGTGGCCCCCGGGTCGCCGTCTTCCTCGACGGCTGCTTCTGGCACGGCTGCCCCGAGCACGCCACCAGCCCGAAGGCCAACGCCACCTGGTGGCGCACCAAGCTCGACCGCAACACGGCCCGCGACCTGGAGACCACCGAGCACCTCACCACCGACGGTTGGACGGTGCTCAGGTTCTGGGAACACGAGACAGCCGACGAGGTGGCCTGCAAGGTGCGGGACAGCGTCCGTGCAAAGCAATCGGCTCGTGCTGGCCGCCCGGCCGCACCCGACCTTCACTGATCCGGGATCGACTGCCGGCCCCGACATCTACTCTTGGCCCGAGCGGGTGTTGTGCACGCACGGAGGTGGAGCTTGGACGCCCGAAGGTTCTCGTCGCTGGAGATCTGCTCCGGGGCCGGTGCGCAGGCGCTCGGCCTGGAGCGTGCCGGTTTCGACCCTGTGATGCTGATCGACAACAACGAGTACGCTTGCAGGACGATCAACCAGAATCGCCGAAACTGGCAGGTCCGTTGCGAGGACGTCCTCGATTTCGACCCGGCCGATCATCCCGAGACCTACGACGTCGATCTGCTCAGCGGCGGCCTGCCCCGGGTCCGGTCCGCAGCAGCCGTTCGCCGAGCGGAGGACGAGACTGAGCGCAAGCTCCTCCGCGCGGCGATCTGGCTGGCGACCGCCGTCCGCCCGAAGGCCTTGCTTCTGGAGAACGTCCCGGACCTGGTCGAGAAGGACGAGTACGCGGAGGACCGCTCCTGGATCGAGGACGAACTCGCGCATGCCGGCTACCGGCCGTCCTGGAAGGTCCTGAACGCCGCTGACTTCGGGGTTCCCCAGAACCGCAGAAGTGGCTTCCTTGTTGCACTGGCCGCCTCCCATCACACCGATTTCGTCTGGCCCGAGCCGGGCGGTCGAGCTGTCGTCACTGTCGGTGAAACACTTGGCGACTCCATGGCCATTCGCGGCTGGCCGGGCGCCGCACTCTGGGCCGAGCGGGCCGACCGGCCGGCGCCCGCTCTGATCGGCGGCTCCGCCCGGCGCGGCGGCGCAGACCTCGGTCCGACCGGCAGCAAGCGAGCATGGGCGACGATCGGTATTGATGGAACCAACCTCGCCGACGACTTCCCGGCCGCCGACTTTCCCGTCGACGGCATTCCGAGGCTCAGCGTGCACCAGGCCGCCATGATCCAGTCCATCCCCGAGGACTGGATCATTTATGGTCGCAAAACAGCCGCATACCGACAGATCGGACATGCAATGCCGCCACCTCTGGCCACTGCCGTAGGTCGTGCGATCGCCGGCGCGCTGGCCAGCTAAGATCTCCGCATGCACTCGCCCGCCTCCGACGCCGCCCACGAAATAGTTGATCTATTCGCCGGCCCGGGCGGACTTGACATGGCCGCCCAGGCTCTGCTCATTCCGGTCACCGGAGTCGAGTGGGACGGCGATGCGAATGCCACCCGCAAAGCTGCCGGCCTCGCGACCCAAGAGGGCGATGTCCGCGAGTACTGCCCTGAGCGCTTCTCGAGCGCCACGATCCTGGCAGGTGGGCCACCGTGCCAGACCTTCACGGTTGCGGGCAGCGGCAGCGGGCGGCGTGCACTGGACCAGGTGATCACCTTCGCCCGGCGGATGGCCAAGGGCGACGACGTCCGGGCGGAACTCGCCGAACAGGACGATCCTCGTACCGGCCTGGTCCTCGAGCCACTGCGTTGGGCGCTCCAGGCCATCAGATCGGGTGACCCCTACCAGGCGATCGTGCTGGAACAGGTACCTGCCGTACTCCCCGTCTGGGAGGAGTACAAGAGGATCCTCGAGGAACTCAACTATTCGGCGAAATGCGCTGTTCTGCACACCGAAGAGTTCGGCGTTCCGCAGACGCGCCGCCGGGCCATCCTGATCGCCCGCCGGCTCTCCGACGAAGGTACGGCGCTGCACCGCCAGGTGGAGCTCCCCACGCCGACACACCATCGCTTCCACAAGGGGGCGCCTCGGCCGGGCAGCAGCAACGGCCGTGACCCGTGGGTGGCCATGGGGGAGGTTGTCGACCTCGGATGGCCGTTCAAGGTTGTCTCCAACTACGGCACCGGCGGTGACCCCAAGGCCCGCGGTGTTCGCAGCTCGGGCGAGCCGGCGTTCACCGTCACCGGAAAGATCTCCCGGAATCGGGTGGTGCGTTCGGATCTGGTCTCACCGCGCCCGGAAGACTTCACTCGCTTCCTCGATCACCAGGCAGGCCAGCTGCAGACCTTTCCGGCGAACTATCCGTGGTCCGGAAAAGCGGTGGCCCAGCAGATCGGCAACGCGATCCCGCCCCGCCTCGGTGTGCACGTTCTCGCTGCCGCACTCGACTTCGGCAGCGAAGAGATCGAAGCTGCACTGAAGCGGCTGGCGAACTGGGAGTCTCCCCGGCCGTCCGACGGAACGCAGTCCGCTCAGGGCTGAGGTGTGTTCCTGGTGGGCCCGACCCGTGCGGGCCCACCAGGGACCCTCTCAGTCGTCGTGAGCGTGGGCTGTCGGGCTACGGTCACGCAATGGCGCTGCAGCGCAAAGCTCTTGGAACATCCGCGTGAGACGGTCCACGGAGGAACGACGAGCGGTGCCGTCACCGGGACCGTCCGGGAGTCGGTCCAGCGGTACTGCAGGTGCCGTTTCCGCTTCGTCGACCCACCTGGTCACCGCGTCCTGGTCAGGCATTTCATCCGGTGCGACCACGTCGTACATGACTGTGCTACCAACGGAATTCACGGCAGTGCAGAGTGCATTGACACGGTCGCCAAGACGAGAGGCGCCCGATGCGGCGAGCCCTTCCAGGATCCGGACCATCGCCAGAGCAGTGGGCTTGTGATCGATGGCATCCAGGCGCAGTGCGGTGTTCAGCATGTCCTGATTTCCACACGCGCGCTCTGCCGGTCGGTAGTCGTGCCCGTCCCGGAACATCTCGGCGGCCCACCAGAGCCGGGCAAAGGCCTGACTGTAGTGAGGCCCCACAAACCGGGCGGAGTTGACCTTCTTCGCCGCACCGTCCTTCGCCTCGCCGCCCGCGAGGTGGCGCCACAGGACGTAGTCGGGAGCAACAGCAAGAGCGAGGAAATTCCAGAGGTCGGGACGCGCAGCATCGGCTCTTACCATACGAAGCGTCGCATGAAGCCGTGGCGCCAGCCAGGCATCCGCCTCGGTCCGCGAGTCCGCGAACCTCCGCATCGCCTCATCGACAATCTCCCGAAATGGCGCGACGCTCCATCGGGCCGAGTCGCCCCCGACAGGCGTGCTCGCACGAAGGATCGCCACCTGCGGCAGACGCTCCCGACCAGCCCGCACAGCGCCGGTCAAGTACTTGGATGCGAGTGCGGTGGGGAGGAGGGCGAGCCGATCCGGGACATCGACTCCATACGGGTTCAACGGGTTGCACCTTCCTGCGAACGAGAGACCGAGCGGACGACCGTAGTCAGATTCCTGGGGATCTGAGCACGCCGCGCTGCGGCGAATTGGATCCGGGACTGAAGTTCCGCCCAGCCGTGTCCTTCGCTCCGCCGGCTGCAGGCCTCGGCCAGGGCGTCCGCGATCGGAAGTCCGGGAAAGACGTCCGGGAGCATTGCTCGAAGGACGGGTTCCCGCCATCCACCCGGGAGTTGAGGCAATCCATCCTCGTCCAGATCGAGGTCACCCAGCGCCGAATGGAACATCGCTGTCCACGCCTCGCCGGCTATCTGGGCAGCCACCATGCCGGCCGCAGCCTTCTCGAGGGGACCGCGAGCTCCGTTGAGCAGTGCGGAAAGTCCCTCGAAGGACTTGTTGAGCAGAACGGTCGGCATCTCTCCGGAGGTCTCGACGAGCCATGGCGCGTCCTTGAACGGTCGGAGCCACTCCTGGGGGCCATCGCGGAAGTCCTCCTCCACAATCTCCACTTCTCTCTGCCTGAGAGCCGCGCGCCCGAAGAAGTCCACGATCCACGGTTCGTCGCTGGTCCCGATGATGCGACCGTCGATCCCTCCGTAGCTACCGACTGCACTGACGTGGAGGACGGGGCGTGCGAGATGCAGAGACCGTCGAATCTGTACCTCCCCGCGCCAGTGCTGCTCATCGCGACGACGCTCGAGGCGGGTGACGACTCGCGTGTTCGTGGCTCCTTCCGTCAGGACGGCCACACAGGACACGGCCGCCCACGGACCATCGGCAAGTTCGTTGTTGGGAAGCGTCACCTCGAGCTCGAGGATGCACTCGTCCCAGTCGTCGCGCTCCACCCTGTCGAGGGCGACGACATGTTCCCGTTGAGAGATGAGGGAGAAGGGAAGCGCCCTTCCATCGATGCTCGCCTGCCGAATATCGACATCGATGCGTCCGACGAGAGTCGGATAGGGATAGACGGTGGTCACGCCGAGGCCTCCTGTGCATGGCGGATGTCGACGATCACACCGGACAGTGCAGCGGGGACCGGATGACTGGCTACGGCAGTGACACCGCTGAACCTGGCGGAACGGACGTCGGGCGAGACGACGACGGTGCCGTCGACGATCCGGCAGTTTTCCCGGGCCGACAATTCCGCCCATCGGAGTGCCGGCCGACTACCTGAACGCACGTCGAACTTGGCGACCGGGAGCAGATGCCACGGATCCTCGCGCTGCGGAACCTTCAGGATTACATCGAGTGTCCAGGCTCCTGAAGCATCGATCCGTCCCGTGACCCGGTCCACAGACGGATACCCATCAGCGCGGCGGCTCGCACCACCGGGCGTGGGATGGTCGAGGCGCAACAGATTCCGGAGCGCCTCGGGGCCGGTCGACTGCTGTTGGACCGAACGGCGCCCGACGATCGCACGCAGGGCCGCGTCCATGGCCGAGTTGAAGTCGGAGAGCCTCTTCGGCGCATTCGGGTAGGTGGCAGTGAGCTCTTCCGTGGCGCCCCAACGGTCGTGCTCAGGTGGTTCGGCTGCACGAAGGAAGGCTTCGGCTGCGTGGACCGCGTCGCCGTCGTCACCCGTCGCGAAGCCGGCGAGCAGGACGGCTTGGAAGGGGTCCACCCCCAACCCGAGATTGCGTGGGCGGCGGGCGGTCACAGTCATGCGGCTGCCACGCATGCACACGATGCGGCTGTGCTCCGAATCCGTGTCGTCGGCGGGCGTTACCAGGAGGACAGCATGGTGGACGTTGCCCTCTGCCTTGCGCCCTGCGGAGCGGAGTGCGGGGACTTCCAGCATCACTTCGGCCGACGCGACCTGATCCGCGGCCGTTAGCTCGTCCACGGTCTCCCCGTCGAGGTGGGCCTGGAGGGCACGGGTAAGGCCCGGGTGACGATCTCTCGGGTCCACACGGCGTTCCGAGATGACAGTCTCGCCGTTCCTCAGCGCGCACACCGAGGCCTCCAGGATCGCCGGGGTCGACCGACCCGACGTCATGGCGGCCCAGAAGTTGTCGGCCAGTGCGGCGCCCAGGGCCTCGTGCATCTCGTGGAGCGTGCTGCTGTTCCCGGTCGCGTCATGGGCGCCGACGATCAGGAACGAGGTGCCCGGATCGTCACTGTCCCGGTCGAGGCGCAGGTCCGCGACAGTCTTCTCATCGGCCCACCAGGAGCGTGAGACGCCTTCGTGCTCCTTCTCCGTGTCCGGCTCCCCCAGCCAAGCCGGACCGGCGTACGCGACCTCGTCGACCTCCCGCCACGGAAGATCGAGGCGTCCCACGACACGACGCGCCGTACGACCCTCGTGACTCTCCGACAGTGTGCTGTTGATCAGCACCAGGCCGAGTCGGCTCGCGGCCCACAGGGTTGCTTTTCCGAGACCGTACGAACCCCCCGCCCGGTCATCGACCTTGTGACTGTCGAGCTGCCGACGCACCACCGCGGCGAACCGACCATCCCCGTACTCCGGGCCTGTGAGCCCGGCCGCGTTGTAGTCGTCGACGCGGAGGAGCAGGAGCGAGGACTCTTCCCTAAGTAGCCGCAACCCTTCCGCCAGGACCCGGCCAACCTTCTGCCGCGACCCCGCCGCCGCCTCGTAATGGGGTTCGATGTCGCCCCACTTCAACGCGTCCAAGAACCTGTTCAGCTGCTCGCCGGTCAACTCGTGCAGAGTGAAGCGCACCCGCACCGGGCGACCCGTGTCGCGCCGCTCGTCCAGGCTGTTCTGTGTGGCCTCGCGGGCCAGCACCGCCAGGTTTGCGTCGAAGGCAAAGGCGGCAGCGTTTCCGTACTCACGACCACCGTCCGGATGCGCACGCCTGTGATGCCACTTGATCGGCCTCGCCGCACCCGCGTCGGTTTCCCTGGTGACGACGGTGGCCAGGTCGGTGCCGAGAAGCGCCGCGATCCTCGGAAGCAGCTCGGGGCGGGGGTGAGCCCTGCCGGTGACCCAGGCCGACACCGCCGCACGGGTCAGGTCCAACTTATCGGCGAGCTCGGCCTGCGACATGCCGCTGCGACGCAGCTGCCGCCCGAGCCAGACACCGAAGTGCTCGCTGTCCTCCATTGCCCCCTCTTCCGGTCCTTCTTGGCTCAACCCTCGGGAGGGCTCTGTGACCATAGAGTAGCAGCGAAAATTGACGCTTCTCCAGTTGTCAAATTTTGCTTGACGCCCCACCCCGCTTCGAGCGCCAGCATGACTGGATGAAAAAGCGCAATGTCGACAATGCAACTCGAGCGAGACCGCAGCGCAATCAAAGCGTTATGTTCACACTATCTCGAACCCGATGGACATGGGGTGGCCAAGCGCACTAGGGTCGGGGGGCCGAAGGTTGTCAACTCTCCCTTTGGGAAAGCGTGTTGCGAACGACAGCTCCCACTTCCGGGAGAAGTGTGTCTGTATACGGAGGGGAATCGTGACGTACAGAACCCGCATGGCCCGCCACATCCGGAGCTTCGACGAGCTGAGAGGCCCGGAGGCTCGACTGAACTACCTTGCGAAGCACTGTCTGAGTTTCGACGAGCTGGACTACTGGCGAAGAGAACTCCAGGGCCAGCGCCGCGAGACGGTGACCTCGCCGAACGTTCGTAACACTGTCCGGCCGCACCGGCACGAGCGTTTCGCCCGGCGTGGACGCTCGACCCGACGGCCTCACACGCCGCGCGCCAACAGCGCTCCCCGGGGGCACCGGTCCACCTACGGGTGCGCCAGGTGCCGTCGAACGCCCTCCAGAGGATCCCTTGTCCTGACCATTGTGGTGACGTTCCGAGGCTGAACACCGTCCATCTCGCCGTGTTGCACCCGGGTGCCGGCATTCGCATACGCCGGCACCCTTCCCTGTCGTTCTCGTTCCGGTTTCCCAAGAACAGGTGCTCCATGACTGACCGGCAGTTCGCCGACCCGTCCACCTCCCCCGTCATTGCCACCGTGCTGCGCCAGTCGTCGGTCGTTCTCGAGACCTACAAGGTCGATCCGGGGCTCGTCCAGGAGCACGCGAACAACGAACGTCGCATCACCCAGGGCGGCTACGGCGAGCGCCAGTTGTTCGAGCTCGTGCAGAACGCTGCCGACGAGATCGCGGCGGCGCCCGGCGGAAAGCTCCATGTCGTGCTGACGCACGACTACCTCTACTGTGCGAACGAGGGCTCTCCCGTCACTCCGCAGGGCGCGGAGACGATCCTGCGCATGAGCGTGTCGCGTAAGCGGGGCGGCCAGATCGGACGGTTCGGCGTCGGGGTCAAGTCCGTACTCTCGGTCAGCAACAGCCCTCAGTTCTTCAGCCGCAGCGGAAGCTTCGGCTTCGATCGTGACTGGTCCGCAGCCGAGATCGCGCAGACTCTCGGGCTCGATGGCGATCTGGAAATGGACACTCCGGTCCTTCGGATGGCCCGCCCGTTGGATGTGGAGCAGGAGCGCGCCGACGATGCCGTGCTGGACGGCCTTCTCCGTTGGGCCACCACGGTGGTGCGGCTCCCGCTGCTGCCGGGCGCCGCAGATCGGCTCGGTCACGACATCACCGGCCACAAGCATCGGGACGGCAGGGAGATCAAGCCGTTCCCGTCCCGCTTCCAGCTGTTCTCCTCGCACGTCGGTCAGGTTCTGCTGCTCGACAATCGCAACATGCCCCCGGTCCGACGCGAGATCTCGGTCGAGAACAATGGTGCCGACCGCACCCTCAAGGAGGTGACACGAGGCGCGAAGTCGACGACCGAGAGCTGGAAGGTCTTCTCGGTCTCGCATTCACCGACTGCCGAGGTGCGTGACACTGCGGGCGAACTGCACGACCGACCCGTGATCGACATCTCCTGGGCCGTACCCAGCTACGACGTCCGCAACGGTCACTACACCGTGCCCGTCGGCAAGGGCGAATTCTGGGCGTTTTTCCCCACCAAGTACGAGATCTCTCTTACCGGCATTCTCAACGCACCCTGGAAGACCAACGAGGACCGTCAGCACCTCCTCGACGGCAGTGCGTTCAATCTCGAGCTCCTTCAGGCTGCAGCCCGCCTCGTGGTCGACACGCTCCCCGAGCTGGTGCCCACCGACGACCCCGCCGCGTACCTTCCTCTACTCCCGGGACGAAGCAAGGAGAAGCTGAACTGGGCGGACGACTACTTCCTTCGTCAGGTCTGGGCGATGACCGCGCAGCGTCCTTCACTGCCCGATCAGAACGGCCAGCTGCAGGTTCCCCGGGACCTGTTCGTCGCCCCGGCCGGACTCGAGAAGGAATGGTTGCGCATCTGGTCCGAGTATCCCGGCCGACCGGTCGACTGGGTCCACTCCTCGGTCGACGGCACCGACAACGCGGTCCGGCGCGGCAAGATGAACCACATCCTCGACGCAGCGGGACGGAAGCCCGAGGACGTCAGGACGTGGCTGGAGGCACTGGTCGCGGACGGCACCGCCGAGGCGTCCTGCCACGCCATCGAGATCCTCTCCTCGATGGTCCTCAGCGACCAGTCCCGCCGGCTGCCCCGAGACTCCGACATGACGGCGGAGGCCCGCAAGGCGCGGATCGTGCTCACCGAAGAGCACGGAATGGTGGCCCCGATCGCGGGTGAGATCTTCCACCGGACCTCCGATGACGCCCTGCGGGACGACATGGTGTACGTCGACCCGCGAATCTCCGACCGACCCGAGATGGCGCGCCACCTGCACGCCATCGGAATCCGGGTCGCCGATGCGCAGGGGCGGTTCGAAGGCGTTCTCGACCAGGGCTTCGACCACTACGACAGTCACTCCTGGACGAACTTCTGGGTGCTGCTGCGCAGCGCCGGCGGCAACGCCCAGGTCGAGCGGATCCGGGCCAAGGTTCCGAAGCCCATGGAGACCCTGCACGTACGTACCGTCGACGGTCGCTTTCGGCCGCTGCGGGACTGTCTCCTTCCCGGTCCCGTCGTTCCCGGCGACGGCAGTCGTGACCAGTCGATCGCCGTCGACCTCGGCTTCCACGGCAGTGACCAACCGGTGCTTCGCGACCTGGGTGTGTCCGACCGACCCGGCTCCGGTCACCGACCGGAACGTGAGCCGTGGTTCGAGGAGTACCGCGAGCTCGTGCACAACGACTACCTCCGGACCCTGCCGGCGAACGCCCCCCGGCCGAGTCTCGCCCGCCTTGTGGTCGAGGGAGCCCCGACGGCAGGTCCGCTCCATCTGCTCCGCGTCCTGTCGGAGGAAGGCCGGGCCGGCTTCGTTGCCTCGCTTCCCGAATTGGGGATCGTCCAGAACTGGAGCAGCCAGTACGGCGCACAGACCAACACCCGCAGGGCGATCGTCTCGCCGCTGCGATGGATGATCAACAAGCACGGCCGGGTGAGCACCTCCCTCGGCCTGACCAGGGTGCCGGAGGCTGTCGGCCCCCAGTTGAAGGAATACGCCTCGGTCCTTCCGGTCGCGAGCGTCCCAGCAGAGGTCGCCCGGAAACTGGGCATGCCCGCAACCGCCGACGAGGTTCCGACGGCACGCTGGGGCAGGTTGCTCGACCGGGTGCTGGAGAGCGACGACGACGCATTCGTCGGCCGCGCATATGCACTTCTGCTCCGGGTCGGCTTCGAGTTTCCGGAGGGTGTCCTCACCCGCTGCCGGGTGGGGGACACCTGGGAGGGCCGGGCCGACGCCGACATCGCAGTCGCCACCAACATCACCGACTACAACGAGTTGGTCCGAGAGCGACTGCCTGCTCTCCTGGTGGCCGACAAGTCCGACGCCGCGACCGCGAAGGCAATGGTCGAGGAATGGGGCATGTCGAAGGTCGGGGATGTAATCGCGAAAGAAATCGATCCTGTCAGGATCGGCACATCCACGCCTGTGGTCGACGAATTCACCACCGTCCGCGCCCGCATCGGCAACAACGGGAACAACCTCAAGATCCAGCGCTGCTCCGAACTCGACCAGATCGTACGAACCTCCGAGGGTAGCCGGCGGATCCCGTTGAAGGCCGCGCGCAAGGGGAACACCCTGTACGTGCTGGACTCCCTCGACCGGCTGCAGGTCCTGCTCGCCGCCGACGAGGAGTTCAAGTGGAACTTCGGACCTGCCGGCTGTCGCCAGGCGCTCGAACTCCAGGATCGCCAGGAGCAGGATCAGCAGCTCCAGGCCCGTCTGCGCACGGTGCGCGAGAGCGAGAGCGTCATCGACAAGATCGCATTGCTGATCGGTGAGGAGGCGCTGAAGCGCGGTCTGCCACCGGGACTCATGGAGAGCGAGTTGAACGAGCGAGGCGGCGAGCCGGACGCTCGCCGAATCGCCGAAATGGCCTTCAACGCCCACGGCGAGTCGATCCTCCGGGTTCATGACCGCGACCTCTCCCTGGAGTTCCCGACCAGAGCCCCGAGCTCGTTCAACGGCAGCGAGAAGGCTCTTCGGTTCGTCGCCGACCTCGGATTCCCCGATTCCTTCGCCGGCGCCCGAGTCCCTTCACTCGAACCCCGGCTCGAGGTCGACGGCCCCTCGGAGTTCCCTTCGCTGCACCCCTACCAGGAACAGCTTGCGCAGGCGCTCCTCGACCTGCTGGAGAGTCCCATGCCCCGACGCGGCATGCTCGGCATGCCGACCGGCGGCGGCAAGACCCGGGTGACCGCCGAAGGTGTGATCCGGTGGATCCGTGACCGCGCCGAGCTTCCGGGCCCGGTGCTGTGGATCGCGCAGACCGAGGAGCTGTGCGAACAGGCCGTGCAGAGCTGGAAGTTCGTCTGGTCGAAGGTCGGCCCCGAACTGCCGCTCGTGATCAGCCGGCTGTGGTCCACCAACGAGGCGACACCGGTGGACGGCCGACCGCACCTGGTCGTCGCCACCGATGCGAAGCTCGCACGATGCCTGGGCACGGACGACTATTCCTGGCTTCGGGACACCTGCTCGCTGGTCGTCGTCGACGAGGCACACACCGCAATGTCCCAGCGCTACACGGAGCTCTTCTCCCTCCTCGATCTGACCCATCACCGGACCGGTCGTCACCTGGTCGGGCTCACGGCGACCCCGTATCGGAGGAACGAGGAACTGACCCGGCTGCTGGTCCAGCGCTTCGGCGAGCGGCTCGACACCGATGTGTTCGAAGGCGATCTCGAGAAGGCAATCAAGCAGCTGCAGGGTCTCGGTGTACTCGCCGAGGTGCGGCACCGGGAGCTGGCGGGCGGTGAGATCTCGCTGACTGTCGACGAGCTCGCCCAGTCGGAGAAGTTCGCCATCCTGCCCAAGGGCGCGGAGCAGCGACTCGCCGACGACCACGAGCGCAACCAGCGCATCGTGGACGAGATCGCCGGGCTGCCGTCCGACTGGCCCATCCTCGTCTTCGCCACCTCGGTGGCCCATGCCAAATTCCTCGCCGCGAAGCTCGGTGACCGCGGCATCAGTGCGGCTGCCATCGATGCGAACACCCCGACTGCGGAGCGTCGCCAGCGCGTCGACGCATTCCGCAAGGGAAAGATCCAGGTGATCACCAACTACGGCGTGCTCACTCAGGGCTTCGACGCGCCGGCCACCCGAGCCGTGGTGGTCGCCCGGCCCACCTACAGTGCGAACATCTACCAGCAGATGATCGGCCGAGGCCTCCGCGGTCCGAAGAACGGGGGCAAGGACACATGCCTGATCCTCAACGTGCGGGACAACGTCACCAACTACGGTGAGAGGCTCGCCTTCACCGACTTCGAGTACCTGTGGAGTGAGCAGCGGTGACTTCGTCGATCGGGGAGCACCCGTTGACGGCCGAACAACAGGCCGTGGTGGAACAGCCCTGGGACGCCCGGGTGCTGGTGACGGCCGGGGCAGGGGCCGGAAAGACGTACACGCTGGTCCGCCGGCTCGATGTGCTGGTCGAACGCGAGGAGCTGGAAGCCGGCGAGATTCTTGTGCTCAGCTTCTCGCGGGCGGCCGTCCGCGAGTTGACGGAACGGATCGAGCGGCACGCTTCTGCCGCTCGACGCGTGAGAGTCCGGACCTTCGACGGATGGGCGTCGGCGCTGCTGACCCGGGCCTATCCCGACACGGAGTGGGGCACGCTCCCGTTCGACCGGCGCATCGAGGCAGCCATCGAGGCGATCGACCGCGGCGCTGTCGAGGTCGGCGAACACGGAGTTCCGGCCCATGTGGTGATCGACGAGGTCCAGGACCTCGTCGGGGTCCGCCGGGAGATGGTCGAGGCCCTGCTGGACCGATTCCAGGAGAACTGCGGTTTCACGGTGGTCGGCGACTCCGCGCAGGCGGTGTACGGCTTCCAGGTCTCGGACCCGGAACAACGTGCCGAGGAGACGGATCGGTTCCTCGACTGGGTGCGTGCCAGCTTCGGCGACGACCTGGTCGAACTGCACCTCGGTGGAAACTTCCGCGCCCGGTCCGAGGCCGTCCGCGTCGCCCTGCCGTACGGTGCCCAGCTGCAAAGACTGCCGCGCGACCCGGCCGAGGCTGCAGGAGAGGCCGAGCGAATCCACGGTGACCTGCGAGCGCTGCTTCTCTCGGCACCGAACTTCGGCAGCCTCGACTTCGAGTACGTGCAGGATGCGTTGCGTGACTACCCCGGCAGCACGGCTGTGCTGTGCCGGGACAACGGTCAGGCACTGACGCTCTCCGCCCGGCTTGCCGAGGCCGGCGTCCCGCACTCGCTGCAGCGATCCGCCCGCGAGCGCTCGGCTCCCACGTGGATCACTGAGTTGCTGACCGCCACGAACGCCTCGGCCCTCAACCAGGAGCGTTTCTCCGAGCTGCTCGCCAATGCCGACGTGCCGGCCTCCAGTACGCCCGAGTCGCTGTGGCGGTCGGTCCGCAGCGTCGCCCGAGGAATGCGTGGGACCGTGGACGTGGCCGCGCTGCACCGGGCACTCGCCGAGCGCAGACTGCCGGACGAACTCACCGCCGCACCGCCGTCGTCGCTGATCGTCTCGACCGTCCATCGGGCGAAGGGCCTGGAGTTCGACCGGGTTCTTGTCGTCGAGCCGTCCGTCCTGAAAGAGCCCCGACGTGTGGCCAAGAAGCGCTACGACTACGATCCGGCGGCGGAGGCACGCCTGCTCTACGTGGCAATGACCCGTGCCCGCGACGACCTCTGTCTGCTGGACGCCCCCAGCTCCTGGATGGTGCGCAAGGACCAGCGTCTGGACCGCTGGTACCTGGGCGGACGGAGCGCCTGGGCCCGCAACGGCATTGAAGTGCTCGGCGACGACGTTTCCCACGAGCAGCCCCCGGGGGTGGAGGAACTCCACGAGGATCCCTTGACGCTGATGAAACACCTTCGCGCAGACATTGCACCCGGCATGCCCGTGGAGCTGGTACTGCTGCACGGCATTCCCGTCGCGGAGGACCAGTCTCCCCCGTACGCCGTGGTGGTCGACGGGAGACACATCGCCCAGGTCTCGGAACGGTTCCGCACCGACCTCCACCGCTTGCTGCGGCGCAGCGCGCATTCCACGGTGACCGGCTGGCCACCGCTGATCACGGGGGTTCGGATCGACTGCGTGGAGAGCGTGGCGGGCAGCGACTCCACGAGCGAGCGAGCCGGTCTGGGCTCCCACGGTGCCTGGCTGGCGCCCCGGCTCTGCGGCCTGGGTCGCTTTCAGTGGTACAACGAGCGGACGTCGGAGGCCGGCGGAACCGAAGGGAACACCGCGTGAACGAGTCGATCCACCAGGCCCACTACGAGATGTGCGAGTCTCTCCTGGACGCGCTGCGCAGTGACCTGCTGGGCCCCGTGGGCGGTGAGAGCGAGGTACTCGAGGAGGACGCCCCGGTCACCATGTACCCCGTCGGTGTGCTGTTCCCACGCACGCGGCCCCAAACCGGCAGGCAGGAGCCGGACGAGCTGGAGGCCGAGCGCGACGGGCTCGATTCGGCGCCGTTCGCCCGCAGAGAGATTGAGGAACCTGCCGTCGACCTCGGTGTCTCGCTTGCGAACATCCGTATGCCCTCATCGCTCGGTCTGACCTTCGCTGTCGATCCGGCCGTCTCCTCGGCGCTCCGCTTCAGCGTCCGGGCCGCGGTGTACCTGCCGGAGGACGCGAACGGGAACCCGGTGTCGGCCAAACGGACGGAGGCCCGCAGCACGAAGGCGCAAAAGGAGCAGTGGCGTCGCGTCGCTCTTCCTCTCGAACCCGTCGTCGTGGACGTGACGGTGCCGCGTGTTCATGAGCCCGTCGTTCTCCACCCCGGGCTCGAGCTACGCGTACTGGTGCGCGCCGCATCGGGTCCGGGCGGGACTGTGACCGTGACGGCCACGGTCGTCAACAGCCTCGAGGTGGGGCAGTACGACCTTCGCGACGCCCACTGCTTCTTCCAACCGGCACTCGAAGTCACTGCCTCCGACGGTTGCAGCACCCCGTTCGTGGAACGCCCGGCTGCCCTCGGTGCGGTCGACTCGGAGCTGGCGTTGAGCCGCATGCTGCACCGACATGCGCCGAGCTTCGCGACCGGACACGGCTGCGCCGCCCGTTGGGACTGGACCCCACCTCCTATCGGCAGGTCGGACTCGTACCCTGCCTCGGTCGCATCGGTCCGGACCGAATTCGTTCCGTCCCACGAAGTGTTGCTGACGGACTCGAATCCGCAGATCGACGACAGCTCCTTGACGATGCACGCGTTGGGGACGGCGCCGGCCGAGAAGCTCGTAACGGTCCTACGTCGACTCCTGACAGGATACGAAGTCTGGATCGACAAGCAGGCGGAACAGAGCCGGGTACTGGAAACCACGGAGCACGGTGAGGTGGCGGCGGAGCAGGTCGAACGGTGTCGACGGGCTCTGCGGCGCATGCGGACCGGCGTCGACCTGCTGGCCGACGACAGCCGCCCGGAAGTCCTCCGGGCCTTCCGACTTGCGAACCTGGCGATGGCCGACCAGCGCGCCCGCACGTCCTGGATCAAAGCCGGCAAGCAAGGCGTTCCGGAACCCGGTTCCGGGCGGTGGCGTCCGTTCCAGGTGTCCTTCATGCTGCTCTGCCTGGCGGGCATCGTGGACCCGGAGCACGAGGACCGAGGTGTCGCAGATCTGCTCTGGTTCCCGACCGGTGGTGGCAAGACAGAGGCGTACCTCGGGCTGATCGCGTTCACGACCTTCCTGCGGCGCCTGCGCGAAGGAGAAGCTGGAGCCGGAGTCACCGTGCTCATGCGCTACACGCTGCGACTTCTGACGTTGCAGCAGTTCGAACGTGCAGCCGCACTGATCTGTGCCATGGAAAGGCTGCGAGCCGCCGATCCGACAGCCCTGGGGCACGAGGAGATCTCCATCGGCATGTGGGTGGGACGGTCGGCCACCCCCAACACCCTGGCAGTGGCCGCCAAGAAGCTCGAGGAACTGCGTGCCAATCCGCTCAAGCCGATCCAGACCGAGAATCCGGTCCAGCTGAGAGCCTGCCCGTGGTGCGGTGAGTCTCTGTCACCGCACGACTATGCAGTCGACGAGGCAGGCACCCGCATGTCCATCGCATGCCCGGGGACCACCTGCGACTTCCACACAGGCCTTCCGGTGCACCTGGTCGACGAGGCCGTCTACGGCGCCCGTCCCACACTCGTGATCGCCACGGTCGACAAATTCGCCTCAATGCCGTGGCGGCCCGCATCCGCCGCCTTGTTCAACCTGGACCGGGAGGACGGCACCCGCCCTCCGGAGCTCATCGTGCAGGACGAGCTCCATCTGATCTCCGGCCCGCTCGGTACGCTGACCGGCCTGTACGAGACGGCTGTGGACGCCCTTGCCCGGCAGCCGAAAATCGTGGCTTCGACCGCGACCATCCGACGGGCGGACGAGCAGGGAAGTCGTCTCTTCGCCCGAACAGTCGACCAGTTTCCGCCTGCCGGACTGGATTCCCGGGACTCCTGGTTCGCGGCAGAAACGCCCAGGGAGCGGAAGGCTGCCCGCCGGTACATCGGGCTGCTCACCTCCAGCACCAGCCAGTCCACTCTGCTGATCCGCGTGTTCGCGGCCCTGCTCCACCGGGCCCAGCTCGTCGACGTGCCCGACGAGGTCAGGGACGCCTACTGGACGTTGGTCGGCTACTTCAACAGCCTGCGTCTGCTGTCGGCAGCCGAACTCCAGGTTCTGGACGACGTCCAGGACCGACTCGACTACCTCGCCGTTCGAGACGGCGCAGAGGCACGACGAGTCGATGGCCTCACGGAGCTGAGCAGTCGTGCGAACGCCAGTGACATCTCGCGGCGCTTGAAGGAGGTCGAGCGCCACCTGCCCATGAAGGACGTACTCGACGTACTGCTCGCCACCAACATGATCTCCGTCGGGGTGGACGTGGACCGACTCGGACTGATGGCCGTCATGGGCCAGCCGCAGACCACCGCCGAGTACATCCAGGCGACGAGCCGCGTCGGCCGCCGGCACCCCGGCTTCGTCGCGGTCATGCTGAACTCGTCCCGTTCCCGGGATCGTTCTCACTACGAGGACTTCCAGCACTTCCACTCCGCTCTGTACCGGGAGGTGGAGTCGACGAGTGTGACACCGTTCTCCGCCCGCGCCAGAGACCGGGGGCTGCATGCAGTGGTCGTGGCACTGGCCAGGTTGATGCTGCCGGCCGCGCGACCGAACGAAGCTGCGGCACGTATCGGGGACTTCGTCGACGACCTGAACGGGACCGTCCGTCGTGTACTGCTCGATCGCGTGGCCCGCGTCGAGGAGTCGGAAATCGAGGGCGCCACGCAGGCCTTCGACGACTTCGTCGAGTGGTGGCAGATCGAGGCAGAGACCCACCCGAAACTCGTCTACGAGGCGACACGCGGCACCCGCGCCCCCGCCCTCCTGAGCGGCTACGACGACGAGACACACGCACCGGCAGGATGGCCGACCCTCTGGAGCCTCCGCGACGTCGACGCCTCGTCCACCTTCTTCGAGGAGCGCTGAACCATGAGCCCCGCCCCACGCCGTACCCGTCGCAGCAGCCTCCCGTCGGCCCCGGTCCGAACGGCACGGCGGCTCGGGGAGATCCGCCGCGCACAGTTGGTCACCACCTACGGTGTCGGCGCCATGATCGCGGTGGAGAACGAGTCGTTCCTGGTCCGCGGGATCGACTCCTGGGACATCTCCGAGGCGCCATTCGTCGTGGAGCCGCGGCTGGCACGGCAATTGGGTGTCAGCGGCTTCCGGCTGCCCCCGGCCCCAGACCCGGACCGGGCGAAGGACGGTGTGCGAGCCGTTCGGTTCCCGGAGTGGTACTCCTGCCCGTCGTGCCGGTCCCTGCAGCCGTACAAAAAGTTCAACTCACCGGCGGGCAAGGCCGAGTGCTCGAACTGCCGGGAAGACCTCGTCCCCTCCCGATTCGTGATGGCCTGCGCCACCGGCCACCTTGAGGACTTTCCCTACTGGACGTGGGTGCACCGCGGCACGCAACGCTCCGCACCGGGAGGTTGCGGAGGCGAGCTGAGGTTCCGCGCCGACGGCTCGACAGCCTCGCTCCGCTCGGTGCTCATCAGCTGCAGCTGCGGTGCCGACGAGGTGTCCATGGAGGGATCCTTCCGGCGGCAGGCGCTCAAAGAACTCGGCATTCGATGCAGTGGGCGGCGGCCGTGGTTGAGGGACGCGCCTGCAGAAGGATGCCGGGACGACCCACGCACGCTCCAGCGTGGTTCCTCCTCGGTCTGGTTCCCCGTCATGCACTCGGCTCTGTCGATCCCGCCGTGGAGCGAAGGTCTCACCAAGATCGCAGCGCAGCTGTACGACAAACTCAAGGGCGAGGACGCAGCCTCCATCCGTGCATATCTGCGGATCGAGAAAGTCCTGCAGCACCACCCGGCGTACAGTCCTGACGAAATCGTTTCTCTGATCGAACGTTGGCGCGCAGATGAGCAATCCGCAGACAGGCCCACAGCCGACCCGACGCCGGAGAGTTTCCGTGGCGGCCTCTACCGGGACGAGTACCGCAGCCTGAGCACAGCGTATCCGGAACGGGAGGACGCCCACGATCAGGACTTCGTCTGCGAACCCCCTCGCGCCTCCGTCGGACTTCTCAGGGAGAACCACGGTGTCGAGCAGGTCATGCTGGTCAAGCGACTGCGCGAGGTGCGCGCACTCCAGTCGTTCACGCGTGTGGACGAACCGAGCCCCGCAGACACACCGCTCCGTCGCGCACCGATCGCGCTGACCGAGCACAACTGGCTGCCGGCGATCGAAGTGAGAGGCGAGGGCGTCTTCCTCCGCCTCGACACGGACCGGCTCCGTGCCTGGGAACAGCAGCCCGGGGTCGTCGCCCGCGCGCTGCGGATTCGGGACAACCACGACAGGCTGCTGGCCGAGCGTGCCTCGGCGGCGGGAAAGCCTGCGCCTTCCTCGTACGCCACACCCCGGTTTCTGCTGCTCCACACCCTCGCCCACGTGCTGATCAACGAATGGAGTCTGGACGGCGGCTACCCCGCGGCCGCACTTCGTGAGCGGTTGTACGTGGACGACGAGATGGCGGGCGTCCTCGTCTACACCGCGACCAGCGACTCGGCCGGCAGCCTCGGAGGCATCGTCGCCCAGGGCGAACCCGCCCGGATCGATGCCACACTACGGGCGGCCCTGCACCGGGCGGGGTGGTGCTCCAATGACCCTCTCTGCATGGAGTCCGAGGCGAGCGGCGCAGACAGCCTCAATCTGGCCGCCTGCCATGCCTGCATCCTGCTGCCGGAGACCAGCTGCGAGAACAACAACATCCTTCTCGACCGCGCCGCCCTCGTCGGCACCGCCGACGGGCTGGTTCAGGGCTTCTTCTGATCTCCCAGGCATGCGCTCGACCGCACGGCGGCAAACCGGTCAGGCCGTGCGGCCGAGGGTGGCGAGGTAGGGGCGCCAGCCGGCGTGCTTCGTGATCTCTTGGTGGACGCCACGGTCGAGTTCGCCGCGGGCGAGGAGCATGGAGAGGCAGGGGCTGCCGTCGGCGAGGGTGATGATGCCGAGTTCGAGTTCGCGGGGTTCGCCGGGGAGGATGACGTCGCGCAGGTGCTCGAGGGGGACGTCGTAGAGCTCGCCGTCGATGGCGGTGTCCGCGGCGGGGTCGGGGTGAAGGCCGGGGCAGACGTCGCGGATGGAGAAGAAGCGGTAGCCGGGGGCGGTACGGACCGGGCCGATCAGGTAGTCGGCGACGGAGTGGTGGAAGGGTCCGCCGACCATCGCCTGGCCGTTGAAGAAGATGCGTGCCATGGGGTGCTCCGGGAGGGGCCGTTCCGTACGGCCGCCGGGGTGACGCCGGCGGCCGTACGGAACGGAGTGGTGGGGGCCGCCGACCTGCCGGTGTGGCAGGGGTGGGTGGGCGGCGCCGTCGGTAGGTTCTAGTCGAGGAGGGCGAGCGCCGGCAGGGTGAGGAAGTCGACGAAGTCGTCGGCGAGGGCGACCTTTTCGAAGAGGCGGGCGGCCTCGGGCCAGCGGCCGGCGGTGTAGGCGTCGTCGCCGAGTTCGGCGCGCAGGGCGGTGAGCTCTTCGCCGACGAGGCGGCGGACGAGGTCGGCGGTGGCCTTCTCGCCGGTGTCGGCGAGGACGACGCCGTTGTGGATCCACTGCCAGATCTGCGAGCGGGAGATCTCGGCGGTGGCGGCGTCCTCCATCATGTTGAAGATGCCGACGGCGCCGAGGCCGCGGATCCAGGCCTCGATGTAGCGGACGCCGACCTGGACGGCGTTGTGCAGGCCGGCCTCGGTGCAGCTGCCGCCGGCGCCGGCGATGTCGAGGAGCTGGTCGGCGGTGACGGGCTCGGCGGGACCGGGGTTGTCCTTCTGGTTGGGGCGCGCGCCGAGGACGGCGTCGAAGGAGGCGCGGGCGACCGGGACGAGGTCGGGGTGGGCGACCCAGGAGCCGTCGAAGCCGTTGCCGGCCTCGCGGTCCTTGTCGGCCTTGACCTTGTCGAGGGCGGCGGCGTTGACCTCGGGGTCCTTGCGGGAGGGGATGAAGGCGGCCATGCCGCCGATGGCGTGGGCGCCGCGGCGGTGGCAGGTCTGCACGAGCAGGCGGGTGTAGGCGGCCATGAACGGCGAGGCCATGGTGACGCTGTTGCGGTCGGGCAGGATGTAGTGCTCGCCGGCGTCGCGGAAGTTCTTGACGATGGAGAACAGGTAGTCCCAGCGGCCGGCGTTGAGGCCCGCGGCGTGCTCGCGCAGTTCGTAGAGGATCTCCTCCATCTCGAACGCGGCGGTGATGGTCTCGATCAGCACGGTGGCGCGGATGGTGCCGTGCGGGATGCCGAGTTCGGCCTGGGCGTGGGTGAAGACGTCGTTCCACAGCCGGGCTTCGAGGTGGCTCTCGGTCTTCGGCAGGTAGAAGTACGGGCCGGAGTTGGGGTCCTCGGGGCCGCGGGCGATCAGCCGGGCGGCGTTGTGGAAGAAGTACAGGCCGAAGTCGAGGAAGGCGCCGGCGACCGGGGTGCCGTCGACCAGCAGGTGGTTCTCGTCCAGGTGCCAGCCGCGGGGACGGACCACGACGGTGGCGAGCTGGTCGGCGGGCTTGAGGGTGTAGGCCTTGCCCTGCGGGGAGGTGAAGTCGATCCGGCTCTCGTAGGCGTCGATCAGGTTGATCTGGCCGGAGACCACGTTCTCCCAGGTGGGGGCGGTGGCGTCCTCGAAGTCGGCGAGCCAGACCTTGGCGCCGGAGTTGAGGGCGTTGATGACCATCTTGCGGTCGGTGGGGCCGGTGATCTCGACGCGGCGGTCCTGGAGGGCGCGGGGCGCCTCGGCGACCTGCCAGTCGCCCTCGCGGACGGCGGCGGTGTCGGGGAGGAAGTCGAGGGTGCCGGCGGCGGCGATCTCGGCCCGGCGGGTCTTGCGTCGGGCCAGGAGTTCCTGACGGCGTCCCTCGAAGGCGCGGTGGAGGCCCACGACGAAGGCGACGGCCTCCGGGGTGAGCACCTCCTCGGCGCGGGGGACGCGCGGACCGGCGACAGTGACGACCGGGGCGGCGGGGGCAGCGCCGAGTGGTCCCTGATCTGCAGCCATGGGCAGGACACTCCTTGGACGGTTGTGATCGCTCGGGATGTTCCGGTGGGAACTTCCCGGATCCGAACCCTGCCTACCGGCGGGTTCTGTTCTGTAAGGTGGAGACTAGTTTCCGCGATACAGAATTTCAACGGTTTGTTGAGCTAGATCGCAGGGACTCTACTCCTCCTCCGACAGTGAAGGGAACGCCGGTGGTCAGCACCCCCGCCACAGCTCCGACAGGCAACGACCGCGCGGGCGGCGGCGTGCAGTCGGTCGAGCGCGCCTTCCTGCTGCTGGAGGCGCTGGCCGACTCGAGCGGCATCGCCACCCTGAGCGAGCTCTCCACCACCTCCGGTCTGCCGATGCCGACCATCCACCGCCTGATCCGTACCCTCGTTCAGCAGGGCTATGTCCGGCAGGACACGGCGCGCCGCTACACGCTCGGCCCGCGGCTGATCCGGCTCGGCGAGACGGCCGGCCGGCTGCTCGGCAGCTGGGCCCGCCCGTACCTGACCGAGCTGATGGAGGCCACCGGCGAGACCGCCAACCTGGCCGTCCTGGAGGGCGGCGAGGTGGTGTACGTCGGGCAGGTGCAGTCCCGTCGCTCGATGCGGATGTTCACCGAGGTCGGCCGCCGGGTGCAGCCGCACTGCACCGGCGTGGGCAAGGCGCTGCTGGCCCAGCTGCCCGAGGAGGAGGCCCGGGCGCTGCTCGGCACCGGCCCGCTGCAGGCGCACACCGCGTACACCGTGACCGACCCGCAGGACCTGATCACCCAGCTGGGCACGGCCCGCGAGTCCGGGTACGTGGTGGACGACCAGGAGCAGGAGATCGGGGTGCGCTGCATCGCGGTCGCGGTGCCGGGCGCGCCGACGCCGACCGCACTGTCGGTCTCCGGCCCGGAGGCGCGGATCCGCGCGCTGGAGGCGCAGGCGGGCAGCGCGGCGCTCGTCCCGGTGATGCGTCAGATCGCCTCCCGGCTCGGCGAGGTGCTCGCGCCGTAGCGCGGACGGCGCGACGGCCAGACGGGACATCAGGAGCGCCACGGCCACCACAGCCGCCACGGCCGTCGACCGCGTCAGTCGGACAGGTCGAGGTCGCCGACCTGGGCCACCGTCACCTCGAAGACGGCGAGCACCGGATCGGCCCCGGCCTCGCGGAACAGGCGCGGCGCGGCGGCGGTCTTCGGGTCGGCCCGGACGGCCTCCAGGGTGGCCAGGTCGCGCCACAGGCTCTGGATCCGCCAGTGCCGGTCGCTGCCCTTGAGCAGCTCGGTGCGCAGCAGCCCCTCCGGCAGCGGGCCGGCCACCAGCTGCCGGTACGCCTGGACGAAGCCGGCCTCCCGTTCGGCCGCGACCTCGCCGCTCACCTCGCTCAACACGCGACCAGTCATCGTGTCCACCTCCGCTCGACAGGGCCGTGCGCCACTACTGTGAGTATGCAGGTGGGCACCGACAGTGGGAGTGGAGCATGGCCGTGCGGGTGATGCGGGGGCCCATGGTTCTGGCGATGGCGGCCGCGGCGGCCCTGGGGACGACGACCGGGACGGCGGCGGCGCTGCCCTCGCACGCGGACCTGCAGGTGGTCCGGCTCGACCCGGACCCGGCCGCGCCGGGCGGGCTGACCACGGTGCACGCCTTCGTCGCCAACGGCGGACCGGACCGGACGGCCTCGCCGTTCACCGTGCTGGTCGACCTGCCGGCGGGCTTCACCGCCGAGGGCCCGTTCTTCCCGGAGAACTGCACCGTCTCGCTGGCCGGCCACCTGGTCCGCTGCACCTTCCCGGCGGGCCTGCCGGCGCTGCGGACGGCGACCGCGCTGATCCCGGTCCGGGTGAACGCGTACGTGCCCCCCGGCACGAGGGCCGAGGGGCACGTACGGGTGGCGGGCGCGGACGACACGGTCCCGGCGAACGACCGGACGGCGTTCACGCTGACCGTGCGGGCCGACTAGCGGTAGACGCGGACCCAGTCGGCGGCGAAGCTGATCGGCGCGGAGCCGGACGCGGCCGGGTGGTACTGGCCGGCGCTCAGCGACAGGTTGAGGATCAGGTACGCGGACCAGCCGGTGCCGACCCCGGTGCCGTCGGAGAACACCTTCTTGCCGTTGACGTACCAGTCGACGGAGTCGGCGCCGTAGTAGGTGCCGATGGTCACCCACTGGTCCTTGGCGATGGCGCTCGCGTCGGTGTAGTACTTCGAGCCGGACTTGACGTGGTTGGTCAGCTCCAGCAGGTTCGGGTTGTCCGGGTGGTACTCGAAGGAGTCGATCTCGCCGTTGCCGTTCTTCCAGGTCCACAGGGCGGGCCAGGCGCCGGTGCCGGCGGGCAGCTTGACCCGGGTCTCGGCGTAGTCGCCGGTCTTCACCTGGAAGCCCTGGGAGGAGTACTCGGTGGTGAGCAGGCCGGTGTCCCAGGCCTGCTTGCCGTTCTCCAGGGTGTGGCCGGACGGCTTGGCGGTGAAGGTGGCGACGCCGCCGGAGACCTGGACGCCGCTGGTGGTCAGCCAGTCGAGCTTGTTGTCGTCCGGGTTGTGGTTGCCGTAGCGGTAGGCGCTGGACTTGTCGCCGGTCCACTTGGAGCCGTACGCGATGGCGCTGTCGAACTCCTCGGACCAGGTCAGCGCCTTGCCCGGGATCGGCGAGCCGGTGCCCGCGGCCGGGGCGGTCGGCGCGGTCGTCGGCGTGGGGGCGGCCGTGGGCGTCGGGGTCGGGGTCGGCGTCGGCGCGGGGGTCGGCTTGACCGTGGGGGTGGGCGCCGGGGCCGGGGTGGTGGCGCCGGCGGCGGCCACGGTGAGGGTGCGCGAGGGCAGGTTGTGCCAGGCGTTCGCCGAGTCCTGCCAGAAGCCGAACTGGGTGTAGGTGCCGGCCGGCAGGGTGCGGGCGGCGCTGGTGAAGGTGGTGCCGCCCGGGCAGATCTGCACGTTGCTCGCGTTGCCGGGGAAGTCCAGGTTCCGCCCGGCGGCGTCGCGCACGCCGACGCCGAGCGTCTTGGCGGTGAAGCAGGAGGAGGAGTGGACGGTCAGCGAGGCGGTCGTCGAGACGGCGGCGGCCATCGACTCCGGGGTGAGCCGGTCCTGGGTGACGGTCGCGGCGGCGGACGTGGCGCCGGCGACGGCGGCGGTCGTGGCGGCCGAGGTCGCGGGGGCCGCGGTCGTCGGGGCGCTCCAGGCGGACGGGGTGGTCCAGGCGGACGGGTTGAACCAGGCGGCCTGGGCGCTGCCGGCGAGCGGCGCGCCGATCAGGGCGGCGGCACCGGCGACGGCGCCGATGCGGGCAGGACGGGAGAGGCGCATGACGGGGTTCCTCCGCGACGCCTGCGAGGTGAGCTGTCGGGTTCGGGCCCTGAGGCGGCCCGGCCGCGCGCGTGCGTGCGTGCGGCTTCACCCCTAGCCGTGCCCGGCCGTCCCGGAGGGAGCGGAGGGCATGGCGACGTACCTGTGGGTCCCCCGCTCCTGTCCAGTGGTGGTCAGCGAAAGCCCCCGGCGGGTGGACAGGATTCGGCGTCCCGGCGGTGGCGTGCCCGGTGCGAGCACCCGAGCAGGCTAGACAGATTGTCGACAGAGCGACAACCGGCCCGGGAGAGACAAGCGTCACACCGCGGGCCGGCGGGACTGCCCTGGTCAGGCGAGCCAGGAGGTGATCTGCTGGACGGCCGCCGGGGCCCAGGCGAGCTCCATGTGGTTGAGGCCGCCGAGCAGCGCGGTGCCGCCGACGGTGGGGATGCCGGTGGTGTCCAGGGCACTCGCGGTGAACACCAGGCCGTCGCTCGGGCCGCGGCCCTCGTTGAGGATCCCGGGGATGTCGGCCGAGCCGCCGGCCAGCAGGTAGGTCCGCACGGAGGCCGGAATGCCGGCCCGCTGCAGCGGGGCGATCAGCGACCCGGCGTCGATCGCGGCCTGGATGCCCTGGCCCGAGGTGTAGAAGCCCTGGCCGCCGTAGTAGGTGGTCCACCAGTCCTGGGCGGTGGAGTCGACGCCGTACCGGCCGTCCCAGCGGGCGAGCAGCTGGCGCTGGCCGGGGAAGCAGTCGTACCCGCCGCTGGGCAGCACGCCGAGGCAGGGCTGCGCGGTGTAGCTGCCGTAGCAGGTCATGTACAGGTGCGGGGAGGGCGCGTTGGCGGTGCCGCCGCAGGCCGGCCAGGTGGCCAGCGAGAAGGCCCAGCCGTGCGCGTACGTGTAGTCCAGGCCGCCGTGCGGGCCGCCGAGGGTGATCAGACGCCGGACGTCCCCGGCGTAGGCCCGGCCCCAGGACGGCCGGACCGAGGAGACGTACGCGCGGGCCGCGACCTCGCCCTTGCTCCAGGCGACCACGTCGACCTGGGCGACCCCCAGCCTGGCCCGGATCAGCGCGATCGCGTCGCCGACCGCCTGGGCCTGGAGCAGGTTGTCGCCCTGCTTGTGGGCGAAGTTGATCGCGAAGACCCGGTGGCCGGAAGCGGCCAGGTTCTGCGCCAGGCCGGTGGAGGGGCAGCCGGACGCGCCGCAGCTGCCGGTGGCGCCGGGGTCGGCCCAGGCCCGGTCGGCGTTGTCGTTGGCGCCGTGCACCAGCAGGACGGGGGTGGTGATCGGGCCGGTGTTCCAGCCGGTGCCGCTGTAGAGCAGGAAACGGCCGGAATAGGGCTGCCGGACGCCGCCGAACCAGGTCAGCCGGGCGCCGTCCTGGTCGCCGCGGCCGTCCGACGGGTACTGCTCGGCGCGGAAGCCGGTGGTGGTGTCCAGGTAGCGCTCGACCCGGTCCCAGCCGTTGCCGGGCGCGGTGAAGACGGCCTCCTGCGCGAGGTACGGGGGCGCGGCGGCGTGGGCGGGGACGGTGCCGATGCCGAGCAGCAGCAGGGCGGCGGTGAGCAGGGCGGTGCACAGGGACCTGACGGGGTGGGGCATCAGGGGTCGCCTCCTCGGGGGCGGCAGGGTGACGTGGAGTCAGGTCACGGTAGGCGCGGCGCGGCCGGAGACCCATGTGACAGGACCACACCGAGGGCTCGCTGCTGATGGCGGTCCGCCACAAGTCCCCCGGGTTCCCGGGGAGTTACCCGAAGATGAAAAATTGCGGCAACGTCTTTCGCGCGGACCTGACAAGCCCCCACACTGGCTCACATGCGAATCACTCTACGCGCGTTGAAGACCCGCGCCGCTTCCGTCGTCGCCGTCGGCATGCTGACCCTGGCCCCGACCGCCGTGTTCGCCACCGACGCCCACGCCACCGTCTCCGGGAACGTGTGCCGCACCGCCCTGCCGAGCCAGGCCCGGGACACCCTGGCCCTGATCGACAAGGGCGGCCCGTTCCCCTACTCGCAGGACGGCATCGTCTTCCAGAACAGAGAGGGCGTCCTGCCGGCCAAGGCCGGCGGCTACTACCACGAGTACACCGTGATCACCCCGGGCAGCTCCACCCGCGGGGCCCGACGGATCGTCACCGGCGCCGTCTACCACGAGGACTACTACACCTCGGACCACTACGCGACCTTCTACAAGGTCAACTGGAGCTGCTGACCCGAGCGTTCCTTCCCCTGCCCGCCCGCCCCGCTTCCCCCCGGGGCGGGCGGGCCCTTTTCGTCGCGGTCGGTCCACGACTCTTTACGTGGCGTTGACGGCTCGGTACGCTCCCCGCAACATCTTGCAGGAACTTGCGCAAGAGGACCCTCATCCCCCACCCGACAGGCCGCGCCCCAACCGCGGCCCGCCACGAGGAGTCCCCTGTGGACCAACGACCCCGCCACGTGCGGCGGCGCCATCCGATCCTGGCCGTCCTCGCGGTCATCGCCGGCCTGGTCGCCGCGCTGCTGCCGGCCATCACGGCGCACGCCGCCACCACCGCCACCGTCTACTACAAGCCGGCCACCGGCTGGACCGCCGTCAACCTCCACTGGGCCCCCACCGGCGGCGCCTGGACCACCTCGCCCGGCGTCGCCATGACGCCCGCCTGCACCGGCTGGTACAGCAGGACCGTCGACCTGGGCAGCGCCACCGGCCTGCAGGCCACCTTCAACAACGGCGCCGGCACCTGGGACAACCACGGCGGCGCCAACTACCAGCTCGGCAGCGGCATCTCGGCCGTCTCCGGCGGCACCGTCACCACCACCGACCCGTGCGCCGCCGCCACGCCCACCTCCGCCACCGTCTACTACTGGACGGCCACCAAGAACTGGTCCGCCTACTACCTGCACTGGGCGACCACCGGCGGCACCTGGACCACCTCGCCCGGCACGAAGATGGCGGCCGCCTGCACCAACTGGGTCAAGCTCACCGTCGACCTGGGCACCTCCCCGACCTGGCAGGCGACCTTCAACAACGGCGCCGGCACCTGGGACAACAACGGCGGCACCAACTACCAGCTCGGCACCGGCCTGATCACCGTCAAGGACGGCGTCATCGCCCACTCCGACCCGTGCGCCGACACCCCGCCGCCGGCCACCGGCACCCCGGCGACCGTCTGGTACTCCACCGCCACCGTCGGCTGGTCCACCGTCAACCTGCACTGGGCCCCCACCGGCGGCACCTGGACCACCGCCCCCGGCATCGGCATGGACGCCGCCTGCACCGGCTGGGTGAAGAAGACCGTCGACCTCGGCACCGCCACCACCTGGCAGGCCACCTTCAACAACGGCAACGGCACCTGGGACAACAACAACGGCGTCAACTACCAGCTCGGTACGGGCAACTCCACCGTCAAGGACCGCACGGTGACCGCCTCCGCCACCGACCCGTGCGCCGCCGTCGTCCCCGACACCACCGCACCGAGCGTGCCCACCGGGGTCACCGCCACCGCCAACACCACCGCCGTGGTGCTCACCTGGACCGCCTCCACCGACAACACCGGCGTCACCGGCTACCAGGTCACCCGCACCGGCGGCACCAAGGGCACCTCGGTGGTCAACACCACCTCCACCGTCTACTCGGAGACCGGCCTGGAGGCCACCACCGCGTACTGCTGGACCGTCAAGGCCCTGGACGCCGCGGGCAACCTCTCCGCCGCCTCGGCCCAGTCCTGCGCCACCACCGGGACCGCTCCCCCGCCCGCCGCGGGCGGCACCCCGCTCGGCGGCGACCCGCGCAAGGACCCGATCTACTTCGTCCTCACCGCCCGCTTCAACGACGGCGACAGCGCCAACAACCGCGGCGGCAGCCAGGACGTCAAGTCCGGCAACGCGGCCAACGGCGACCCGATGTTCCGCGGCGACTTCAAGGGCCTGGTCGACAAGCTCGACTACGTCAAGGGCCTGGGCTTCTCCGCGATCTGGATCACCCCGGTGGTGCTCAACCGCTCCGACTACGACTACCACGGGTACCACGGCTACGACTTCTACAAGGTCGACGCCCGCCTGGAGTCGGCCGGCGCCTCCTACCAGGACCTGATCAACGCCGCCCACGCCAAGGGCATCAAGATCTACCAGGACGTGGTCTACAACCACAGCTCCCGCTGGGGCGCCAAGGGCCTGTTCACGCCGACCGTGTACGGCGTGCGCGACAGCCAGTGGTCCTGGTACTACGACCAGCCGAACGCGAACTTCACCTACGACGGCCTGACCGTGGACCCGGTCTCCGGGAAGTCGTACTACAACGGCGACATGTGGTCCACCGCCGAGCCGGCCGGCAACACCTGCGTCAACTGGGGCAAGGCCACCGCGTACAAGAGCGCCGAGGGCTACACCATCTACAACTGCCAGTGGCCCAACCCCACCTCCGGCATGTTCCCGAAGGCCCTCTACCACCAGTGCTGGATCGGCAACTGGGAGGGCGAGGACTCCCGTTCCTGCTGGATCCACGAGGACCTGGCCGACTTCAACACCGAGAACGCCGTCGTCCAGCAGTACCTGATCGGCGCCTACAACAAGTACATCGACATGGGCGTCGACGGCTTCCGGATCGACACCGCCGTGCACATCCCCCGGGTCACCTGGAACCGGCGCTTCCTGCCCGCCATCTACGACGAGGTCAACCGCAAGTTCGGCGCCGACAAGGCGGGCAGCTTCTACGTCTTCGGCGAGGTCGGCGCCTTCGTCAACGACAAGTGGAACCGCGGCTCGGTCAACCACTCCGCGCAGTTCTACACCTGGAAGGAGCGCAAGGAGTACACCACCGACGACGTGCAGGCCGCCCTCGACCAGTACACCTACGAGGAGCAGCTCGGCACCGGCGCCCAGCCGACCACCAACAACGCCTTCCTCAGCGGAAACAGCTACCACACGCCGGACCACAGCCAGTTCAGCGGCATGAACGTCATCGACATGCGGATGCACATGAACTTCGGTGACGCCTCCAACGCCTTCAACAACGGCAAGGACTCCGACGACAGCTACAACGACGCCACCTACAACGTCGTCTACGTCGACAGCCACGACTTCGGCCCCAACAAGTCCAGCACCCGCTACGCGGGCGGCACCGACGCCTGGGCCGAGAACATGGCGCTGATGTGGACCTTCCGCGGCATCCCCACCCTGTACTACGGCTCGGAGATCGAGTTCCAGGCCGGGAAGCAGATCGACTGCGGCCCGACCTGCCCGCTCGCCACCACCGGCCGCGCCTACTACGGCGACAGGATCGCCGGCACCGTCACGGCCTCCGACTACTCGGTGGTCTCCTCGGCCACCGGCGCGGTCGCCGACACCCTGGCCAAGCCGCTGGTCAAGCAGGTGCAGCGGCTCAACCAGATCCGCCGGGCGATCCCCGCCCTGCAGATGGGCCAGTACTCCACCGAGGGCGTCACCGGCGACATGTCCTTCAAGCGCCGGTACACCGACACCGCGAGCGGCGTCGACAGCTTCGCGCTGGTCGCCGTCACCAACGGCGCCACCTTCACCGGCATCCCCAACGGCACCTACAAGGACGCCGTCACCGGTGACGTGAGGACCGTCACCAACGGCACCCTGTCCGTCGCCGCCTCCGGGAAGGGCAACCTGCGGGTGTACGTGCTCGACCTGGGCGGGAAGAACGCCGCCCCGGGCAAGATCGGCACGGACGGGCCGTACCTGAAGTAACCGGATCGCGGGCGCGAAGTCCGCTAGGTTGGTGGGTACGGCCGGGACGCGGCCGTACCCACCGACCGCCTTCTCCAGAGGACGAGCCCAGACCATGACCGCCGCCCTGCCGGGCTTCGCCGGCCGCACCTACCTCTTCGAGGTCGACAACGGCGCCGCCTTCCGCAACGCCTACTCCGCCGACGGACGGCGGCTGCGCTGGGAGGGCCTCGGCGAGTCCGCCGGCCAGTGGGAGGACGTCGCCCTGCACGTCGCCGAGGTCGCCCCGCTGATCTACTTCGTCAGCTGGACCGAGAAGAGCGGCATCACCGTCAGCCACGTCATGGACCTCAACTCCATGACCGTCAAGGCCTTCTGGACCTGGGAGGGCGAAGGCGGCCGGGTCGGCCAGCTCCACACCGGCCGCCTCACCCCGGCGTAGCCCCCCACCGCGGCGCCTCGTCGTCCGGGTCGTCCGGGCTGGTGAAGTAGAACGGCACGCCCAGGTGCTCGGCCAGTGCCCGGCCGGCCCGCTGCGCGGCCACCGAGTGCGGCAGGCGGTGGGTGCCGGCCTCGGCGGTGCCCAGGTACTTCTCCGCCGTACGCCGGTAGACGGTGGCGAGGGCACGGTCGCGGCGGTCCTCCTCCGTGACGGCCAGCAGGACGACGAACCAGTCGTGGACGGTGTCGCCGTCCCAGACCGCTTCGACGTAGGCGATCGGTTCACCGAAGCCAGCCGCCTTGAGGGCCGGGGAGTCAAGGTCGAGCGGGCTGGGCGGGTCGAGGGCGACCCGGTCCCCGTAGTGCCGGTAGCGGTCGCTGACGATCTGCTGCGCGACGGCGATTCCGATGCCGTGCGGCACCAGTCCGACATCGACGACGGCCCCGACCGCACCCAACAGGGCATCCCGCAGGACGTAGCCGTCGATCTCCTCGCGGATGCCGGCGGGGAGGCTCTCCCCATAGGCGGCGCGGTCCGCGGGCTTCACGAGGCGGCCAGGTGCTGGGAGAGGTACTCCAGGGCGGACGGCAGCAGCCGGATCCAGGTCATGTAGTTGTGCCCTCCTTCCGGGACGGTCGCCACCGCCGTGGCCATCGGCGGGCGGGCGGCGGCGGTGAAGGCGTCGGTGTCGCGGCGGAAGTCGCCGTCGCCCTTCTCGGCGCCGAGGAGCATGACGGCGACCGGGGGGTGCGGGAGGTTGTTGAGGCGCCACATCAGGTCGGCCTCGTCGCGGCGCTGCCGGCTGCCCTTGAAGAGGTCTCCGGTGGTGATGTCCTCGGCGGCGCGGAGGTAGCCGGACACCGAGGCGGCGGTGCCGAAGACCTCGGGATGGCGCATGGCGAGCTTGAGCGCGCAGTAGCCGCCGGTCGAGTTGCCGACCATGCCCCAGGCGCGCGGGCCGGTGGAGACCCGGTAGGTCGCGGCGATGCCGGCGGGCACGTCGCGGGTGAAGTAGGTGTCGGCCTGCGGGCCGTCGGGGACGTCCTCGCACTCGGGGTCGGCGGGCATCGCGGGTGAGGGCCGCATCAGGACCAGCACGGTGGGCTGCATCCGGCCGCTGCGGTTGAGGTCCAGCGCGACACCGGGGTAGTTGATCCGGGTGATCAGGTTCTTGGCGTCGCCGGGGAAACCGGTGAGCACGATGAGCGCGGGAAACTTCCGGTCCTGGTACTCGGGCTGGAAGTACTGCGGGGGCAGGTACACGTACCCGTCGGTGGAGAGCCCGGTACGGGCGCCGGGGAACCGGGCGGTACGGATCTCACCGACCACCTTGGGGTCGCGGCCGCGGACCGGGGTGTCGACCGGTTCCTTCCCATCGAGCTCCTGGGCGGGCATCGGCGGGACGTGGGCGGGCTCACTGGCGGGGGCGGGCGCGGCCGCGGTGGTCGCGGCGGCCGGCCCGGTCTCCTTGCCGCGGACGCTGACCGTGCCGTTGTCGGCGGTGCCCAGCAGGTCGTCCCAACTGCTGTAGAAGGAGAAGTAGTTGTTGGCGAGCAGCCCGATCAGCGCGAGCACCGTCAGCTGGGTGCCGAGCAGTGCGCCGATCCGGCCGAGCACGCTGCGCCAGTGGCGCCCGGCCAGGGCGGGCCACCAGTAGACGGTGGCGGCCATCGCCGCGACGGCGATCTCGATCACGAACACCAGCAGCGCGCGGCTGGTCAGCCCCATGGCGTCAGAACTCCCCGTACCCGGCGTCCCGGGCTCGCCCCGCTGCGGCCCTGCCGGTCGGTCAAGTATGCACGGCCTGCCGGTGCCGTCCGCGCGGGGCAAGTCTGTTGCCGATCCGGACGATCCCGAGTGCCACGGCCACGAAGAGCAGGGTGATCAGCGCGCAGGCCCCGGCCACCCGGCCGTAACCTCCCCGCCTCGTCGGGTCGAGGAACGGGTACGGGTACCAGTCGACGACGTGCCCGCGGAGCAGGCTGTAGAACAGGTAGAGGAGGGGGAAGGCGAGCCAGCTCGTGACGTGCCGCCAGTCCAGGCGGCGGGTGGCCGGGACGAGCCACCAGTCGGCGAGGACGACCACCGGCATCACCTTGTGCACCACGACGTTCACCCACGGCAGGGCCAGCGGCAGGTGGTAGCCGGAGAGCAGCACCGCGTAGATCACCCCGGTGACGGTCATGTAGAGGACGACGGCGCCGCGCAGCGGGTCGGGGACGCCGGGACGGCCGAGCAGGCCCAGCACGGCGCCGGCGAGCAGGACGAGCATCGCGGCGATGTTGCTCAGGTTGGTGAAGTAGCCGAAGAAGTTGACCATCGAGCCGTTCCGGGTGGCGGAGTGGTACGCCTGGGTGCCGAGCGCGACGGCCGCGAGGACGCCGAACACGAGCCGGCCGATGGTGACTGCGCGCTCCCGCATGCCCCTCCTCGCTCGGTATGTCGATCACATGATCGGCGTGCGATGCACTCGGGTGGCGGGAGGCTGACCGGGGGCCGACCGACTGTCACCCGTTCGGCGGGGTACGCCGATGCGGTGGAGGGTGCGTCAGGTCGGGGCCGCCGGCGGCCCCGACCGATCGTCCCACCGGTAGAGTCCGAACCGGTTAAGTACTGATCGGGGAGAGTCGTGACGGCATCAGGCGTACCGCCCATCGTCTTCGTGCACGGGACGCGGTTCAGCGCCGGGCAGTGGAGCCCTCAACTCGCCGCACTCCAGGAAGACTTCCGGGTGGCCGCCGTCGACCTCCCGGGCCACGGCGCCCGCTCCGCCCAACCCTGGAGCCTGGGCACGGCGACGGAGATCATCGCTTCCGCCGTGGACTCGCTGGCCTGCGGACCGGCCCTGGTCGTCGGGCACTCGCTCGGCGGATACGCCTCGCTGGAGTTCGCACGGCGCTGCCCCGGGCAGCTGCGGGGCCTGGTCCTCGCCGGAGCCAGTGCCTCGACGCGCGGGCCGTGGGCGACGCCGTACCGGTGGGTGGCGGGGCTCGTCCCGCGCATACCGGCGGACCGGTTGGCCCGCTGGAACGACCGACTGCTGCGCCGGCTCTACCCTGCCGAGGTGGTGGAGGCGACCATCCGCGCCGGCTACGCCTTCCACACCCTCCCGGCCGCCTGGGGCGAGGTGCTGGGCCGCTTCGACGCGAGCGCGATGCGGCACGTGGACGGTCCGGTGCTCATTCTGAACGGCGAGAAGGACACCGTCTTCCGGTCCGGCGAGTCGGACTTCGCCCGCGCCCATCCGCGCGCCCGTGTCGAATTGATCCCACGGGCCGGACACCTCGCGAATTTCGACGATCCGGTCGCCTTCACCGACGCTGTCCGCCGCTTCGCCGAACACCTCTCCGTTCACGGCTGAGCCTGTCCTCGGGACGACGGCAGGCCCCGGCCTTCAGGTGGTGGGGGCGCCGAGGAGGAGGTTCCAGCGGTGGTTGTGGTGGGTGAGGTGGGTGAGGGTGAGGGGGCGGACGTCCAGGCGCCAGAAGGTGGTCGGGGGGAGGCCGAGGGCGGTGACGGTGGCGGCGCGGACGACGGCGGGGTCGACGACGGCGAGGACGCGGCCGCCGGTGGCGGCCTGGCCGGCGAGCCAGTGGGAGACGCGTTCGCAGAGGGCGGTGACGCTCTCGCCGCCGTGCGGGGCGGCGTCGGGGTCGGTGAGCCAGGCGGCGAGGCCGGCCGGGGCGTCGGCGGCGATCCGGCCGAGGGTGCGGCCGCGCCAGTCGCCGAGGTCGAGGTCGGCGAGCTCGGGGGCGGGGGCGGCGTCGAGGCCGAGTGCGCGGGCGGTGGTGCGGCACCGCTGCGAGGGGGCGGTCGCGTACCGCAGGGCGCCGGGGAGGGCGGCGTGCACGGGTCCGGTCACGGGCTCGTCCGCGCCGAGTCGCGGTTCGCGCGCGTCGCCGAGCGGCGGTGAGAGAAGCATCACCCGTGCCGTCATCCGCCGTCTCCCGTCTCTGCCCCGCCGGCCCGGTCGTGCCGGTGTTGGCCGTGCACGGACGGCCGCGCGTGCTTCCGCGCGCCCCTCCGCACCTCTTGGCCGAGCTGTCGGGACACGCTACCGTCACCACGACAAATGACGACGGCGTGACGGAAGTCCGGTGAGAGCCCGGCACGGTCGCGCCACTGTGAAACCGCGTCCTGACATCACGTCAGGGGGCGGGGAGTCAGACCCGGCGCCGTCGTCCAGTGCTCCATCGAACGGGACGCGTGTTCCCACCAGGAGGTCAGGTCATGGCTCAGTCCATCGCCCCCGCCGCCGTCGCCGATGCGCCGGCGATCGCCCCGATCTCGCTGAAGGCAGTCGCCCCGTGGGCGCTGTTCGTCGGCATGCTGATGCTGGTCCTGCTGTACTTCGTCGGTGCCGAGCAGGGCGCGACCGCGCTGCTCTCCGGCGAGCAGGTGCACGAGTGGGTGCACGACGGCCGGCACCTGCTCGGCTTCCCCTGCCACTGAGTGCCGGGGAGGGTTCCGCAGCAATGAACAATTCCATCTCGGTGCGCTCGCTCCTGGTCCGCGGCATGCTCGCGGGCCTGGTGGCGGGCCTGCTCGCGCTCGCCGTCGCGTACGTGCTCGGCGAGCCCCACATCGACGCGGCGATCGCCTTCGAGGAGTCGCACGCCCACGACCACGGCGGCGGCGAGGAGGAGCTGGTGAGCCGCGCCCTGCAGTCCACTGCGGGCCTGGCCACCGGCGTGCTGGTGTACGCGGTGGCGCTGGGCGGCATCGCGGCGCTGGCGTACGCGGTGATGCTCGGCCGGATCGGCCGTTTCTCGCCGCGGGCGACGGCGGCGGTGCTGGCCGGGGCGGCGTTCGTCTCGGTGTACCTGGTGCCGTTCCTGAAGTACCCGGCGAACCCGCCGGCGGCGACCGACCCGGCGACGATCAATGAGCGCACGGGCACGTACTTCCTGATGATCGCGCTCAGCGTGCTGCTCGCGCTGGCGGCGACCGTGGTCGGGCGACGGCTGGCCCCGCGCCTGGGCACCTGGTGGGCGACGGTCGCGGCGGGTGCGGTGTTCGTGGCGCTGGTGGCCGCGGCGTTCGCGGTGCTGCCGTCCTTCGACGAGGTGCCGGAGCACTTCTCGGCGGAGCTGCTGTACCGGTTCCGGCTGTCGGCGCTGGCCGTGCAGCTGACCCTGTGGACGGCGTTCGGCCTGGTCTTCGGCCACCTCGCGGAGCGCCTGATCGCCCCGGCGCCGGCGGCCGCGGCGGAGCCCGTCCCGGTGGCGTAGGTCGGATCCCTAGACCGGGACGACCGCGACCGGGCAGTGGGCGTGGTGGAGGACCGCGTGGACGGCCGTGCCGAGGCGCAGGCCGAAGTGCGGGGCGGGCTGGTGGCGGGAGACGACGAGCAGGGAGGCCTGCTTGGACTCCTCCACCAGCGTGGCCGCGGTGGAGCCGGTGAGCTGCCGGGCGTCGACCGTGACCTCCGGGTAGTCCTCGCGGACCGGGTCGCAGGTCCGGTGGACCAGCTGCTCGTGCAGCTGGGCCTCCTCCCCCAGTTCGTCGATCATCGGGGCCATGTGGCTGACGTCGGCGACCGCCGGGGACCAGGTGTGCAGGGCGTCGACGGGCAGTCCGCGCCGGGAGGCGGCCGCGCAGGCGAACCGCAGGGTGGCCTCGTCGCGCTCGTCGCGCACCGCCACCAGAACCGGCCCGCCGGGCTCGGTGACGCCGCGCACCACGACGACGGGACAGCGCGCGTGGGCGCTGACCCGCAGGCTGACCGAGCCGAGCAGCAGGGACGCGAAGCCGCCGTGGCCGCGGGTGCCGACCACGGCCAGTTCGGCGTGTTCGGCGGCGGTGAGGACGGCTTCGGCGGCGTCGCGCGGGACGACGTCCCCGGTCACCCGGAGTTCGGGGTGGGCGGCGCGGAGCTTGCCGAGCGCCGTGTCGAGCAGGCTCTCGGCGTCGCGCAGGATCAGGTCGGTGACCGTGGCGCTGGTGCGCGGGGAGAGGGTCACCGTGCCGGTGTTGACGGCGTGCACCAGGTGGAGGGCGCAGTCGCGCCGGCCGGCCTCGCGGGCGGCCCACTCGGCGGCGGCCTCGGCGTGCGCCGAGCCGTCGATGCCGGCGACGATCCCGGCGGGGGTCCTGTTGTTCATGATCGGCTCCTGGGGTTTTTGCGAAGCCTTTGTCTCCAGGATGCGCCCGTCAGCCCGTGGAGGCCTGCCATTCGTCCCGGTAGTCCTGGAAGATCTGCTTCAGGTGGTGGCCGATCTTGAGGTAGTCGAGGTCGTCCAGGTTGGCGAGCGAGACCCGGATCGACCAGGCGGGGCCGTCGAAGCCGCCGCCGCCCAGCAGGACGACTCCGGTCTGCTCGGCGAGCCGGAAGAGCGGCTCGGCCGGCTCGTAGGTCTGCTCCAGGTAGCGGGCGAAGTCGGTGCCCGCGGTGAGTTCGGCCTGGGCGAGCAGGTCGAGCTCGACGTAGTAGCCGGCCCGCTTGGGGTCCTCGGCGATCCGCATGCCGGAGCCTTCGAGCAGCAGCTCCAGACGCCGGCGGAGGATGCCCCGGATCCGCTCCTTGTAGGCCCTGCCCTCGGGCATCAGGCCGAAGAGCGAGAACAGGGTCATCTGGGCCTGCTGCGGCAGTGAGAGGCCGGCCGTGTGGTTGAGCGCGACCTGGCGGGAGTCGGCGACCAGGCGGTCGATGAAGCGGAGCCTGCCCGGCTCCAGGGTGAGGATGCGGTAGCGCTCGGCGAGCCGGGCCTGCTCGGTGGCGGGCAGCCGGGCGAGGGCGTCGTCGACGACGTTGTCGCGGTGCAGGCCGATGACGCCGAGGCGGTGGCCGGTGCAGCCGAAGTGCTTGGAGTAGGAGTAGACGAGCAGGGTGTTGCGGGGCAGTTCGGCGGCGAGGGTGCGGAAGCCCTCGACGAAGGTGCCGTAGACGTCGTCGGTGACGATGATCAGGCCGGGGTTGTCGCGGGTGACGATGTCCTTGATCTGGCCGGCGACCCGGGCGGAGAGTTCCAGCGAGGGCGGGTTGGACGGGTTGACCAGGCAGACCAGCTTGACCGTCGGGTCGGCGAGCTTGGCGACCTCCTCGGTGGGGTAGCGCCACTCGCGGAGGCCGGCCTCGGTGAAGCTGGAGGCCTCGACGGTGACCACGTCGAAGCCGTAGTCCTCCAGCCCGGGGATCTCGATGTACGGGGTGAAGACGGGGACCATCAGGGCGATCCGGTCGCCCTTGTGCAGGATGCCGTTGCGCACCAGCGAGTCGAAGACGTAGCACATCGCGGCGGTGCCGCCCTCGGTGGCGAAGAGGTCGAGCCGGTCGGCCGGGGGCCGGCCGGCCATCAGTTCCTCGTGCAGGTAGCCGGTGACGATCCGCTCGGCGTGCACCAGCATCCGGTCGGGGAGCGGGTAGTTGTCGCCGATCGCGGAGTCGGCGAGTTCGTGGACGAGCGCCTCGCGGTCGAGGCCGAAGCGGTCCACGGCGAGCCGGATCGAGTCGGTGAGCAGCTCGATGCCGGGGAGCCCGGGGTGGGTGCGGGCGAAGCGGTCGTAGCGCTCGGCGATGCCCTGCCGTTCGGGCATGCCGCCGAGGTCGTCGGCGGTCCAGACCCGGCGGGACTCGGTGAGGGCGAAGTGGCCGAGGGCGAGCATGGCCTCGCGCGGGCCGGTGGCGATCCAGTTCGGGTTGCCGCGGCCGGCGTTGAGCAGGTGGGCGGCGGACTTCTCCTTCTGGCCGGGCCGGGCCCGCCGGTACGCCTCGGCGAGCTCGACGAACCGGCCCTTCAGCTCGAACGGGCTCAGCTGGGCCAGGCGGCGGATCTCGTCGCGGCTGATCGAAGGCTTGCTCATGCCTCCGGTCTAACACGCGTCCCCGGGTGCCGGCTGCGAGGCGAGGACGGAGGCGTGGCTGCGTGTCGGGTCCTCGACCGCGGCGACCGGGGTGAGCGGGGGCACGGTCCGCAGCAGGACGGCGGCGAGCGGGACGAAGCCCTGACCGGGGCCGTCGGTGTCCGGGCCGGCGGTGCGGCGGAGCATCGCGACGGCGATCCGCTCGCCCTGGGCCTTGGCCCGGTCGGCGAGCGGGCCGGTGTGGGCGCCGTCGACGGCGGCGTGCCAGAGCTGCACCCAGCGCCCGAAGTGCTCGGCGGTGAGCGGCTGCCGCCGGTGCAGGGCCTGGTGCGGGGCGAAGGCGTTGCGCCGGTACTCGGCGGTGCGCAGCAGCGCGCTCTCCCAGAAGTCGGTGATGTGCGGGAGGTGGCGTTCCAGGTCGAGCCGCGCGATCTCGGTGAACCAGGGGCCGATCAGCGGGTCGGCGAAGGCGGCGGCGTAGAAGCGGCGGAGCAGCCGTTCGAGGTCGGCCCGGTCGGTGATGTCGGGGCGGTCGGACATCCGGGGCTCCTCTCGGGGGCATCGGGGCCTTCAGGGTACGGCGGGCCGGTGGCGGCCGGACAGGGCCGTTGGTCCCGGCCGGCGGGGCCGGCCTGGCAGGATGTGCGCCATGACCTACCTTGCCGCGGATGACCGCTATGCCTCGATGACCTACCGCCGGGCCGGGCGCAGCGGCGTGCAGCTGCCCGCCGTCTCGCTCGGGCTGTGGCACAACTTCGGCGACACCCAGCCGCTGGACGTCCAGCGGGCGGTGCTGCGCCGGGCGTTCGACCGGGGTGTCACCCACTTCGACCTGGCGAACAACTACGGCCCGCCGTACGGCAGTGCGGAGAAGAACTTCGGCACGCTGTTCGCGCAGGACTTCCGCCCGTACCGGGACGAGATGTTCATCGCCTCGAAGGCGGGCTACGACATGTGGCCGGGCCCGTACGGTGACGGCGGCAGCCGCAAGTACCTGCTGGCGAGCCTGGACCAGTCGCTGACCCGGATGGGTCTGGACTACGTGGACGTCTTCTACTCGCACCGCCACGACCCGGACACTCCGCTGGAGGAGACGATGGGGGCGCTGGACTCGGCGGTGCGGTCGGGCCGGGCGCTGTACGCGGGCATCTCCAACTACCCGGCGGAGCAGCACCGGGAGGCGGTGGCGATCCTGCGCGAGCTGGGGACGCCGGTGCTGATGAACCAGGCGCGGTACTCGATCCTGGACCGCGGTCCGGAGGAGGGCCTGCTGGAGGCGGTGGGCGACACCCAGACCTCGCTGATCGCCTACTCCCCGCTGGCCCAGGGCCTGCTGACGGACCGATACTTGAGCGGCGAGGTGCCGGCCGGGTCGCGGATGTCGGTCGGGCACTTCCTGCGCGAGGAGGCGCTGACCGGCGCGAAGCTGGAGAAGCTGCGCGCCCTGGCGAAGGTCGCCGAGCGGCGCGGGCAGTCGCTGGCGCAGCTGGCGCTGTCCTGGGTGCTGCGGGACGAGCGGGTGGTGTCGGTGATCATCGGCGCGAGCAGCGTGGCGCAGCTGGACCAGAACCTCGACGCGCTGGCGGCCGGCCCGCTGAGCGAGGAGGACCTGGCGGAGATCGACCGGCTCAGCCGGTAGTGGTGCGCGGAGGGGGTGCCGGGCGCGCGCCCGGCACCCCCTCCGACGTTCCGTCAGGCCGCGGCGGGCGCGTACTTGTAGCCGACCCGGCGGACGGTGACGATCGAGTCGCGGTAGGCGGCGCCGAGCTTGCGGCGCAGCCGGGCGACGTGGACGTCGACGGTGCGGCCGTCGCCGATGTGGCCGTAGCCCCAGACGGCGTTGACCAGGTGGTCGCGGGTGTGCACCCGGTGCGGGTGCGCGGTGAGGTGGGCGAGCAGCTCGAACTCGAGGTAGGTGAGGTCGAGCGGGCGGCCGTCGGCGTGCGCGGTGCGCCGCTCGGTGTCGACGCTGATGCCGTGGCCGGCCTGGCTGGCGGGGCGCAGCGGCAGGACCGGTGCGGGCTCGGGCTGCTCGGCGCGCTCGTCGGGGACGACCACGAGGTAGCCGACCAGCGGCTGCCGGCCGACGGCGCCGAGCTGGGCGAGCAGCGCCTGCGGGAGGGCGGACTGCGGGAGGGAGGCCACCACGGTGGCGCCCTCGGGGAGTCCGGCGGGGCGGGGGCGGCGGTCGGTGTCGGCCGGCAGGGACCGGACGGCGCGCAGGTGCGGGGTGACGGTGGAGGTGGACTCGAGCAGGTACGACGTCATGGCAGCGACTCTCCGTGAGCGCAGGGGTGGATGGGGGCTTGGCGGAGAGTCAGCGACAGCAGGCGCTGCAGAAGAGCGCGTGGTCGATGTACCGGCGGACGGTCAGCACCGGCAGGACGGGGGCGGGCGGCACGGCGGCACGCATGCGCGTCGCGGTCATGGCCCCTCCCCCGGGTACGTCGGAATGTGTCCCCCAGAGAGTTCCACGGGATCGCCACCGGGCGCAACCTCCCGGCAGCAAACGGTCACCATGCGGACAGATCCGTCCCGCATCCCGGACAGACCGTCAGGCGGCGACCGTTCCCCAGGCGTGCTGGACCAGCCTGATCAGCAGTTCCTTGCCGTCCTCGCGGCGGCGGGCGTCGCACAGCAGCACCGGCACCGCCGGGTCCAGGTCGAGCGCGGCGCGCACGTCGTCGGGGGCGTACGCCTCGGTGCCCTCGAAGCAGTTGACCGCGACCACGAACGGGATGCCGCGCTGCTCGAAGAAGTCGACCGAGGGGAAGCAGTCGGCGAGCCGGCGGGTGTCGGCCAGCACCAGGGCCCCGAGCGAGCCGCGCGCCAACTCGTCCCAGACGAACCAGAACCGGTCCTGCCCGGGGGTGCCGAACAGGTACAGCGCGAGGCCGGGCTTCAGGTCGATCCGGCCGAAGTCCATGGCGACCGTGGTGGTGCGCTTGGCCTCCACCCCGGCGGTGTCGTCGACCGGGCGGCCGCGCTCGCTGAGCACCTCCTCGGTGCGCAGCGGGCGGATCTCGCTGACCGCCCCGACCAGGGTGGTCTTGCCCGCGCCGAAGCCGCCCGCGACCAGCACCTTGAGCGCGGTCGCGCCCCAGAGCCGCTGGCCGGCGGCGGAGGCCGGGTCGGAGGTCGGGTCAGAGTGCACGGAGGCCATTGATCACGTCCCGCAGCAGGCGCTCGTCCGGTTGCGCGGAGAGCTGGACGGGCCGGGTGACGCTGATCAGGTCGGCGTCGTGCAGGTCGCCGAGCAGCACTCGGACGACGCTCACCGGCAGGTCGGTGTAGGAGCCCAGCTCGGCGACGCTGAGCGGCTCCTCGCGGCACAGCGCCAGGATGGCGTGGTGCTCGGGGTCGAGGTGCGGCTCGGCGGCGCTGCCGGGCGGCCCGGACCGGTCGACGGCGGTGACCAGGGAGATCAGGTCGAAGAGTCCGTCGTCGACCGCCCGGGCGCGGCCGCGGGTCATCGAGAACAGCCTGACCACCGGCCCCGCCTCGTCGTCGAACCAGCGGTCGTCGACGGGGGTCCGGGGGGTGAACAGGTCGAGCGCCGGCTCGGTGTCCTCGTCGCCCATCGGCTCGGTCATCTCCTCGCTCATCTCCCCGGCGGGGCGGTCTCGGTGCGCGGTTCGGCGGCCAGGTGCTCGCCGACCCGCTTGACCAGCAGGGCCATCTCGTAGGCGATCTGGCCGACGTCGGACTCGGCGTCGCTCAGCACCGCGAGGCAGCTGCCGTCACCGGCGGCGGTGATGAACAGGAACGCCTCGTCCAGCTCGACCATGGTCTGCCGGACACCACCCACGTCGAAGTGCCGGCCGGCGCCCTTGGCGAGGCTGTGGAAGCCCGCCGCGACGGCGGCCAGGTGCTCGGCGTCCTCCCGGCCCAGGCCGCTGGAGACGCCGGTGGCCAGGCCGTCGCTGGAGAGGATCACCGCATGCCTCAGCGTCGCCACGCGGCCGACCAGGTCGTTGAGGAGCCAGTCGAGGTCCCCGGACGGCTGTGATGTTGCGGTCATGATTCGGTTCCTTCTGCGGGTGCGGGTGGTGCGGGTGGTGCTTCGGACGCCGGAACGGCGGGACGGGTCGGGGCGGCCGGCAGGGCCTGCGGGACGGGCGGCGAGGGCAGGGCGACCCGCAGCCGGACCGGTCCGCCGAACGGCGGCACCGGCTGCGGTGCCGGCCGCGGTGCCGGCTGCCGCTCGGGCTGCGGCGAACTGCCGCCCGGCTCCGGGGCGTTGCGGACCACGGTGAGCGAGGCGGGCTGCAGCCGGTCGCCCCGGCCGCGGGCGAAGCCGCGCTGGAAGGAGGCGAAGGTGGCCCTGGCCTCCTCGGGGCTGCGCTCGCGGCCCTGCTCGGCGCCCTCGTCGGCGGCGGTCTTCAACTGCGGTGCCAGGTTGGCCTGGCGGACCCGGCGGGGCAGCAACCCGCCCGCCACCGGGACGGGTTCGGGTGCGGGGCGCGGGGCCTCCGGGACGTCCGGCACGGTCGCGGGCGGGGTGACCGGCGCGTCCGTCTCCTCGGCGCGGCGGTGCCGTCCGGTCCCGGCCTCCGGGGTGCCGGCCGCGCGCCGCCGGGGCAGGCCGCCGGGGGTGGTGGCGGGTTCGGCCGCCGAGGGGCGCGGGCCGCCGAGCGGGGCCGGCCCGACCGCGTGGGCCCGGCCGGCACGGACCGGTTCGGTGCCGCCGACCGGGGCCGCCGGGGCGCGCCCGTGGCCGCTGTCGTCGGGTCCGCCGGCGACCGCGCGGGCGGCCGCCTCCGGGCCCATCTCCGAGGGGTCGGCGAGCAGTTCGCGCGGGACCAGGACGATCGCCGAGGTGCCGCCGTACGGCGAGGGGCGCAGGTGCACCCGGATGCCGTGCCGCCGGGCCAGCCGGCTGACCACGAACAGGCCCAGCCGGTCGGTGTCGGCGAGGTCGAACTCCTGCTCCACCGCGAGCCGCTGGTTGATCTCCTCGAGCGCCTGCTCGCTCAGGCCGAGGCCCCGGTCGTCGATCTCCAGGCTGAAGCCGTGCGCGACCACCTCGCCCTGCACCGTGACCTGGGTGTGCGGCGGGGAGAACACCGCGGCGTTCTCGACCAGTTCGGCGATCAGGTGGGTGACGTCGGCGACCGCGCTGCCGAGCAGGCCGGTGCCGGGGAAGGGGCGGACGATCACCCGGGCGTAGTCCTCGACCTCGCCGACCGCGGCGCGCACCACGTCGACCATCCGCACCGGCTTGCGCCAGGCGCGGCCCGGCGAGCCGCCGGACAGGATGATCAGGCCCTCGGCGTGCCGGCGCATGCGGGTGGTCAGGTGGTCGAGCCGGAAGAGGTCCTCCAGCTCGCGCGGGTCCTCGGTGCGCCGCTCCATGGTGTCCAGCAGGGTGAGCTGGCGGTGCAGCAGCACCTGGCTGCGGCGGGCCAGGTTCACGAACACCGCCGCGATGCCGCGGCGCAGTTCGGCCTGCTCGACGGCGGCCTCCACGGCGACCCGCTGGACGTCGCTGAAGGCCCGGCCGACCTGGCCGATCTCCCCGCTGCCGAAGTCCAGCTCGGGCGCCTCGGCGGCGACGTCCACCTGCTCGCCGCGGCGCAGCCGCAGCATCAGGCCGGGCAGCCGGGCACCGGCCAGGTCGAGCGCGGCGTTGCGCAGGCCGATCAGCTCGCGGGCCAGGCCGCGGCCGATCCGGTAGGAGATCATCACCGACAGGACGACCGCGAGCAGGCCGACGGTGCCGGCCACGCCGCCGCGGACCAGCGAGTTGACCGCGTAGGAACGGGCCTGGTCGCCGATGCCGGCGGCCAGCCGGGTGTTCAGGTCGGACAGGTCGGCGAGCACCTTGTCGGCGGTCTCCCGCCACGGGTCCTCGCGGTTGCCGCGGACCTCGGTGACCCGGTTCTGCGCCTCGTCGAAGGAGCGCTCGGCGGTGGCCAGCTGCTGCCAGGTGGCGCCGTTCTGGAGGCTGCGGTACGCCAGCTGGTCCTGCGGGTCGAGCTCGGCGACGTAGATCCGGAACAGCGCCTGCTGGCTGTGCATCGCGTCCAGCGCGGCCTGCACCTTGCGGTCGTCCGGGTTGGGGGTCAGCCGCAGCGCCTGCATGGCGGCGGCCTCCCGGGAGAGGTACTCGCGGGCGCGGACCAGCTCGACCAGGATGGTGCCCTGCCGGGGCAGCCGGCCGCTCTGCCGGGCGACGAACGCCGAGCGGAAGGTGAAGACCGGCTGGATCAGGTCGCTGTAGTCCTTCAGCGTGCCGTCCCAGCTGCCGCGGCCCTGGTCGATCGGGCTGCGGATGGCCGAGAGCTGGTCGGCCAGGGTCAGGATGTCCTGGTAGCGGGTGCGCTGGTCGGCGTCGAGCTTGCCGGCGGCCGAGCTCTCCGCCTGGTAGCGCAGCAGCTGCAGGTCGCGGTCGGTGACCGCCTGGGCCTGCTTGTACGCGTCGGCGGAGGCCCGGTTGCCGGGCTCGGCGAGGCGCAGCACGGCGGCCTCGCGCTCGGCCTGCAGGTCGCGGGCGTACTGGTCGGCGGGGCTGCCGAAGGCCTTGTAGGTGGTGCTGACGTCGAGCTGTTTCCACACGTCACCGGTGGTCACGAGCGTCGCGTACACCCACAGTCCGCCCAGCGCCACGATGGGCACCAGGAGCAGCGCGATGATCCTCGCGCGGATCGAACTGCGGCGCAGACGCATGGGGTCCTCGGTCGGGGAGTTGCCGGGTGCGGACGGGATTGCGGTACGAGCTGCGCGAGCCTACTACGCCCTGACCACGCGTTCGAGGGGTGAACGGCCGTTGTCCTGCGGGGTGGTCCGGATCGTCCCGAAATGCCGCCGTCCTCACCGGTGGCCGGCCCTCCGCTTGCGGCACTGCGGGGGACGCCGGGTGCCCCGGTGGCGACGGCTCTGGGCAGGGCCGCGACGATCCGGTAGCTTCGCTGCAATCCGCTCCGTCCGGCCGTCCGGTCCGTCCGGCCGGGGCCTCGGAACGGGGGTACCGTGCACGAGATCAGCAGCCCTGCCCTGACGGAGGCTCCGGTGACCGGCGGTCTGGCCGACTCGGTCTTCGACACCGCCGAGCGGACGCCGCGGCTGGTGCTGTTCTCCCGCCGGGACGGCGACCAGTGGCACCCCGTCACCGCCGCGGCCTTCCGCGACGAGGTGATGGGCCTCGCCAAGGGGCTGCTGACCCGGGGCGTGCGCTACGGCGACCGGGTCGCGGTGATGTCCGCGACCCGCTACGAGTGGACCCTCTTCGACTACGCGCTCTGGGCGATCGGCGCGATCCCCGTCCCGGTGTACCCGACCGCCGCCGCCGAGCAGGTCCGCTGGATCCTCGCCGAGACCGCCGCGGTCGCCTGCGTGGTGGAGGACGAGGACCAGGCGATGACGGTCGGCGCGGTCTGCGACGCGCTGCCCGAGCTGACCGGCATCTGGCAACTGGACCGCGGCTGCGTCGCCGAGCTGGTCGACGACGGCCTCGCGGTGCCCGACGCCCTGGTCCACCGCCAGCGGCTCGGCGTCACCCCCGACAGCCTGGCCACCGTCATCTACACCTCCGGCACCACCGGCCGCCCCAAGGGCTGCCTGCTGACCCACGGCAACTTCGCCGCCGCCGCCGACGCGCTGCTCGACGGCTGGGGCGAGGTCTTCCGCGACACCGGCGGCGGCCAGCCCGCCACCCTGCTGTTCCTGCCGCTCGCGCACGTCTACGGCCGGATGGTGGAGGTCGCGGCGGTCCGCGGCGGCATCCGGGTCGGCCACCACGGGCGGCTGTCCACCGACTCCCTGCTGCCCGCGCTCGCCACCTTCCGGCCGACCTTCCTGCACGCCGTGCCGTACGTCTTCGAGAAGATCCACCAGCGCGCCCGGGAGGCCGCCGAGGCCGACGGCCGGCTCGAACTCTTCGAGCAGGCCGCCGAGGTGGCCACCAGCTGGGCCGCCGCCTGGGAGCGCCGCGGCCTCGGCAAGGGCTCCGGGCCCGGCCCCGCGCTGCGGCTGCGGCACGCCGCGTACGACCGGGTCGTCTACTCCCGGCTGCGGGCGGTGCTCGGCGGCCGGGTGCGCGCCGTGATGTGCGGCGGCTCCACGCTCGGCCGCGACCTCGGCCTGTTCTTCACCGGCGCCGGGATGACCGTGTACGAGGGCTACGGCCTGACCGAGACCACCGCCGCGATCACCGCCAACCCCGCGCACAAGCCGCGCTTCGGCACCGTCGGCCGCCCGGTGCCCGGCGCCTCGGTGGCGATCGGCGAGGACGGCGAGGTGTGGGTGCGCGGCGCGGGCGTCTTCGCCGGCTACCTCAACCACCCGCAGTGCACCGAGATGGCGTTGTACGACGGCTGGCTGGCGACCGGCGACATCGGCTCGCTGGACGAGGACGGCTACCTGACCATCACCGGCCGGAAGAAGGAGCTGATCGTCACCAGCAGTGGCAAGAACCTCGCCCCCGGCGTGCTGGAGGAGCGGGTCCGGGCCCACCCGCTGATCGCCCAGTGCCTGGTGGTCGGCGACAACCGCCCGTACGTCGCCGCGCTGATCACCCTGGACGCGCAGGCGCTCGCGCACTGGCTGAAGACCCGCGGCCGGGAGCAGCTCGACCTGTGGTCGGCGCTGGCCGACGAGGAGCTGCACGCCGAGGTGCAGCGGGCCGTCGCGGCCGCCAACACCACCGTCTCGCGGGCCGAGTCGATCCGCGCCTTCCGCATGCTGCCCAAGGAGTTCAGCCTGGAGGACGGGCTGCTGACGCCGTCCCTGAAACTCCGTCGGCACGCCATCGTGGAGCGCTACGCGCAGGACATCGAGGAGCTCTACGCCGGATAGCGCAGATCGGTGACGGCCCCTTGACCCTGCGCATTGGTCCAGTCCATTGTGTGGCTCGGCCAGGGTGCGGCCTGCCGCCGGCCTCCCGCCCCTCCGGGAGCGCACCTCGTCTCTTCTCCTCCCCCACACAGGAGTCGTCTTCGTGTCCAGATCCCTGCGTCGCCTCGCGTCGGGCGCCGCGGCCACCGTGCTGGCCGTCCTGTCCACCGCCACCGCGCCCTCGGCCCACGCCGAGACGGCCGCCGCGGTGAACCTCGCGACCAACCCGGGCTTCGAGATCCCGACCCTGCCGCTCGCCGACTGGGGCTCCGTCCCCGGCTGGCACTGCGCGCCCGGCGAGGCCGTCACCACCACCGCCGCCCGCACCGGCTCCGCCGCGCTCGCCGTCACCCCGGCCACCGGCGACTCCACCGGCGAGTGCACCCAGTACCTCGCCGTCCGGCCGAACACCACCTACACCTATGCGGCCTGGGTGCGCGGCTCCTACGTCTTCCTCGGCGCCACCGGCACCGGCCACGACGTCGCCCCCGACTGGACCCCCGGCACCGGCGACGGCTGGCAGCGGCTCAGCACCACCTTCACCACCGGGGCCGACGCCTCCTCGGTCAAGCTCTACCTGCACGGCTGGTACGGGCAGGGCGCCTTCGCCGCCGACGACGTCACGGTGGACGGCCCCGCACCGGACCCGGCCCGCGCCACCTGGAACGCGCCGACCACCGACAAGGCCGTCTTCATCACCATCGACGACGGCTGGGCCCGCACCCCCGAGGCCGCGCAGCTGATCGCCGACCGCCAGGTGCCGGTCACCGCCTTCCCGCTGCCCATGCCGCAGGGCTTCGAGCCGGACTACTTCAAGAAGGTCACCGCCGTCGCCAGCTCCTCCGTGCAGGACCACAGCGTCTCGCACCGCGACCTGACCACCCTCACCCCCGCCGAGCAGCAGGCGGAGATCTGCGACGCCCGCGACGCCGCCGCCGCGCGGTACGGCACCGTGCCCACGATCTTCCGGCCGCCGTACTTCGCCTGGAACGACGACACCCTGCGGGCCGCCGCCAACTGCGGCATGAAGTACCTGCTCACCGCCACCGCCGACTACAGCTGGGGCGCCTCCAACGTCTACCACGGCGGCGCGCTGCAGCCCGGCGACGTGATCCTGCTGCACTTCACCGACACCCTGGCGAGCGACCTCCGGCGCGCCCTGGCCGACGCCGCGGCCGCCGGCCTGCACCCGGCCGGGCTCACCGACTACCTGCGCTGACCGGTATCGCACGACCGCACCCGCCCGGGAGGCTTCCGGGCGGGTGCGATCACCGTGTGCGGGGGGGTTACACGCCGGCGGAGAAGGCGGGCAGGTAGCCGCCGGACTGGCCGGCCGCGTTCGGGTGGTAGCTCTCGTCCACCGGCAGGGTGGTGGAGTTCAGCCACCGGGTGCCGCTGGCGCAGATCTCGTGGCCGGTGAAGATCGAGCGGACGTCCTGGTAGGTGAAGCCCGCGTTGGCGACCCGCTTGGAGATCACGTCGTCGAGGACGTCCGCCGCGCTGTTGATCGCCGTCCGCTTGGTGTCCGAGATGCCGAAGATGCAGGAGCCCGGCACCTTGTAGAGGTGCGGGTAGCCGAGCACCACCACGTGCGCGTTGGGCGCCTTCGACTTGATCGCCGAGTACACCTGGTCCAGCTTGCCCGGCAGGGTGTTGGTGGCGTAGCTCTTCGCCGCCGCCACCGCCGACAGGCAGGAGCTCTCGCTCTCCAGCACGCAGGTCTGCATCGTCGACGCGAAGCCCGCGTCGTTGCCGCCGATGGTGATCGACACCAGCGTGGTCGCGCTGTCCAGCACGCCCAGCTGACCGCTGAGCACGTCACCGGTCCTGGCCCCCGAACAGGCCGTGTCGGCGAAGGCCGACGGGGCGTGGGCCGCCTTCCACAGGTACGGGTACGAGTTGGTGCTTCTCTTGCAGCTGCCGCTCTCGCTGGTGTAGCTGCCGGCCCCGACACCGGCCGAGTAGGAGTCGCCCAGAGCGGCGTATCGCACGCCTGCTGCCTGGGCTTCTGTGGCCGCGGCCAGGGTGGCGACGGAGAGGGCCGCCGCGGTGGCGGCAACGAGGACAGCACGGACAGGGCGCATGGGCACCTCCACGGGAGTGACGCGGGTCACACATGGTGTACCAGGCAGTAGCCTGGTCGGGAAGCGGGCATGCCAAAGTTTTCAGGGTCGCCTATGAACCGTCTGGACTGTTGCTGGACACCGCTGTTGAGCGCGCGTCAGCCCTTCACGGACAGCACGCAGCCGCCCGGCGGGAGTTCCTCGATCGTCTCGTCCGCCACCGCCGGCACCCCCAGGTGACGCGTCGCCACCGCCACCGCCGCCCGCGCCTGCCGCAACCCCGGCACACCCCAGCCCAACAGCTCCACCGCCAGCCCCGGCGCCACCAGCAGCCGCCGGTAGTGCCGGCCCGACGCCGGATCCGGCACGCTCGGACCGACACCCAGCAGCGCCGCGGCCATCCGCACCCGGGCGCACTCGTGGCCGCCGTTCGCCGAACCCACCCGGTCGTACAGGTAGCCCAGGTACAGCGGAAGGCCGATCCGCGCCTGCGCCTCCTCGCCCGCCTCCCGCGCCAGCGCCGCCCCCGGGTCGCCGTCGTCCTCCGGCTCCAGCGAACCGCCCGGCAGGCTGACGATCCCGTCCTTCGGATTCACCAGGGTCAGCACCCGGCCGTCCGGCGCGAACAGCCAGCCCCACGACTGCTTCACCGGGAGCCCCGCCGGAACCGGCTCGCCCGGACGCCACGGCCACCCCGCGATCGGCCTCCGCCGCACCCGGCCCAGCAGATCGGAGATCTCCGGGCTGTACTCGATGCGACCCATGCCCACTCCTCCGATCCCGGGCAGCCGGAGGCGCCGGCACGCAGTATGCGTGTTGATCTTCCCCGAACATCCGGTCGATGAACAGCCCTGACGGCCGCACGGGGCACGCCGCCGACCACCCCGCCCCGAGCCCGGCCGCCGGGCGGAGTGGTCAGGTGAGTCCGGGGGGTGGCGGGGGGAGGGGGAAGGCCTCGCGCGGGCGGCGGGGGCCGGGTGGAGGAAGGGCGCGGAGCTCCAGGACGGTGAGCGGGGCGGCCCGGCCGGCGGCCAGGGCCCAGCCGCGGACGTCCGCCCCGTCGGGGCCGGCGAGCAGGAGCTCGCCCGCGCCCGGCCCGGCCAGCACCGCCGCCAGAGTCACCACGAACGCCTCCGCCTCCCGCGCCGTCGGCCCCGACCGGCCGCCGCCGGCCGTGCCCCGGAGCTCGACCAGCGCCACCAGCTCCGCCAACCCAGCCGCCGCCTCCAGCGGCTCCCCGCCCGCCCCCTCCGCCCGCAGCTCCAGGCGGAACCGCCCCTCCCCCGCCCCGGCCGCCACCGCCAGGCACAGCTCGGCCGCGTACCCCAGGAACGCGGCGAGCCGCGCCTGCGGCCGCCCACCGCGCTCGACCGCGTCGAGCAGCGCCGCACACCCCGCCGCCACCCCGGCCCGCGCCCGGTGGTCGCGGAGCAGCGCGGGCAGCAGCTCGGCCAGCCCCTCGCCCGCGTACACGTACGGCTCGCCCGGCAGCTCCGGATCCGCCGCGAACGCCGCCCGGGCGACCGGATCGGCGGGCGCGAGCAGGCGGCGCGCGCAGAACTCCTCGTACCCGTCCGCCTCCAGCACCCGCAGGTGCACCGCCACCCCCGCGCCGCGCATCACCCGCAGCTGCCGCTCGGTGCGCCGCAGGTACGCCCCGTGGTCGGCCGCGCCGAACAGGCGGTAGCGCCGCAGCCGTTCGAAGTCCGCCGCGTCGGCCGCCACCGCCAGCGCCACCGGCGGCGTGCACGCCCGCCGGGGCCCGCCGCGCACCGGCCGTCGCCTCGTCTCCCGCGCCATGCCCCGCCCCTCTCCGCACCCGGGCCGCCCGCGGTCGGACGTCCCATACCGCGGGACCATACACAGCGTCACCGACAGTCGACGCAGGGCGACGGTCCGGAGCTGTCGGTGGGTGCCGTTAGGGTCGATGACCATGCGGCTGCTGCACACCTCGGACTGGCACCTCGGGCGCTCCTTCCACCGGGAGAACCTGCACGACGCCCAGCGCGCCTTCCTCGACCACCTGGTGGCGGTGGTCGAATCGGAGCGGGTCGACGCGGTGCTGGTCGCCGGCGACGTGTACGACCGGGCCCTGCCGGGCCTGGACGCGGTCGCCCTCTTCGACGACGTGCTGGTCCGGCTGGCCGCCCTCGGCGTGCCGACGGTGTTCATCAGCGGCAACCACGACTCGGCGCGCCGCCTCGGCGTCGGCTCGCGGCTGATCGACCGCGCCGGCATCCACCTGCGCACCGATCCGGACGGCTGCGCCGTCCCCGTGCTGCTCGCCGACGAGCACGGCCCGGTCGCCGTCTACGGCCTGCCGTACCTGGAGCCCGCCCTGGTCCGGGAGCGGTTCGGCCTGGAGAAGGGCGGCCACGACCGGGTGCTGGGCGCGGCGATGGACGCGGTCCGCGCCGACCTGGCCGACCGCGGGCCGGGCACCCGGGCCGTGGTCCTGGCCCACGCCTTCGTCACCGGCGGGCAGCCGAGCGACAGCGAGCGGGACATCACCGTCGGCGGCGTGGCGAGCGTCCCGCTCCCGGTCTTCGACGGGGTGCACTACGCCGCGCTCGGCCACCTGCACGGCTGCCAGACGCTCTCCCCGCGGGTGCGCTACAGCGGCTCGCCGCTCGCGTACTCCTTCTCCGAGGCCGACCACCGCAAGTCCCTGTGGCTGGTCGACCTCGACGCCGACGGCGGTGTCGAGGCCGAGCGGATCGACTGCCCGGTCCCGCGGCCGCTCGCCCGGCTCCGCGGCACCCTCGACCGGCTGCTGACCGACCCTGCCCTCGACCGGCACGCGGACGCGTGGGTGCAGGCCACCCTGACCGACACCGTCCGGCCCGCCGATCCGATGGAGCGGCTGCGGGCCCGCTTCCCGCACACCCTGCAACTGCTCTTCGAGCCCGAGGGCGCCGTCGGGGACGGCGCCGGCTCGTACGCGGCCCGGGTCAGCGGCCGCTCCGACCGCGAGGTGGTCGAAGGGTTCGTCGCCCACGTCCGGCCGGGCCGCACCCTCGACGAACGGGAGCAGCGCTGGCTGCTGGAAGGCCTGGAGGCGGTCCGCCGGGACGCCGCCGAGCGCGAGCAGGAGACCGTCCGATGAGGCTGCACCGGCTGACCCTGACCGCGTTCGGCCCGTTCGCCGGCACCGAGGAGGTCGACTTCGACCGGCTCGCCGACAGCGGGCTGTTCCTGCTCCGCGGCGCCACCGGCGCCGGCAAGAGCAGCGTTCTCGACGCCGTCTGCTACGCCCTGTACGGCGAGGTCCCCGGCGCCCGCCGCGGCAACCCGCTGCGCAGCGACCACGCCGACCCCGAGCGGCTCACCCGCGTCACCCTCGACGTCACCCTGGGCAACCGCCGCCTGGAGGTCACCCGCAGCCCCGAACAGCCCCGGCCGAAGAAACGCGGCACCGGGTACACCGTCGAGAAGGCCCAGACCCTGCTGCGCGAGTGGCTGCCCGACCCGGCCGGCGGGCCCGCCGGGTGGCAGGCGCTCAGCCGCTCCCACCAGGAGGCCGGCGAGGAGCTCCACCGGCTGATCGGCATGAGCCGCGAGCAGTTCTGCCAGGTCGTCCTGCTTCCCCAGGGCGACTTCGCGCGTTTCCTGCGCGCCGACACCAAGCAGCGCGCCGAACTCCTCGGGCGGCTCTTCGACACCCGGCGCTTCGACCTGCTGGAGAAGTGGCTCGCCGAGCAGCGCCTGCGACAGGACGGTGCCGTCCGCGAGGGGCGGCTGCGCCTGCGGGACCTCGCCGGCCGGGCCGAGGAGGCCGCAGGCCCCGCGGCCGAGGAGGCCGCCGAGCTGTGGCCCGACGCGGAGGACGCCCCGGCGGACGCCGTCCTCGGGTGGGCCGCGGTCCTGCGCGGCGGCGCCGCCGAGCGGCTCGCCGGCGCCCGCGAGGCGGTCGCCCTGGCGGAGCACGAGCACGACGCCGCGCAGCGGCACCGCGAGGCGCAGACCGCCCTCGCCGAGCGGCAGCAGCGGTACCGCGCCGCGGCGGTCGAGGCCCGCCTGCAGGCGGACGCCGCGCACGCCCTCGCCGGCGAGCAGTCCCGCCTCGCCGCCGCCCGGGCCGCGGTCGGCGTCGAGGCGGTCCTGCGCATCCGCGACGCCGCGGCGACCGCGCACCGCACCGCCCGCACCACCGAACACCGCCACCGCACCGCCCTCGCCACCCTGACCGGCACCCCGCCGGCCGCAACGGGCGACCACACCCCGTGGCACGGCCCCGGGACGGACGACCGGCACAGCCCCGCCGAAGCGACTCCCGCCCCGCGGGGCGACGGCGGCGCGGACGCGGCTGCCGACGGCGCCCGGGGGCCGGCCTGGGGCGGGGTGGGCGTGTTGGCGGCCGAGGAGCGGCGGCTGCGGGAGGCGTGCGGGCGGCTGGAGGCGGCGCTCGCGGACGAGGCGCGGCACGGGCGGCTGGGCCGCGAGCAGGGGGAGCTGGCGGCCGAGCGGGCGCGGGCGGAGGAGCTCGCGGAGGAGGCGCAGGACTGGCTGGTCGACTTCGACGGCCGGTTGAAGGCGTTGCACGAGGAGCAGGAGGCGGCCCGCGCCGCCGAGACGCAGGTGGAGCGGCTGGACGCGCACCGCGCCGAGCTGTCGGGCCGGCTGGCGGCGGCCCACCGCCGGGACGGGCTGCGCGCCGAGGTCGAGCAGGCGGACCGGGCGGTGCTGGACCTGCGGCACGCCGCGCAGGACGCCCGGGCCCGGACGCTCGACCTGCAGGAGCGCCGTCTGGCGGGCATGGCCGCGGAGCTGGCGGCGCAGCTGGTCGGGGGTGAGCCGTGCCGGGTGTGCGGTTCGGCGGAGCATCCGGCTCCGGCGGAGCCGACCGGCGGTCAGGTGACGGCCCGGGACGAGGAGCGGGCCCGCGCCGAGCAGCGCGCGGCGGAGGAGCGGCTGGAGGCGGCGGAGCGGGCGCTGACCGCGCTGCGGATCGACGAGGCGGCGGCGGCCTCCGCGGCGGGCGACCGGGGCGTGGCGGAGCTCTCGGCGGCGCTGGCGGAGGTGGACGCGGAGCGCCGGGTCGCGCTGCGGGCGGCGGACGCGCTGGGCGCGGTCGCCCAGCGGATCGGGTCGCTGGAGCGGGAGCGCCAACACCGCGGGGAGCGGCTCCAGCAGGCCGGGGAGCGCAGTGCGGCACTGACCGCCCGCCTGCAGCAGCTGGCGGCGGAGCGGGAGGAGTTGGCCGGCCGGCTCGCGGCGGTCCGGGGTGACGCGCCGTCGGTGGCGGCGCGGCTGGCGGCGCTGACCTCGCTGACGGAGGCGGTGGCGGCGACGCTGGTGGCGGCCCGGGCGTCCGAGGAGGCGGCGGCGCAGCTGGCGGCGGCGGAGCGCGGGGTGGAGCGGGAGGCGCTGGCGGCGGGGTTCGCCGGTCCGGCAGAGGCGGCGGCGGCCGTGCTGCCGGCCGAGGAACGGGAGCGGCTGCGGCTCCGGCTGGATCGGGTGCACGGGGCGCTGGCCCGTGCGCAGGCGCTGCTCGCGGAGCCGGAGCTGGTGGCCGCGGCGGCGGCGCCGACGGCGGACCCGGCGGCGGCGCTGGGCGCGCAGGAGCGGGCGACCGACCGCCTGCGGCGGGCCTCGGCCGTGGAGCGGGCGGCGGCGGAGCGGTGTGCGGCGCTGGCCCGGATCGGCCACGGTCTGGCGGTGCTGGCGGCGGAGCTGGCGCCCGCGTTGGAGCGGTTCGGCCGGATCAGCCGGCTGGCGGGGCTGCTGGCGGGCGCCCCGGCGGAGAACGCGCTGCGGATGCGGCTGGAGTCGTACGTGCTGGCGGCGCGGCTGGAGCAGGTGGCGGCGGCGGCGAGCGACCGGCTGGTCCGGATGTCCGGCGGGCGGTACACGCTGGTGCACAGTGACGGCGTGGTGGCGGGCAACAAGCGTTCGGGGCTGTCGCTGCGGGTGGTGGACGCGTGGACGGGCAGCGAGCGGGACACGGCGACGCTGTCCGGCGGTGAGAGCTTCTTCGCCTCGCTGGCGCTGGCGCTGGGCCTGGCCGACGTGGTGACCGACGAGGCGGGCGGCATGCCGCTGGACACGCTGTTCATCGACGAGGGTTTCGGCAGCCTGGACGAGCACACCCTGGAGGAGGTCATGGACGTGCTGGACGGGCTGCGCGAGCGGGACCGCGCGGTGGGGATCGTCAGCCACGTCGCCGATCTGCGTTCCCGGATCCCCTCGCAGCTGCTGGTCCGCAAGCAGCGGCACGGCTCGACCCTGCAACTGGCGGGGCGCGAGCACGCGTAGGGCGTCAGCCGGAGCAGGCGATCCGCTGGGCCTGCTGCCAGGTGCAGACGGGGCAGAGTGTGCTGCCGGCCCGGTCGGCGGGGTACTCGGTGGGTTCGCCGCACAGGACGCAGTCGGCGCGCGGTCCGGTCGCGGCCGGGTCGTGGGTGAGCCCGCGGACGGCGGTGTCGCCGTCGGGTGCGAGCTCGCATGCCGGGGTCTGTTCGGTCCGCTGGTCCGCTGCCATACCGCAGTGATACCCCGGTCCGCCCGCCCCGGGCAATCGCCCGGGAAGCCTGGGCGCGCCGGGCGGGCGGGCTCGGCGGGATCAGCCGAGGAAGGACAGCCGGACGGTGCGGCGCGGGTTGTCGCCGTTGGTGTCGACCAGGACCACGGACTGCCAGATGCCGAGGGCGAGCCGGCCGTTGATCACCGGGAGGGTGGCGTGCGGGGCGACGAGGCCGGGCAGGACGTGGTCGCGGCCGTGGCCCGGGGTGCCGTGGCGGTGCTGCCAGCGGCCGTCGGCGGGCAGCAGGTCGCGCAGGACGGCGAGCAGGTCGTCGTCGCTGCCGGCGCCGGTCTCGATCACGGCGATCCCGGCGGTGGCGTGCGGGACGAAGACGTTGAGCAGGCCGTCGCGGCCGCCGGCCGCCGTGGTGAGGAAGGAGTCGCAGCGTTCGGTGATGTCGAGGGCGACCTCGGTGGTGCCGGTGGTGATCTCGAGGGTCTGGGAGTGGAAGGTGGTGTCGACCATGGTGTCCATCCTGACCCATCGTCAGTGGACCTCTTGACAACCGCCGCCGTCCGGTGGGCGAACTCCGGGGCGCCGGAGGAGCCTCGGCCGGGTCCGGACATGCGTCGGACCCGATGGACCTGGTCGGTCCATCGGGTCGCCGTGCTTCGCGCCGTGGGGTTAGCCGCGGCTGCCGAAGAGGCTGCGCTTGAGCCGGCGGAGCGGCGCGATCAGCGAGATCCGGGCCGTACGGCGGCGGGCCGCCGCGGGGCTGCCGGATCCGGCGGCCACCGGGCCGCGCGGGGTCAGCTCCCGTATCAGGCCGAGGGCCTCTGCCGTGTCCACCGCGGAGACCGCGGGCGCGCCGAGCACGGCGAGGTGCCGCTCGATCCGGCGGCCGGTCGTACCGACGCCGCACTGGATCGCCGGCACGCGGGGCCGGGCCCGCACTTGCATGTGTTCCATCCGTATTCCCACCCCTACGAGGCGCCAGGGCCGTGAGGCGAAGACTATCCGTGTGGGACGGCCTTCGCGCAACCGTCCTGATGTTCTGCCACCGTATCGTGGCCCGAGAACTGACACTTCACCAGATGGCGATGGAATCGGTCACGAGTGCGCATCGGTTGGCGGCGCGCAGCCATCCCTTCAGAAAGTGAACACAAGCGAGGGATTGACGTGGCCGAAACCTCCAAGCAATATCTATAACGACACGGGATTCCGGGCCACCCCCCGGAGAACCGTAGTTCGGATGGTTTGAATGATGAACAGATCATCCGTGTGTGTACTTCCGCCATCACAGTGAGTCACTGTCCGGCCGTCTCGACGCTGCGGCGGCCCGACTCCGAGGTGATGGACGGACCGGCGGGAGGTCGTTGAGGGTCGGCCGAACCGCCAAACCGGACTGCCGGTGCCGCCGCTCGCACGGCGCGGCACCGGCGGTCGCGTTTTCCGGCCCCGACAGCGTGTTCTCCGCTCCCGGCCCCCCTTGTGCCCGCTCGGTAGAGTGTCCGTGCCCGGCCGCCCCACCGGGCGATCCGGCATCCCTTCGCGGAGTGAACGCACGTGAGTCCCCTGCTCAGCATTGTCCTGCCCGTCCACGGCGTCGAGCGCTTCCTCCCGCAGTGCCTCGACTCCTTGCGGGCCGACACCGCCGCGCCGGGCGAGCTGGAACTGATCGCGGTCGACGACCTCTCCCCCGACGGCTGCGGGGCGATCCTGGACGCGTACGCCGAGCGGGACGAGCGGATGCGGGTCCTGCACCTCACCGTCAACCAGGGCCTGGGCGGCGCCCGCGAGGTCGGGCTGGCCGAGGCCACCGGCCGCTACGTGTGGTTCGTCGACAGCGACGACTGGCTGCCCGAGGGCACCCTGGACGCCCTGCTCGCCGAGCTGCGCGCCGAGGAGTCCCGTCCCGAGGGCCCGGCGGACGTCCTGCTGACCGGCTTCACCCACGTCTACAACGACGGCACCACCGAGCCCAACCCGTGGCGCCGGGTGCTGGCCGGCTCCCCGCTGGAGCAGGGCTGCACCGCCGCCGAGCACCCCGCCCTGTTCAACAGCGTGCTGTCGGTGTGGAACAAGGTGATGCGCCGCGAGCACCTGCAGGGGCTCGGCGTCGCCTTCGGGCGCGGCTACTACGAGGACATCTCGGTCACCTACCCGCTGCTGCTGTCCGCCGCCCGGCTCCGCTACCTGGACCGCGTCTGCTACTACTACCGGCGCGGCCGCCCCGGCGCGATCACCGCGACCGCCTCCCCCAAGCACGCGGACGCCTTCGCCCAGTACGACGCGATCTTCGCGTTCCTGGACCGCAACGAGCAGGCGGCCGCGCTGCGGACCCTGGTCTTCGACCGCACGGTGAAGCAGGCGCTGACCGTCTACGACACCCCCGGGCTGGTCCCGGTCGACCTGCGGCCGGAGTTCTTCGGCCGGATCGCCGACCACTTCGCCCGGCACCGGCCGGCCGGCTACCGCTTCCCGTCCGGGGTGCGCGGCGTCCAGTACCGGCTGGCCGCCCGGGGCTCGCGGGTGGCCTACGGCGAGCTGCGGCGCGGGGGGCGGCTGCCCGGCGCGGTGAAGCGTTCGGCGCTCGCGGTCGGCCCCGGGGTCCGCAAGGTGGTGCGCAGCGGCGCGCGCTACACCGCGTACAACACCTTCCGGCGGCTGCCGCTCGACCCGGACCTGGCGGTGTACGCCGCGTACTGGCAGCGCAGCTACGCCTGCAACCCGGCGGCGATCTACGAGAAGGCCAGGGAGCTGGCCCCGCAGATCCGCGGGGTGTGGGTGGTGGAGAACCGCGAGCGGGCCCGGGCGCTGCCGCCCGGGGTGCCGTACGTGATCGTCAACACCCCGGCGTACCTGCGGGTGATGGCCACCGCGACGTACTTCGTCAACAACGTCAACTTCCCGCACACCATGGTGAAGCGGCCCGGCAGCGTGCACGTGCAGACCCAGCACGGCACGCCGCTGAAGCTGACCGGGACGGACCTGCAGGGCAGGCCGGAGGCGGCCGACGGGACGGACTTCGAACGGCTGCTGGAGGGCGTGGCGCGCTGGGACTTCCTGGTGTCGCCGAACCCGCACGCCAGCGCGGTGTTCGCCAAGGCGTTCCCGGGCGACTACCAGCTGCTGGAGACCGGCTACCCGCGCAACGACCGCCTGGTGCAGGCCACCGCCGAGGACTGCGCCGAGGCGCGGCGCCGCCTGGGCGTCGCGCCGGGCCAGCGCACCGTGCTGTACGCGCCGGTCCACCGCGAGCCGTGGAGCACCCGCCCCGAGCCGCTGGACCTGGCGGAGCTCGCCCGGCGCCTCGGCCCCGGGTACACGCTCCTGGTCCGCGACCCCTCCCCCGCCGACGGCGGCACGGGCGATGCCGGCGCGGGCCGGCCGGCCGTCGACCGGGACGCGGCGGTGCTGCGCGACGTCTCGGCGCACCCGGTGGTGGAGGACCTCTACCTGGCGGCCGACGTGCTGGTCACCGACTACTCCCCGGCGATGTTCGACTTCGCGGTGCTGGACCGGCCGATCGCGCTCCACGCGCCGGACTGGGAGGAGTACCGGCAGCAGCACGGCGTCTACCTCGACCTGCCGGCCGAGCCGCCCGGCCCGGTCGCCACCGGGCTCGACGGGCTGGCCGAGGCACTGCGGGCGGGCGACCCGGAGCCGGGGCTGCGGGCGCGGTTCCGCGAGCGGTTCTGCCCGTGGGACGACGGCCGGGCCGCGGAGCGGGTGGTCAGCCGGGTGTTCCCGATCCGCAAGTAGCGGCCCGGTCGGTCCCGGTCCGCGAGGACCGGCGTACGGAAAGTGACGAGAATCGCAGCCCGGACGCCGCCTGTGGGAGTGGACGGGTTCCGGGGTCGATGTCGTAATGTGCAGGACGCGTCGCAGGAACCACTCCAGGACACCGGCCAGGGAGGGCCCATGCTCAACCTCATCACGAAGCTCGTGCTCAAGCCGCTGGCGAAGGCGGTCTACCGTCCCGTCATCGAGGGCCTGGAGCACGTGCCGCGCAAGGGTGGGGTGATCCTGGCCAGCAACCACCTGTCGTTCATCGACAGCGTGGTGATCCCGCTGACCGCTCCGCGGCAGGTGCACTTCCTGGCGAAGGCCGAGTACTTCACCGGCACCGGTGTGAAGGGCGCGATCTCCCGGGCGTTCTTCACCAGCGTGATCAACGCGGTTCCGGTCGAGCGCGGCGACATCCGCGCCGCGACGGCCTCGCTGGAGCAGGCACTGGAGATCCTCGAGGCCGGCAAGGCGTTCGGCATCTACCCGGAGGGCACCCGGTCGCTGGACGGCCGGCTGTACCGGGGCAAGACCGGTGTCGCGTGGCTCGCGCTGACCGCGGGCGTGCCGGTCGTCCCGGTGGCGCTGGAGGGCCCGTCCGAGATCCTGCCGGTCGGCCGGAAGCTGCCGCGGATCCGCCGGGTCACGGTGCGCTTCGGCGAGCCGCTGCACTTCGACGCGCTGCACGGGCAGGCGCGGTCCGCCAAGGCCCGCCGCCAGGTCACCGACGAGGTGATGACCGCGATCCACGCCCTGTCGGGCCAGGAGCTCGCGGACTCGTACAACGAGCTGCCGAAGGCCGCCTGACCCTTCCCCGAGGGCTCAGGACCCGGCGAAGAAGGCGAGCAGGCGGTCGTCGAGCTCGCCGGGCGCGGCCGTCGGGAGGGCGTGGTGGGTCGCTCCGGGCAGGACGGCGACCTCCGCGTGCGGGACGGCCCGCCGGGCCCGGGCGGCCGTCCGCTCGGCGTCGTGGGTCCGGCTGTCGCCGGCGAACAGGACGAGCAGCGGCATGGTCAGCGCGGCCGGATCCGCGGTCCGGCCGGTGACCGGGCGGGCCGGCGGGCGCCGGGTGGCGCCCAGGACGTAGAGCTCGGCCCACTCGGGGTCGGGCGCCGCGCCGCGGGTCTCCCAGGCCAGGTAGCGGCCGACGCCGCGCTCGGTGGGGCGCAGCAGCATCGGCAGGACGCGCAGCAGGTACCCGGGCCGGAAGCCGGCGAACACCTGCGTCGGGTCGAGCAGCGCCAGCCGGGTCACCCGGTGCGGGGCGTGCGCGGCGTAGGCCGCGGCGAGCCAGGCGCCGTAGGAGTGGCCGCAGATCGCGGTGGCGGGCAGGTCGAGGCCGTCGAGGACGGCGTCCAGCCAGGCGGTGAGGTCCGCCGGGGTGCGCAGCGGCCGGCCGGCGCGGGTGCTGCGGCCGGTGTCGCCCAGGATGTCGACCGCGTACAGCCGGTGGCGGGCGCCCAGCGCGGGGGCGTTGGCGAACCAGACGGTGCCGGTGGCGCCGCCGCCGTGCAGCAGCACCAGCGGACTGCCGTCGGCCGGGCCGTAGGCGTGCACCCGGGTCGGCCCGTACGGGGTGGGGACGGTCAGCTCGGCGGTGCCGGCGGGCCAGCGGGCGAGCAGCGCGTCGTAGGCGGCGGCGAAGCGATCGGACACGGGAACTCCTCGGGGCGGCTCGTTGACCAATTCTCTCGCTGAGCGAGATACTAGGCGAGCGAGAGGAGTGGACGTCAATGGCTGAACCCGAGATGGGACTGGTGCACCTGCTGCGGGCGGTGACGGTCGAGTTCGACCTGCTCGGCGCGGAGTTCGCGGCCCGCAACGGCCTGCACCCGACGGACCTGCGGGCGCTCATCGCGCTGCTCGACGCGGCGCGGGCCGGCGAGACGGTGACGCCCGGGCGGCTCGGCGAGCGGCTGCGGCTCAACTCGGCGGGGACCACCGCGCTGATCGACCGGCTGGAGCGGCTCGGCCTGGTGCGGCGGGAGCGGGATCCGAACGACCGGCGGCGGGTGCTGCTCACCGTCGAGGAGCGGGCGGTCGAGCTGGGGTGGTCGCTCTTCGGGCCGGTGATCGACGGGCTGGTCGGCGCGATGGGGGCCTTCGACCAGCAGGAGCTGGAGACCGTCCGCCGCTTCCTCACCGCGATGACCGGATCGCTCGCGACCCCCCGGCCGGAGCACTGACCGCCCGGCCGGGCGCTACGCGGGGACGCTCTCCCGGTGGAGCAGGGCCGCGTAGCGCCCGCCCTCGGCGAGCAGGGTGTCGTGGGAGCCGAGTTCGGTGACGGTGCCGCGGTCCAGGACGGCGATCTGGTCGGCGTCGCGGACGGTGGAGAGCCGGTGGGCGATGGTGATGGTGGTCCGCCCCGCGGCGAGGGTGTCGAGGGCCTGCTGGACGGCGGCCTCGGTCTGGTTGTCCAGCGCGCTGGTGGCCTCGTCCAGGATCAGCACCGGCGGGTTGCGCAGCACCGTGCGGGCGATCGCCAGGCGCTGCTTCTCGCCGCCGGAGAACCGGTAGCCGCGCTCGCCGACCAGGGTGTCGTAGCCATCGGGCAGCGAGACGATCAGGTCGTGGACGTGGGCGGCGCGGGCGGCGGCGACGAGCTCCTCGTCGCTCGCGTCGGGCTTGGCGAAGCGCAGGTTGTCCGCCACCGAGGCGTGGAACAGGTAGGTCTCCTGGGAGACCACGCCGACCGCGCGGGCCAGGGTGTCGAAGGACAGCTCGCGAACGTCGACGCCGTCGAGCAGCACCCGGCCGTCGGTGACGTCGTACAGCCGGGGCACCAGGTACCCGAGGGTGGACTTGCCCGAGCCGGTCTCGCCGACCAGGGCGAGCGAGCCGCCCGCCGGGAGCTTGAGGTCGATGCCGCTGAGGGTGGGCCGCTCCTGGTCGTCCTGGTAGGAGAAGGTGACCCGGTCGAAGGTGACCTCGCCGCGGACCGTCTCCAGGTGCACGGGCCGCTCGGGCTCGGCGATCTCGACCGGGAGGTCCAGGTACTCGAAGATCCGCTGGAACAGCGCCAGCGAGGTCTGCACCTGGACACCGGTGGACAGCAGGCTGACCGTCGGCCGGAACAGGCCCTGCTGGAGCGAGACGAAGGCGACCAAGGTGCCGAGCGAGACGATCGGGGCACCGCCCGCGCTCGCCAGGCCGGCGGCCCAGTAGATCACCGCGGGCATCGCGGCCATCACCACGCCGATGGTGGACATCCGCCAGCGGCCGGCCATCGAGGCCCGGACCTCCAGGTCGGCGAGCTCGTCCGACTGCTCGGTGAACTCCCGCGAGAGCGAGCCGGAGCGGCCCATGGTGCGGCCGAGCAGGATGCCGCTGACGGACAGCGACTCCTGGACGGCGGAGCTCATCGCGGCGAGTTGCTTCTGCCGCTTGGTGGTGATCGCCTTGCGTTCGTTGCCGACCCGGCGGCTGATCCACACGAACAGCGGGAGCAGCAGCAGGGAGACCACGGTCAGCCGCCAGTCGAGCGCGACCATGGCGACCACGCTGGCGATCACCGCGGTCAGGTTGGAGACCAGCGAGGTGGCGGTGGAGGTCACCGTGGACTGCATGCCGCCGATGTCGTTGGCGATCCGGGACTGGACCTCGCCGGTGCGGGTGCGGGTGAAGAAGGCGAGCGACATCCGCTGCAGGTGGTCGTAGACGGCGGTGCGCAGGTCGTGCATGACGCGCTGGCCGACGGTGGTGGAGATCAGCGTCTGCAGCACGCCGAACACGCTGTTGACCACGGCGGCGGCGATCATGCCGAGCGCGAGCAGGCTGAGCAGCCCGGTCCGCCCCTGCGGGATCGCGACGTCCAGGACGGCGCGCAGCAGGAACGGGGTGACCACGGAGACCACCGCGGACGCGGCGACCAGCAGGCCGACCACCGCGAGCCGGCCGGAGTACGGGCGGAACAGCGCCAGGATGCGGCGGATCTGCGCGGGCGGGCGGGGTTCGCCCCGGCCGCGTTCGGGCGGGGTCCAGTCGATCCGGTTCAACTGCAACGGGAACCTCCGGGGTGGGCGGGCTGCCAGCATACAGAGCGAAGCTCATAGTTAGCAAAGCTAAAAGAATCGCCCGGTATTCCCCGCCACCCCCGGCATCCCCCGCCCGCTCCGGGGCGGCCGTCAGTCCGTCCGGTAGGTGCGGGCCGCCTTGGCGGAGACACCGCCGAGCCGGCCCGCCGGGAGCAGCCGGGCCAGCGCGACGACCGCCTTGTAGCGCTTGCCCGGGACGGAGAGCGAGCGCCCGCGGGCCAGGTCGCGCAGCGACTCCTCCACCACGCGGTCCACGTCCAGCCACGCCCAGGACGGGATGTTCGAGGTGCCCATCCCGGCCCGCTCGTGGAACTCGGTCCGGGTGAAGCCCGGGCACAGCGCCTGCAGCCGCACCCCGCTGCCGGCCAGGTCGCGGGCGATGCCCTGGGTGAAGTTGACCACCCACGCCTTGGTGGCGCCGTACGTGCCGCGCGGCAGGAAGGCGGCCACCGAGGCGACATTGACGATCGCGCCGCGCCCGCGCTCGCGCATCCCGGGCAGCGCGGCGCTGGTGGTCCGCAGGATCGCCTCCACGTGCACCTTGAGCATGTCCAGCTCGGCCTGGAGCGGCACGTCCAGGAAGGCGCCGCGGTTCCCGAAGCCCGCGTTGTTGACCAGGACCTCCACCGGCCGGTCGGCGTCGCGCAGCCGGTCCTCGACGGCGGCGATGCCCGCGTCGGTGGCGAGGTCGGCGGTCAGCGTCTCGACCTCGACGCCGTAGGTCTTGGCGAGATCGGCCGCGGCCGCCTCCAGCCGCGCGGTGTCGCGGGCGACCAGCACCAGGTCGCGTCCGCCGCGGGCCAGCCGCCGCGCGAAGGCGGCGCCGATTCCGGCGGTGGCGCCGGTGATGAGAGCAGTGGTCATGCCCAGACCGTACTGGCTGGTAGCGGCCGGCGCACCGGTGCCCGGCGCCACGGACCGCCCCCACCTCCGACGGAGGGAAGTCGCACGGATGTCCGGCGCGCCGCGCACGGGAGGGCGGCGGCGGAATCGTACGGTGCTCGCACATCGCAGCCCACGCGATGGGATTGTCCGACCGACTCCGACCGAGGGAATCTGATGCCCACTCAGACTCTGCCGCGCTCCATACCACGACGGTGAGCCGACGACGGCCCGGCCTCCGCGAACGGAGGCCGGGCCGGCCGATTCCCGAGGTTCGACGTCAGGCGCGGTAGGAGGCCCAGGAGTTGGTCATCCGGGTCACCTGACCGGCGGTGAACTGGTACATGCAGGAGTCGTAGGTGTAGTCCATGAAGTTGTGGATCGGGTCGACGCCCGCCTTGGAGGTGCAGGTGTCGCGACCCGTCGGGCACTGGTAGGCGGCGGACTTCTCGGCGGGGGTGTCGGAGACGTAGTCGCCGTTGCCGTTGCAGCCGCCCTGGAAGGTGTGGTACAGGCCCATCCAGTGGCCCACTTCGTGGGTGGCGGTGTCGCCCTCGTTGTAGTTGGTGGAGGATCCGCCCGGCAGCGAGGTGTCCAGCATGACCACGCCGTCGTCGGTCGGGTTGGAGTTGTACGAGCTCGGGAAGGTCGCCCAACCCAGCAGCGACTGGCCCAGGTTGGCGGTGTAGATGTTCAGCGCGTTGGCGCCGCCGCGGCGCAGCGCGGACTTCATCTGCTTCTCGGCGGTCGAACCGGGCGTGATGGCGTTGTACCAGGAGGAGTTGTCGGTGTAGTCGGTGGCCGCCAGCTGGAACTGGAACGGGGTCGCGACGTTGCCGGTGCCCTGGCCGCCGTACGCCGCGTTCAGCACCGCCAGCTGCTTGGAGATGTCGGTCGAGGTGAGCTTGCCGGTGGTGCCCGAGTGCACCACGTGGAAGTAGACCGGGATGGTCGTCGCGGCCAGCGCGCCGCTGCCGGCCAGCGACTGCGCGCCGTTCGGCGACTTCTTCAACTCGGCTATCCGGGACTGGAGATCGGCGTCCATCGCCTTCGCCGCCGCGTCGGTCACGGCGTTCGGCTCGTGCGCCTCGCTGCCGGCCGCACGGCGGGCGCCGGCGTCGGCGGAGCTCTGCGCGCAATCGGCCGACGCGCCGGCCGCCGACAGTGCGGTGGGGACGGAGAACTGGGCGAACGCGAGCGTGCCGGTAAGGGCCGCGACGCCCAGCAGACGGGTGGAGATCCGGGCAGAACGACGCATCTGCTCTCCTCGGGTGTGGGGGTGAGGGAGGGGGAGGGGGAACGGCGGGATCACCGCCGCCGAGCAGAGGCTACGAGGCAAAATCGTGTACGCGTCAGACCCGTTCCGGCCGTGAAATTTTCACGACAAAACGCCCAAAGACCGGAGGTTTACCGGTCTTTGGGCGTCACTCGATGGAACCTTTACATCACCGCAACATCGCCGCGGTGGCCGGAATTCACCCCTCGGCGGTGGTCCGGCTCGCCGAGACGTCCGCCGCGCCGCCCGCTCCCACCGGCTTCAGACGCGTCGCGGCCGTCGCCTTCAACTCCGGCGCCAGCTTCGCCACGTCACGCGCACCCACCGCCGCGATCAGGCTCGGCAGCAGCCAGCGCACCGGCTGCATGCCGCGCAGCCACGCCTGCGCGTACACGTGCGCCGAACGGCGGCCGATCCCCGCGACCAGCCGGTCCACCGCCGGCTCCAGCGGGTACGTCTTGTTCGCCGGCCACGGCAGCTTCGACCGCATCTGGCGCAGAACGGTGTCCTCGTCGGCCCCGCGCACCATGTCGGTGTCGGTCCAACTCAGGTACCCCACACCGACCTTCACCCCCTGGTACGCCACCTCGGCGCGCAGCGCGTGGGCGAACGACTCCACGCCCGCCTTCGACGCGCAGTACGCCGACATCAGGGGTGCGGGGGTGATCGCGGCGAGCGACGCGATCTGCAGCAGGTAGCCGCGGCTCTCCGCGAGCGCCGGCAGGAACGCCCGGGCGGTGGCCACCGAACCCAGCAGGTTCACCTCGATCACCCGGGAGAACATCCGCGGGTCGCTGTCCTGCAGCGGGCCGCCGATCGCGATGCCCGCGTTGGCGACCACCGTGTCGATCCGGCCGTACCGGTCCTTGATCGCGGCGGCGACCGTCGCCAGCGCGTCCAGGTCGGTGACGTCCGCCTCCCACGCGGAAGCGTGCTCGCCGCACTCCGCGGCCACCGCCTTCAACTCGGCCGGCTCCAGCCCCACCAGGGCCACCTTGGCACCCTGCGCGGACAGCTTGCGGGCCATCAGCGCCCCGATGCCCCGGGCGGCACCGGTGACGACCACGACCTGCGACGACAACGGCGGGTTCATGACGCGGACTCCTCGACGACGGTGGGGACGGTGGTACGGACGGTGGAGGCCGGGGCCGTCGCCGAGCCCGCCGCGGGCGGGTGGGGTGCGGCCAGGCCGGCGAGGCGGCGGATCTCGGTGGCGATGTCGGTGGGGCGTTCGACCGGGGACATGTGGCCGGTGCCGGGGAGTTCGAGGAGGCCCTGCGGGTCGGGGAGGGCGGCGGCGATGCGGCGGGCGAGGACCGGCGGGGTGAGGCGGTCGTGGGTGCCGACGACGACGGCGGTGGGTGCGGTGAGGTGGGCGAGCCCGGCGCGGACGTCGAGGGTTTCGAGGACGCCGGCCCAGCGGTGGCGGACGGCGGTCGGGCAGGCGTGCACGATCTGCGCGCAGGCGGCGACCCGGTCCGCCGGGGTGGCGGGGCCCATGGTCGCGTACTTGAGCGCCGCCCGGGAGACGGCGGTGACCGGTCCGAGCGGCAGCCGGGACCGCAGGATCTGCCGGTGCAGGAACCGTCGTACGCCCGCGTGCCGCACCGCGGCCGGGACGACGGCGAGTTCGGCGACCAGGTCGCCGGCGCCGGTGGAGGCGAGCAGCGCCGCGGCGGTCCGGGCGGCGACCTCGGGCCGGTCGGCGGCGGCCATGATGGTCATGCCGCCCATCGAGTGCCCGGCGAGCACGGCCCGCTGCCCGGCCGGGACGGTGGCGAGCAGGACGGCTTCGAGGTCGTCGGCGAGCCTGTCGGTGCCGTACCCGGCGGTGGTGGCCGGGGTCTCGCTGCGGCCGTGGCCGCGCTGGTCGTAGGCCACCAGCCGGAATTCGGCGGCGAGGAGGTTGACGACGGGGGCCCAGAAGGTGGTGGCGCAGGTCCAGCCGTGGGCGAGGACGACGATCGGCGCGCCGTCGGGCCCGTACTCCTCGACGTTGAGCGCGGTGCCGTCGGCGGAGCGGACCCGGTGGACGGCGGCGGGGTCGGGCAGGACGCAGTCACGCGGAACGACCGGCTTCATGCGGGGACGACCTCCTGGGCGGCGACGGGGGCGGTGCGCTTGATCAGCTCGTACTCGGCGAGGTCGACCCGCCGGGTGGCGCGGCGGAAGGAGCTGGTGGAGCCGGGCCAGAGCACGGTGTTCTTGCCGGTCTCGTCGAGGTACCAGCTGCGGCAGCCGCCGGTGGACCAGACGGTGCGCTCCATCCGGTGCTGGAGTTCGAGGTTCCAGCGGCGCTGGGCGCGCGGGGTGGGCTGCATGGCGGTCGCGCCGACGGCGTCGAGGGTGGCCAACGCGTCGATCAGGTAGTTCAGTTGGGACTCGATCATGAGGATCATCGAGCTGTTGCCGAGGCCGGTGTTGGGGCCGATCACGAAGAAGAGGTTGGGGAAGCCGTGCACGGTGGAGCCGCGCAGCGCCTCCATGCCGCCCTTCCAGCTGTCCCGCAGGCTGGTCCCGCCGACGCCGTGGACCCGTTCGGCGATCGGCATGTCGGTGACGTGGAAGCCGGTGCCGAAGACAATCGCGTCGACCTCGTGCTCGCTGCCGTCGGCGGCCACCAGGGTGGAGCCGCGCACCTCGCGCAGCCCGGAGGCGACCACCTCGGTGTTGGCGGCGGCGAGCGCCGGGTAGTAGGTGTTGCTGAGCAGGATGCGCTTGCAGCCGATCCGGTAGCCCGGGGTGAGCCTGGCGCGCAGCGCCGGGTCGTGGACGGCGCGGGCGAGGTGCGTCTCGGCGAGCTTCTGCACCAGCTTGAGCGCTCCGGGGCGGCGGACGAAGGCGTCGACCTGGAGCTCGCGGAGGGCGAACAGGGTGCCGCGGCGCAGCGCGCCGGTGGGCGGCAGTGCGGCGTGCAACCACTTCTCGGCGGCGGTGATCTCGCGGTCGCGGCGCGGCAGCACCCAGGCGGGGGTCCGCTGGAAGACGGTGAGCTTCCCGACCTCCGGCTGGATCGCGGGGATGATCTGCGCGGCGGAGGCGCCGGTGCCGACCACGGCGACGCGCTTGCCGGCGAGGTCGTAGTCGTGGTCCCAGCGGGAGGAGTGGAAGACCTTGCCGGGGAAGGCGTCGAGGCCGGGCAGGTCGGGGATCTGCGGGTCGGCGAGCGGGCCGGCGGCGCAGACCACGGCGTCGGCGGTCCAGGTGCCGGCGGCGGTGGTGACCCGCCAGCGGGTGTGCTCGGCCTCCCAGCGCAGCTCGGTGACCTCGGCATGGAAGCGCAGGTGCGGGCGGAGGCCGAAGACGTCGGCGACCTTCTCCAGGTAGGCGCGGATGTCCGGCTGGCCGGAGAAGCTGCGCGGCCACTCGGGGTTGGGCGCGAAGGAGAAGGAGTACAGGTGGGAGGGGACGTCGCAGGCGCAGCCGGGGTAGCTGTTGTCGCGCCAGGTGCCGCCGACGGCGCCGGCGCGCTCCAGGATCACGAAGTCGGTGATGCCCGCCCGGCGCAGCCGGACGCCGGCGCCGAGGCCGCCGAAGCCGGAGCCGACCACGGCGACGCGCACGTGCGGGGCGGGCTGCGGTGCCGGCTCGGGGGGCTGCTGCTTGGTGCGCGCTGCCATGCGGAGGGCCTCCTGGACGGGGGTGGTGGTGCACGGACCATGAGAACAGGCAGAACGTTGCCAGTAATCACTGGCGTGGTTGGCAGGGTAACCCTTGTTGACACTGAGTGGAATAGCGCGCGCAGGATCCGGCCCTGGACCTATGCTGACCGGCGTGGCGGAGATCCAGAACGAGGCCGGACCGACCGGTCGGCCCCGCGAGTACCGTGTCGAGGAGCTGGCCGAGGCGGCCGGCGTCAGCGTGCGCACGGTGCGCTTCTACCGGGAGCGCAAGCTGCTCCAGCCGCCGCGCAAGGAGGGCCGGATCGCCTGGTACGGCGAGGAGCACCTCGGCCGGCTGCGGCTGATCGCCGAACTGCTGGAGCGCGGCCACGCGCTCGGCGGCATCGCCGAGCTGATCGGCGCCGGCGAGAGCGGCCGGGGCCTCGCGGAGCTGATCGGCCTCACCGACGCGCTGATCGCGCCCTGGTCCGACGAGACCCCCGTCCACCTGGACTGGGACCAGCTGCAGGCCGCGTTCGGCGACCAGCTGACCGATCAGAACACCGCCGAGTCCATCGCCCAGGGCTACATCACCGTCGAGGACGACGGCATCACCCACGTCAGCCGCCGGCTGATGGACGCCACCACCGCGCTGGTCGCCGAGGGCGTGCCGCTGGCCGCCGTCCTGGAGGTCAGCCGCCGGGCGCAGGAGTACGCGGACGCCACGGCCGGACTCTTCGTGGCGCTGATCCGCGAGCAGCTGCTCGGCGCGCTCGACCACGTGGACGAGCTGACGCCCGCGGAGGTCGCCCGCCTCACCGAGCAGGTCCGCCGGATCCGGCCGCTCGCCCGGGCCGTCAACGAGGCCCAGTTCGCGCTGGCGATGGACCGCCGGGTCCGCGACGAGGTCCGCCGCCTCCAGCAGCCCTGACGGAACCGGCCCGGCGCGCCTCCCGTCCCATCCCCGGCCGATCCGCCGCCCGGGAGGGGAACACCACCGTGAACCGACGTACCGTCACCGTCGTGTTGGCCGCGACGATCTGGCTCGCCGCCGCGGCGATCGGCCGAGCGGCGGTCGTACGGGCGGCGGTTGGACGGTCGTACGGGCGGCGGCAGGGCGGGGCGGCGGTGGCGCTGGGTGATCGCACCGTGACCCGGGCGGGGGAAGGTCGGTAGCGTCGGGGTACCACCCGCTCCTGCGCACGAGCTTCTACGGGGCCGGGAGCGGGGAGGCGGGCGCCCCGGACCGGCCCGCCCCGGGGGTGGGCGGCCGATGGCCGTGGTCACGACGTTCCGTACGGCGGTCGCGTTGAGCGGCGGGCCGGTCCTGGTGTGGTCGCTGCTCGGGCGGCTGCCCGCGGCGATGTGCCCGATCGGGTCGCTGCTGCTGGTCACCCACGACTCCGGCAGCGTCTGGAAGGGCTCCGCGGTCGCCGGTGTGCTCGCGGTCGGGCAGGGCGTCGGCGGACCGCTGGTCGGGCGGCTCGCCGACCGGCGCGGGCAGCGGACCGTCGGGCTGGTCGCGGCGGCCGTCAACGCGGTGGCGATCGTCGCGCTGGTGGCCGGCTCCCGGGGCCAACTCCCGCTGGCGGTGCAGCTGTTCACGGCTGCTCTGGTCGGCGTCTCGGTGCCGCTGGTCGGTCCGCTGGCGCGCAGCCGGTGGGTGCGGCTGGCGGCCGGCGACCGGGCGTCCACGGCCGCCGCGCTGTCGCTGGACGGCACGGTCGACGAGATCAGCTTCACCGCCGGCCCGGCGGTGATCGGTGTCCTCGCGGCGCTGGTCGACCCGGCGGCGGGCATGCTGCTGGCGGCGCTGCTGGTCGCCGTCTGCGGCACGCTCTTCGCGCTGCACCCGACCGCCTCGCCCGGTGTGCCGGCCGCGGCCGGCCGGACCGGCGGGCGGCTGGTGAACGGGCCGTTCGCCCTGCTGCTGGCCGGGATGGCGCTGCTGGGTGTGTGCTTCGGCTCGGTGCAGGTCGGCGTCACCGCGACGACGGGTCAGCTCGGGCACCCGGGCGCGGCCGGACTGCTCTACGGCCTGATCGGCGGCGTCTCCTCGGTGGCCGGGGTGCTCACCGCCGCCCTGCCGGCCCGGCTCGGCCTGCCGCTGCGACTGCGGGCCGGGACCGTGCTGCTGGTCGCCGCCGCCCTGCTGCTGCCCGCGGCCGGCACCATGACGGCCCTGACGGTGGGCGTCGGCTGCCTCGGCGCGGCCGTCGCGCCGCAGATGATCACGATGTTCGGGCTGGCCGAACGGACGGTTCCCGCCGTCCGGTTGGGCGAGGCGATGGCGGCGCTGGTCAGCAGCATCACGCTGGCCCAGTCGGCCGGAACGGTCGTCGCCGGCTGGGTGGCCGAGCGGTACGGGCCGGGCGCGGCGTTCGTGGTGACCTGCGCCGCGGCGGCCGCGGCGATGCTGCTGGCCCTCGGGACGGCGACCGAACGACGGTACCGGCGGCGGGAGTTCCCCGTCGCCGCCCCGGTCCCGGAGGCGGCCCTGCGCTGACGGCCCCGGCAGTGGTCCGGCGGCGCGGTCAGCCGACCACGGCGACCGGGCCGTCCCAGGCGTCGCGGTCCACGGTGAGCGCGGAACCCCCGTACGTCTCCTTCTGGTTGACCACGTACTGGTGGCCGCGCCGGTGGCCGCTCCACAGCCCGGCGCCGAACGGGAAGCTCGACGTGGTGTCCGCGACGCCGTCGTACTTGGCGTACCAGACGGCGTCCGGCAGGTCGGGGGTCCGCTGCTCGACGGCCTTGGCGATCCCGGCCGCGCTGGAGGAGGCGTACCCGTAGAACCCGGCGGTGTAGCCGGCCTGGCGCAGCGCCCGGGTGAAGCCCTGGACGTAGCCGACGACCGCCTGCCCGCAGGCGGCGTCGGAGGCGTTGTACGCCTCGACGTCCAGGTAGATCGCGCTGCCCGCCCGCATGCCGAGGGCGCCGGCCTTCGCCACGGCGTCCTGCCCGTCCGCGGTGCCCTGCGGGCCGGGGTTCGCGGCGTCGATCCGGTACGGGCTGGCGCCGCTCTGGCAGGGCGCCTGGGCGCCGACGTACAGCGGGATCAGCCGCCAGCCGCCGGCGGTGACGGCCTTCACCCAGCCCGCGGTCAGCTGCGGCTGGGCGCAACCCCGGTTCCGGCCGCCGATGTAGACCGCCGCGGCTCCGTACGGCGAGGTGCCGTGCCAGGCGGTCATCACGCTCAGCGCGGGTGCGGTGCAGGTGTCGAAGGCGAGGCCGGTGAAGACGGGGGACGTGTCGGTGCGGGCCGCCGGGGCGGACGGGGCCTGGGACGCGCCGGACGGCGCCGCGGACGAGGGACGCGCCCCGGTGGGGCTGCCCGACGGCGTGGCCGACGCGGACGCCGACGCCGAGGCGGACGCGCTCGCGCTGCCGGACGGCGAGGGAGCGGCTTCCCCGGTGGGGGCCGCGGCGACGGCGGTGCCGTCGGCGGCCGGGGCGGCGGCCTGCGCGGTCCCGGCGGCGGCGCCGTTGTCGCCCGACGACCCGGCGACGGCCACCGCGGCGCAGGTTCCGATCAGCAGGCCTGCGGCCGCGAGCATCGCGACGCGCCGCTTCGGCATCCGGGCTTTCGGCACGACAACCTCTTCGTTCAGGGCGCGGCGGGGTTCGGGGCGGCCGTGCGCGGTACGGGGAAATTCCTATCACCTGCCGGATCGGACCCGGCACCGGGGAGTCCCCGGCCGGCCGCCCCGGACCGGGGGGAAAAGCCGGTTGCGGTGCGGGGCGCGGCTCGTAGCCTGACGGGATGGATCTCTCATCTGCGGCCGCGACCCGTCCGGACGGGAAGGCGCTCGCGGCGACGGCCACCGCCGTGGTGCTGTGGGCGTCGGCGTTCGTCTCGATTCGCAGCGCGGCCGACCACTTCGGGCCCGGCGCCCTGTCGTTCGGGCGGTTGGCAACCGGCTCGGTGGTGCTGCTGGCGCTGCTGCTGTACCGGCGCGAGGGGCTGCCGCCGAAGGCGGCGTGGCCGGGGATCGTCGCCTCCGGGGTGCTGTGGTTCGGCCTGTACACGGTGGCGATCCACTGGGGCGAGCGGCTGGTCGACGCCGGGACGGCGGCGATGGTGGTGGCGCTCGGGCCGGTGCTGATCGCACTGCTGAGCAGCCGGCTGCTGCACGAGGGGCTGCCGCGCAGGCTGGTCGGCGGGCTCGCGGTGTCCTTCGCGGGCGCGCTGGTGGTCGGCGTGTCGATGTCCGGCGGCGGGGGCGGCTCGGTCGGCGGGATCCTGCTGTGCGTACTGGCCGCGGTGACGTACGCGGCGGGGGTGGTGCTGCAGAAGCCGGCGCTGCGGCACGCGAGTCCGCTGCAGGTCACGGCGCTCAGCTGCGCGACGGGCGCGGTGGTGTGCCTGCCGTTCGCGCCGCAGCTGGTGTCGCAGCTGGCGGCGGCTCCGGTGGACGCCGGGCTGAACGTGCTCTACCTGGGGCTGTTCCCGACGGCGCTCGCCTTCACGGCGTGGGCGTACGCGCTGGCGCGGACCACCGCGGCGAAGCTGGGGGCGACCACGTACGTGGTGCCGGCGCTGGTGGTGCTGATGTCCTGGGCGGTGCTGGGCGAGCTGCCGCGGCCGCTGGCCTTCGCGGGCGGGGCGCTGTGCCTGGCGGGCGTCGCCCTGTCGCGCCGCGGCTGAGCCGTCAGGCGGCCGTCCGCCGGGGGCAGGTGCCGCAGGGGTTGGCCGGGTCGACCGCGTAGTAGAGGCAGCAGCCCTGGCGGGTGCGGGTCCAGGCGCCGTTCTCGCGGCGGAAGCCCGCGGGGCCGGTCCAGGGCGGGGTGTCGGCGGGGACGAGGGCGCCGGCCACGGCGACGGCGCGGTCCTCCTGGTCGAGCATCCGGCCGAGGTACCAGATGCCGGAGACCAGGTCGTCGGTGGCCATGCCCCACAGGGCGCGCGGGCCGCGGCGGACGTACGGCTGGAAGGCGGCGAGGACGGGCCCGACGTGGGCGGCGACCGCGTCGCGGACGTCGGCCTCGTCGCCGAGCTCCCAGGCGCCGGGGCGCAGCGCGAAGTCGCCGCTCTCCGCGGCGATCCACAGGTCGCGGGCGGGCAGCACCGGAACCCGGCGCTCCAGGTACCAGACGCCGCTGATCAGCAGCGAGCTGGTCCACAGGTAGTGGTGGAGCAGCCGGGAGGCGGCGACGTGGGGTCGCGGCGCGGCGCCGTGGCGGGCCCGGATGCGGGCGCTCTCGCCGTCGACGAGGCGGTCGACGGCGGAGGCGAGCCGGTCGGCGGGGATCCAGTCCTGACCGTCCGCCGGCGCGCGGTCGACCTGGGAGACCGTCAGCGCCGGGCAGATCAGGCCAAGCTGACGGTACGTTTCGGCCAGTCTGTCGGCCGTCCGCGCATGCCTGGCGGGCAGGTGGAGCATGGTGACCCCCTGGGAAGGCTGAGGTGAGGCTCACCTTACACACAGCCACCCCGGGCTTGACTAATTAAGGCAAGCCTCACCAAACTTTGATCTCGTGCTCAGAACCGAACCACCGGCGCCCACGGCCCCGGCACCTCGGCTCCCGGCGACCCGGCGGCCCCTGCTGCTGCTGGTCGCCGGCGTCGGCGTGCTCGTGCTGTGCGCGGCGCTCAGCCTCGCCCTCGGATCGCGATCCATCCCGCTCTCCGCGGTGATTGACGCCCTGTCCGGTACGGCGCACGGCGGCGACGCCGACGTGGTGGTCGGACTGCGCGTGCCGCGGACCGTCATCGGGGTGACCGTCGGGGCCGCGCTCGGCGTGGCCGGGGCGGTCGCCCAGGGCGTGACCCGCAATCCGCTGGCCTCGCCGACCACGCTGGGGATCAACGCCGGGGCGAGCTTCGCGGTGGTCGCCGCGATCTTCGCGCTGGGCCTCACCCACCCGCTGGAGTTCGTCTGGTTCGCGGTCGCCGGTGCGGCCGGCGCCGCCCTGCTCGCGTACGGCATGGCCCGGCGCTCGGGCGACCTGGACCCGGTGCGCCTGGCGCTCGGCGGCACCGTGCTGTCCGCGGTGCTGGCGTCCTGGACGTCGGCGCTGATGCTGGCCAGCCGCCGCACCCTGGACGAGGCGCGGTTCTGGCTGGCCGGTTCGATCAGCGGGCGCAGCCTGGACGTGCTCTACCAGGTGCTGCCGCTGATCGCGGTCGGGATCGTGCTGGCCCTCCTGGTCTCCCCCGCGCTGAACGCGCTGGCGCTCGGCGACGAGACCGCGCAGGCGCTCGGCGTGCCGGTGGCCCGGATCCGGGTACTGGGCGGCCTGGCGGTGGTGCTGCTGGCGGCCGGCTCGGTCGCGGTGGCCGGTCCGGTGGCGTTCATCGGCCTGGCGGCGCCGCACCTGGTGCGTCCGCTGCTGGGCAACGACCACCGGGTGCTGGTGCCGGGCTGTCTGATCGCCGGTCCGGTGCTGCTGCTGACGGCCGACGTGCTGGGCCGGCTGGTGGTGCGCCCGTCCGAGATCGAGGTCGGGATCGTCACCGCGTTCCTCGGCGCCCCGCTGCTCGCGGTGCTGGCACGGAAGGTGGCGTCCCGGTGAGCCCGTCCACGCCGGTCGAGGAGCAGGTCGCGAAGCAGGTCGCGGCGCGGCCCGGCTCCGGTGCGCTCGCCCGTGCCCGCAGCCGCAGCCTGCTGCTGATCGCCGGTGCCGCCGTCCTGCTGGTGCTGACGACCGGCCTGGCGCTCTCCACCGGCCAGGTGCGGATCCCGCTGCCGGACGCGCTGCGCGCGCTGTTCGGGTTCGGCGCGGACGGCGACGTGCTGGTGGTGCGGGAGTTCCGCGCGCCGCGGGTGCTGTCGGCACTGATCGCGGGCGCCGGGCTGGCGGTGGCGGGTTCGCTGCTGCAGCGGCTGTTCCGCAACCCGCTGGCCTCGCCGGACGTCATCGGCGTCACCGGCGGCGCCTCGTTCGGCGCGGTGCTGCTGCTGGCCACCGGCGCCCCGCAGGCGCTCACCCCGCTGGCGGCGCTCGGCGGCGGGCTGCTCGCCGCGGCGCTGCTCGGCGCGTTCGCCTGGCGCTCGCGGATGGCGGTGACCCGGCTGGTGCTGGTGGGCCTGGCGGTGCAGGCGGGGCTGGCGGCGGCGGTCAACCTGATGATCGTCCGCTTCCCGGCGGAGCTGGCCGGCCAGGCGCTGCAGTGGACCACCGGCTCGCTGTACGGCCGGACCTGGCCCGAGGTGTGGGCGGCGGGCGGCGCGATCGCGGTCGCGGTGGCCGCGGTGTTCCTGCTGAACCGCCGGGTCGCGGTGCTGGACCTGGGCGACGACTCGGCCGGCGGCCTGGGCCTGGACCCGCACCGCAACCGCCTCGGCCTGCTGCTGCTCGCCGTGGTGCTGGCCTCGCTGGCCGCCGCGCTGACCGGGCCGGTCGCGTTCGTGGCGCTGGCGGTGCCGCACCTGACGCGACTGCTGGCGGGCCCGCCGACCCCGGCGACGCTGGCGCTCACCGCGCTGACCGGCTCGCTGCTGCTGCTGGCCGCCGACCACCTCGTCCTGCACGTGCTGCCGGTGCACGGCCTGCCGGTCGGCGCCGTCACCGCGACGCTCGGTGCCCCCTGGCTGCTGGTGCTGATGATCCGCCAGGGCCGACTGCCGCAGAGGAGTTCCTGATGACCACCGCCAGCACCGCCGCCACCGCCGCCGGCCCCTCGGCCGGCACCGGACGGCTGGCCGCGCACGGCCTGCACCTGCGGTACGGCGACCGCCCGGTCGTCCGCGGCCTGGACCTGGAGCTGCCGGGCGGCGCGGTCACCGCGATCGTCGGCCCCAACGCGTGCGGCAAGTCGACCCTGCTGCGCGGTCTGGTCCGGCTGCTGGACCCGGCGGCCGGCACGGTCACCCTGGACGGCGCCGACATCCACCGGATGCCCGCCCGGGCACTGGCCCGCCGGATGGGCCTGCTGCCGCAGCAGCCGGTCACCCCGGAGGCGGTCACCGTGGAGGCGCTGGTCCGGCTCGGCCGCTACCCGCACCAGCGGATGCTCACCCCCTGGTCGGCCACCGACCAGGCGGCCGTGGAGGAGGCGCTGCGCCGGACCGGCACCGACGCGCTGCGCGACCGCCCGGTGGACCAGCTCTCCGGCGGCCAGCGCCAGCGCGCCTGGATCGCCCTGGCCCTGGCCCAGGACACCGACCTGCTGCTGCTCGACGAGCCGACCACCTTCCTGGACCTGCGGCACCAGCTGGACGTCCTCGACCTGGTCACCGACCTGCACCGGGACGCCGGGCGGACGGTGGTCATGGTGCTGCACGACCTCGGCCAGGCCGCCCGCTACGCCGACCACCTGGTGGTGCTCCACGACGGCGAGCCGGCCGCGGCCGGCCCGCCCGGCGAGGTGCTCACCGCCGAGCTGGTCGAGCAGGTCTTCCAGGTCCCCTGCCGCGTGATCCCCGACCCCGAGACCGGCACCCCGCTGGTCGTGCCGCTGGCCCGCCGCTGACCCCGCACCCCGAGCTTCCGGCGGCGCCCCTGCGCGCCGCCGGCCCCGACCCTGCCCGAAAACACTCCCGCAAGGACAGAACCATGATCAACCGCAGACTCCCCGCCGCCGTGCTCGCCGCCCTGCTCTCCACCACCCTGCTGGCCGCCTGCGGCAGCGAGGGCACCACCGACGCCAAGCCGGCCGCGAGCCAGGCCGCGGGCGACTCCGCCGCGGTCTTCCCGCGCAGCGTCAAGCACGCGATGGGCACCGCCGAGATCAAGGCGCAGCCGAAGAAGGTCGTGGTGCTGGACTCCGGCGAGCTGGACGACGTCACCCTGCTCGGCATCACCCCGGTCGGCGCGGTCGCCCCGCACCTGAAGACCGAGGGCGGCTTCCCGGCGTACCTCAAGGGCAAGATCGACGGCACCAAGGACGTCGGCCCGATGGCCGAGCCGAACCTGGAGCTGATCGCCTCCCTCAAGCCGGACCTGATCCTGACCTCCAAGGTCCGCCACCAGAAGGTGTACGACAAGCTCAACGCCATCGCCCCGACCGTGATGGCCGAGACCACCGGCCAGCCGTGGAAGGAGAACCTGGCGCTGTACGCGCAGGCGCTGGGCAAGGACGCCGAGGCGAAGAAGGCGCTGGCCGACTACGAGGCCCGGGCCGCCAAGCTCGGCGAGGCGGTCAAGGCCAAGTACGCCGGCAAGGCGCCGACCGTCTCCGTGGTCCGCTTCGTGGCCGGCCCGACCCGGCTGTACCAGAACGCCTCGTTCAGCGGCGTGGTGCTGAAGGACGTCGGCATGGGCCGCGCCGTCCAGGCCCCGGACGTCGACAAGGCGATGCTGGAGGTCAGCCCGGAGCAGATCAACCAGGCCGACGCCGACCTGGTGTTCGTCACCAGCTCCGACGACCCGTCCAAGACCAAGCAGGGCGAGGTCCAGCAGACCGCCGTCTGGCAGGGCCTGAACGCGGTGAAGAACAGCAAGGTCTTCACCGTGCCGGACGAGATCTGGATGTCCGGCATCGGGGTGCAGGCCGCCGACGAGATGCTCAAGGACATCGCCAAGGCCGCCGGCGTCGACGCGCCCAAGTAACCCTCCCACCACACCACTTCCATCGGGGACTGATCACCATGCGGCTCTACCTGCTCGCCCTGAACCCGACCGACTCGGTCACCGACGGCTTCCTGCCGGCGGCGGCGAAGCTCGGTCTCGACGTCACGGTGCTGACCGACAGCGTCGAGGACCACCGCCGGGCCTACGCCGGCCGGGAGTTCAGACCGGAGCTGGTCGAGTGCGAGGTCCGCGACTTCCGTGCGGTGATCAGTACTGTCTCGCAACTGGCGGCCCCCGACGCGGTGTTCAGCAACAGCGACCACCTGCAGACGCAGACCGCGCTGGCCGCCGAGTACTTCGGGCTGCCCGCCAAGGGCTGGAAGGCCGCGCTGCGCGCCAAGGACAAGGGCCTGCTGCGCCGCCACCTGGCGCTGACCGGCCTGGACGAGGTCCGCTCCGCCGAGCTGGCGCCCGGCGCGGACCCGGCCGGGCTGGACCTGGTCTTCCCGTGCGTGGTCAAGCCGCGCGAGGGGGTGGCCAGCGAGGACGTCTCGCTGGTCGCCGACGCCGCCGAACTCGCCCGCCGGTGCGCGGAGATCCGCGCCCGGCGGGCCGGGGCCACGCTGGTGGTGGAGGAGTTCCTGGCGGGCGAGCTGCACACCCTGGAGACCCTCGGCGACGGGCACACCCGGCACGTCCTCGGCGGCTTCCGGACCCGGCTCTCCCCGCCGCCGGACTTCATCGAGGAGGTCCTCACCTACGTCCCGGCCCACCCGCAGGACGTCACCGCGCAGGTGCTCGCCCAGCTCGACGCGCTCGGCGTCGGACTCGGCGCCTGCCACACCGAGTTCGTCGTCCAGCCGGACGGCCGGGCCCGGCTCATCGAGGTCAACTACCGGGCCATCGGCGACCAGTGCGACCTGATGCTGGCGAAGATCCTCGACATCCCGCTCTTCGAGCTGGTGCTGCGCGCCCACCTCGGCGAGCGGCTGCCCGCCGACCTCGGCCTGCGCACCGACCGCCGGGCCCGCAACCAGGCGGTCCTCGCCGACCGGGCCGGCACCCTCACCGCCGCCCCCGGCCCGTACGACAGCGAGGCCGACGGCATCACCCTCTCCTACCGGCCCGCCCGCGCGGTCGGCGAGACCCACGAGCACTACCGGACCAACCGCGACTACCTGGGCGTGGTCTGGGCGATCGGCCCGAGCCAGCAGGAGGCGGACGAGGCCGTCGCCGGGTTCGTCGCCGCCAACCGCTGGGAGATCACCCCGTGACCCCGGCCGAGCTGCTGACCCTGCGGGTGCTCTCCGCGCTGCTGCGCGAGGACGTGCTGGGCCTGCGCACCGGCGCCGTCGAGGAGCCGCGGGCCGACGGGCGGTGGCTGCGCAGCGGCCGGTTCGCCCTGCCGGTGGCCGCCGAGGGCTTCCAGTGCGAGGACGCCGTCCGGCTGCCACTGCTGGAGGCCGACGGCGAGGAGCTGACCGAGCTCCCGGAGATCCTGATGCGGCTGGCCGCGGACGCCGACCCGCTGGACCGCGCCGGCCACCTGGCCTTCGCCGAGGAGTGCCGGCAGACCCTGGCCACCATGGAGCTGCACGAGGACGTCCGGGACGGTGTGCACGACCGGCTCGCCGAGGCGTACGGCAAGGACCCGGCCCAGTGGACCGGCCTCGGCTCCTCGCTCGCCTTCGACACCCTGGCCGCCTACCTCGACCACCCGGTGTACCCCACCGCGCGCGGCCGATCCGGCCTCACCGACGGGCAACTGCGCGCGTACGCGCCGGAGTTCCACCCGTCCTTCGAGCTGCGCTGGCTGGCCGTGCCGGTCGGCGAGCTGGACGTGCACGGCGTGGCACCGCTCCCCGGCTGGTGGCCCAGCGCCCGGCAGCTCGGCGTGGACGGGCCGTTCCTGACCATCCCGGTGCACCCGCTGACCGTCGACCACCTGCCGGACCTGCCCGGCGCGATCCTGATCGACGAGCCGTACCTGGAGGTGCTGCCGACCCTGTCGATGCGCACCGTCGCGGTCGCCCACGAGCCCTCGGTCCACCTCAAGCTGCCGCTGGCCACCGCCACCCTGGGGATGCGCAACCGGCGCACCATCAAGCCCGGCACGCTCGCCGACGGCGCCGCCGGCCAACTGCTGCTGCAGGCCGTGCTGGAGCGCGAACCCCGCCTCGCCGGGCGCGTCCTGCACGCCGACGAGCAGTGCCACGCGCAGGCCGCCGGCGACGAGCTGCTGGCCGTCCTGCTCCGCCGCTACCCGGCCGGCCTGGGCGACGCGGTCACCGTCCCGCTCGCCGCGCTGCTCGCCCCGGCACCCGGCGGCCGGCTGGTCGTCGACCACCTCGCCGACCGCTTCTTCGCCGGCTCCGTCCGCGAGCTGTACCGCGAGCTGCTGGAGCTGCTGCTGGACTGGCAGACCACGCTGTTCGGGTACGGCATCGCACTGGAGTCGCACCAGCAGAACACCTCGCTGGTGCTCGACACCCACCGCGGCCGGACCCGGCTGCGCCTGCTCTACAAGGACAACGACGGCCCCCGGATCAACCTGACCCGGCTCGGCGGCCTCGCCCCCTACCGCGACCTGTTCGACGACGAGCGGATCTTCGGCGACGGGGACCGGGCACTCACCGACCTGTTCACCACCATCACCGGCCACCTGTGCACCGCCGCCCTCGCCTTCGGCCTCGCCGAGCACGGCCGCCTCCCGCTGGAGGAAGGCCTCGGCCTGCTGCACGACACCCTCACCGCGGCCGTCGACCGGCTCGGCGAGGACGGCGCCGCGCTCCGCCGCGACCTGCTGGAGGCCGAACGGCTGCCGGTCAAGGCGATGGTGACCGCCGGCACCCTGCTGGCCAAGGACCGCTCCGGCGCCGCCGACATCAACAAGCACTACACCAGCGGGCCCAACTACCTGCTCCGCGCGGGGCGGTCGTGAGCACCGGGGCGCTGGAACGCGGCGCCCTCGCCGCGGGCCGGCCCACCGGGCTGGACCGCCGCCAGGTGCACGCGGTGGCCGCCTGCTACTTCGTCGCCTCGTTCGCCGCACTCGGCCTGCCGCCGTACCTCACCGAGATCCTGCCCACCCTGGGCGACCGCGAGGGGCACTGGGCCGGGCTGCTGTACATCGTGCCGACCGTGTTCAGCGCGCTCGGCGCCCCGTTCTGGGGGCGGCTGGCCGACCGCTTCGGCCGCAAGCGACTGCTGCTGCGCGCCCAACTCGGGCTCACCGTCTCCTTCCTGCTGGCGGGCGCGGCCGACTCGCTGGCCGGCTTCACCGTCGCCCTGGTCCTCCAGGGCTTCCTCGGCGGCACCTTCGCCGCCACCAACGGCTACCTCGGCGCCGCGCTGCGCGGCTCCGACCTCTCCCGCGCGCTCACCCTGATGCAGGGCAGCGCCCGCGCCTCGCTGGTCGCCGCGCCGATCCTGGTCGGCGCGCTCTCCCCGTGGATACCGCCGCACCGGCAGTACCTGCTGATGGCCGTGCTGCCGCTGGCCGCCGCCGCCCTGCTCGCCTTCCTCCCGGAGCCCGAGCAGCCGCCCGGCCAGGCCGCGGCCACCGGCCCGACGGCCGCCCCGGCGAAGCAGCTGCGCCTGCTCTACCTCTTCGAGTTCGCCTTCGTCTTCGCCACCATCGTCTCCTTCCCGTACCTGATCGCCCTGGTCGAGCAGCAGTTGCCCGGAGTCTCCGGCACGGTCTCCGGCGTGCTGTTCGCCCTGCCGCACCTGGTGTACCTGCTCACCGCCGGCCGCATCCACCACCTGTTCCACCACCGGCCGCGCACCGGCCTGTTCGCCGCCTTCGCGCTGGTCGGCCTCGGCCTCGCCGGGCACGGCGCCGCCCACTCGCTGCCCGCCTTCGTCCTCGCCCGCACGGTCCTCGGCGCCGGCCTCACCCTCGGCCTGGTCTGCCTGTCGGTCCTCGCCGCGGCCGCCGCCGAAGGCCGCGCCCCGGGGCGGATGTTCGGCACCCTGGAGCTGGTCTCCAAGGGCGGCGCGGTCGCCGCCGGTACCGCCGCCGCCCTGGTCAACGGCGCCTTCGGCCCGACCGCCCCCGTGCTCGCCGGCACCGCCGCGGCCGCGCTCGCCGCCACACTCGTCCTCCTGACCCGCTGGAGCCCCCGATGACAACCACGCAGACCGACCGCCATCCCACGGCGGCGGGCCCGGACGCCCTGCCCACCGCCGACCACGCCGTCGCCCACACCCTGCTGAACTGCCTGCTCCGCGAGGTCTCCGCACCCGAACACCAGACCGCCGTCGCCGACGGCACCCTGTTGATCCGCCTCCCCCGCCGCGGCGCCCTGCTGCGGGTCGCGCTGCGCCGCACCTCGCTGCTCGGCGCGCACCGCTTCACCGGCCCGGTCACCGAGCGGACCCCGGACGGCTGGCGGGAGCTGGCCTGGCGCGAGCTCGCCGAGCACGTCCGCGCGGAACTCACCCTGCGCACCGGCGTGGCCAACGAGGAGTTCCTCGACCAGGTCGCCTCCAGCCACCACGGCGTCGACGCCGCGCTGGCCGCCCGCCCGGCCGCCGGCGGCGACCCGTACCTGGAGTCCGAGCAGGCCCTGCTCTTCGGCCACCGCTTCCACCCGGCGCCCAAGTCCCGCTCCGCCGCCCGCGGTTCCTGGTCCGACTACGCCCCCGAGGCGCGCGCCGCGTTCCGGCTTCGCCACCTCGCCGTCCGCACCGAGTACATCGCCCAGGACACCGCCGACCCGGCCGCGCTCGCCCACCTGGACGGGCTGCGCGCCGTCCCCGAGGGCTACACCCTGCTGCCCGCCCACCCCTGGCAGTACCAACTGCTCGCCGACCACCCGCTGCTGCGCGCCGCCCTGGACCGCGGCGACGTCCTCGACCTCGGCGAGGGCGGCACCCCGTACGCGGCCACCGCCTCGGTGCGCACCCTCTACGGCGAGGGCGCGTTCCTCAAGTTCAGCCTCAACGTGCGGATCACCAACTGCCTGCGGAAGAACTCCGCCTACGAGCTCACCGGCGCCGTCACCCTGACCCGGCTGCTCGCCGAACCGCTCGCCGACCTGGCCGGGCGCTTCCCCGACGCGGCGATGCTGCGCGAGCCCGCCTTCCGCACCCTCGCCCTGCCCGGCACCGACGGCACGCCCGACACCGCGCTGTTCGAGGGCTTCGGGCTGATCGTCCGGGAGGGCCTGGACGAGGTCGTCCGGCCCGGCCTCACCCCGCTGCTCGCCGCCGCCGTCGCCGACGAGTACCCGACCAGCCCCGCCCAGGTCTCCGCGCTGCTCGCCGGCGGCGACGCCGCGGCCGCCCGCGCCTGGTGGGCCGCCTACCTGAGGCTGGTCGTCCCGCCCGTGCTCGCCGCCTACTTCGACCACGGCATCGTGCTGGAACCGCACCTGCAGAACGTCCTGGTCTGCGTCGACGCCGACGGCCGCCCCGCCCAGGTGCTCTTCCGCGACCTGGAGGGCACCAAGCTGCTCCCCGAGCACAACGCCGCCCTGCTCGCCGCCCTCCCCGCCGACGTCGCCGCGCCGATGACCTACGACGCGCAGCGCGGCTGGGACCGCGTGGTCTACTGCCTGCTCGTCAACCACCTCGCCGAGCTGCTCGCCGCCCTCGCCGACCGGCACCCCGAGCTGGAGGCCGGGCTCTGGGAGGAGGTCGGCGCGGCGCTCGGCGCGTACGCCGACGCCCACGGCTGCCCGCCCCGGCTGGCCGCCCTGCTGGCCGGCGTCCCGCTCCCCGCCAAGGCCAACCTGCTCACCCGGTGGACCCGCCGCCCCGACCGGGAGGCGGGCTACGTCCCGCTGGCCTCCCCGCTGTCCCTGCCCGCCGGGGCCTGCGCCCCGCTGCCCGCGACCGCAGCCGTCCCCGCCGCCGCACCCGCCAAGGAGTACGTGTGACCGCCGCGACCGTCCCGACCGCCGCGGCCGAGCTGGCCGAGCTGGCCGAGCTGGCCGAGCTGCCGGCGTACCTGTACGACCTCGCGGCGCTGCGCTCCCACGCCGCCGCGGTCCGCGCCGCCCTGCCCGAGCGGGTCGAGCTGTACTACGCCGCCAAGGCCAACCCGGAGGCGCCGGTGCTGGCCGCGCTCAGCGGCCTGGTGGACGGCTACGAGGTGTCCTCCGGCGGCGAGTTGGCGCACGTCCACGCCACCGTCCCGGACGCGCCGCTGGCCTTCGGCGGCCCCGGCAAGACGCCCGAGGAGATCGCCGCCGCGCTGCGGCTGCCCGCCGTCCGGCGCTGGCACGTGGAGAGCGAGCGCGAGCTGCACGCGCTCGCCGCGGCGGCCTCGGCCGCCGACCGTCCGGTGGACGTCCTGCTCCGCGCCAACCTCCCGGTCGGCGACGGCGCGCTCGCCGGCGTCGCGCTGGCCATGGGCGGCCGCCCGACCCCGTTCGGCATGGACCCCGACCGGATCGAGGCCTGCCTCGCCCTGCTGGCCTCCCCCGGCTTCGAGCACCTGCGGCTGCGCGGCATCCACGCCCACCTGGCCAGCGGCCTGCCCGCCGAGGAGCAGCTGCGCCTCGCCGAGCGGATCGTCACCTGGTCGACCGAGCTGGCCGCCCGCCACCGCCTCCCGCTGCACGAGGTCAACGTCGGCGGCGGGATGGCCGTCGACTACGACGACCCGGACGCCCGCTTCGACTGGGCCCGGTTCGGCGAGGGCCTCGGCAAGCTGCTGGCCCCGCACCCCGACCTGACCCTGCGGATCGAACCCGGCCGCGCCCTCACCGCGTACTGCGGCTGGTACGCCACCGAGGTGCTCGACGTGAAGCACAGCCACGGCGAGGACTTCGCGGTGGTCCGCGGCGGCACCCACCACCTGCGCACCCCGGCCACCCGCGGTCACTCCCAGCCCTTCACCGTGCTGCCCGTCGACCACTGGCCGCACCCCTGGCCCCGCCCCGGCGTCACCGGCACCCCGGTCACCGTCTCCGGCCAGCTGTGCACCCCCAAGGACGTGCTCGCCGCCCGCACCCCGGTCGCCGCGCTGCGGGCCGGCGACCGGCTGCTCTTCGCGATGGCCGGCGCGTATGCCTGGAACATCTCGCACCACGAGTTCCTGATGCACCCGCGCCCGGCGTTCCACTACCTGGACCCCGCCGACCCGCGGTAACCGCTGGTCGGCGCGCCGTCCACTGCGCGACCGCCCGCACGGACGTGCGAGAGTGGTAGCAGCGAAGGGAGCGCGCGCGTGCTGATGGAGAAGGTGGCGGAGATCCTCGCCGAGGCGTCGGCGGAGGCGGTGGAACCCCGGTTCCGGGCGCTGGCCGCCGGCGAGGTGATGGAGAAGGCGCCCGGCGAGGTGGTCACGGTCGCCGACCGTGAGGCCGAGCAGATCATCTCCCGTCGGCTGCGCGAACTGCTGCCGGTGCCGGTGGTCGGCGAGGAGGCGGTCTCCGCCGACCCCGAGCTGGCCCGCTCCCTGCACACCGAGCCCGCCGTCTGGCTGGTCGACCCGGTGGACGGCACCTCGAACTTCGTGGCCGGCCGCCCGGACTTCGCGGTGATGGCCGCGCTGGTCCGCGCCGGGCAGACCGTGGCGTCCTGGATCTGGCAGCCGGTCACCGGGACGGCGTACAGCGCCGAGCTCGGCGCCGGCGCCTGGCGCGACGGCCACCGGCTGACCTGCCCGCCGCCCGCCGCGGAGCCGGAGAAGTGGCGCGGCGTCCTGAAGACCCGCTTCCTCGACCCGGCGACCCACCACCGGCTGCGGGCCAACGCCCGGGCCTTCGGCCACCTCGATCCCGGCCGCAGCTCGGCCGGGATCGAGTACCCGCTGATCACCGCCGGCGAGCAGGACTTCATCCTGTACTGGCGCACCCTGCCGTGGGACCACGCGCCCGGCTCGCTGCTGGTCAGCGAGGCCGGCGGCCGCTCCGCCCGGCTGGACGGCCTCCCCTACCGGCCCGAGGCCCCCGGCTGCCAGGAGGGCCTGCTGGTCGCCGCCGACCCGGAGCAGTGGGAGCGGATCCACCGCATCCTGCTGGACGGCGGCTCCCCCGAATAGCCGCCGTCCCGCCCGTCACCAGACCACCGGCAGGCGCTCCGGCAGGCGCTTGATGAAGCCCGGGCGCCAGGCCAGCTGCTCCACCGGGAGGGCGAGCCGCAGCTCGGGCAGCCGCTCGACCAGCGCGGTGATCGCGATCTCCGCGTGGGTGCGGCCCAGCGCCGAGGCCGGGCAGAAGTGCCGGCCGCCGCCGAACGCCAGGTGCGGGTTGGACTCCCGGTCGAAGTCGATCCGCTCCGGGTGCGGGAAGACCTCCGGGTCGTTGTTGGCACCCTCGATCAGCACCAGCACCAGCTCGCCCCGCTTCACCTCCACCTCGCCCAGCCGCACGTCGGCGAGCGCGATCCGGGGCAGCGCGTCGCCGATCGACAGGTTGTAGCGCAGCAGCTCGTCCACCGCCCGGCCGATCACCTGCGGCTCGCGGCGGATCCGCTCGGCGAGCTCGGGCCGCTCCACCAGGTAGATGATCGCGTGCAGCAGGAACGAGGAGGTGGAGACCGCGCCCGCGCCGAACAGCGAGAGGGCGACGGTGGCGAGCAGCTCGTCGCTCACCCGGTCCGCGGCGTCCGGCGAGCGGCGCAGCTCGGCGAACCGGCCGAGCAGGCCCTCGGTGGGCTCCGCGTTCAGCTGCTCGACCATGTAGCCGAGGTCCTTGTACCAGTTCGGGGTCGAGCCCTCGAAGGGCTTCGGGCTGGTGATGAACGCGACGTCGATGCCGGCCATCAGCCGGCGCCAGTCGTCGGTGGGGATGCCGAGCAGCCGGCAGTGCAGCGCGGCCGAGTACGGCTCGGTGAAGCCGTCGCGCAGCTCGCCGGGGGCGCCCTGGGCGACCAGGTCGTCGATCAGCCGGTGCGCCTGCGCCTCCAGCCAGCCCGCCAACTCGCGGTCGGCGCGCGGCGAGAGGGTCTTCATCACGGCGTTGCGCAGGCCGGCGCTGTTGATGTTGCCCATGTTGTTGACCACCTCCGGCGGGATGGTCAGCGCGTACTGGCGCGGCACCCCCGGGTTGGCGGTGTCCTTGAGGCTGAACCGCTCGTCCTCCAGCACCTGCTTGGCCAGCGCGTAGCTGCTCACCAGCCACGCCTCGTCGCCGGTCATGGTGCGGACCCTGGCCACCGGGTGCTTCTCCCGCAGCAGGTCCACCTCCTCCGGGAGCACGTCGCCGCGCCGGTCGAGCGGGAACGTGAACTCGGGCTGTACCGCGGTCATTCGGGGTCTCTCCTTGGTTCGGAACGCTGGGGCGGGTCGGTCAGGCAGCGGCGGCGGTCTGCGGGACGGCGGCCGGACGGACCACCGCGTACCCCTGGGCGGGCACCGCGCGCAGGCCCTCGGAACGGCCGAACAGCACCGGGGTGAGCGGCAGTTCGACGTGGTAGCAGGACACCGACGAGGCCACGCCGAGCAGCGCCGGGGTGTCCAGGAAGAACGGCAGTTCGGCGGCGATGTACTCGACCCCGGCGGCCAGCTGCCCGGCGTCGGGGCCGCCGCCGTCGGCCAGCCGGGAGCGCAGGAAGGCTCCGGCCATGCCCTCGGTCGCCGCCCGCAGCACCGGGTCGACGGCCAGCGCGTGCAGCACCTCGCGGTGCAACTCCCGGTAGGCGGGCCGGTCCTGGAACTCGGAGAGCCCGTGCACCCCGACCCGGCTGCGGTCCGCTTCGGCCACTGCGGCGCGGATCCGTCTGCGGGTGGCCTTCACCTCCTTGGCGGCCCGCCGCTCGGCCTGTTCGGGCGGGTAGCCGGACGCCGCGTACTGGGCGTCCACGTGCAGATCGGCGTAGACGATGTCGACGGCGTCGAAGAACTCGCGTCCCCAGACGACGAGTTCGGCGAGCCGCCGAGAAGTGAAATAGCTGTTTCCCGGGCTCACGCCGATCAACAGGTGGTCCGCCCGGTCGAACACCGCCCGGCAGCGCTCGGAGAACGGTTCCGCCTCGAACATGCTGAATGTGGTGCTCAGGAGCGTTTCGCTCATGCCGCGGCCTCCGCGTAGCAGAACTGAGTACAGAAGAAAGGGGAATTCACCGCAGCCGTCGCGCAGCGCCGGGCCATCGGGATGGGACGGGCCGGGGGCAGACGGCGGGAACCGCCCGGGGTGCGGGCGGGGGAAGAAGGACGAGGTCCTGGGGGGTGCTAGGGCTGCCCAGCAGTCATGCGATCACGCATGGATGGAGCTCCCTCGCGCCGCTAGTCCCTGGGAGCCGAGTGCTCCCGGTGTGGCGGCGACTACGAGAAGTTACCGCCGAACGCAGCTGAATCCGCAAGTCCGGAAGAGGAGATGGCGGAATTCCGCCCGCACACGGCCGAAAACACGTGGACAGGCGGCGGAATGTATGTTCACGGACCCTGGCCGGAGCATTCCGGTGAATGGTCGTCAGCATTCCCGGCCAGTGTACATTCCTCCGATTCTCTTGCCCAGAAGGGCGATTCGGCTAGGACGATCCCGCCACCCGGCGGCCCGTCTCCACGACCGCGGCCAGCACGGCGGCCAGGTCGGCGGGCGTGGTGTGCGGGTTGAGCAGGGTCAGCTTCAGCCGCACCCGGCCGGGCCCCTCGCCCGGGAGCTCGGTACGGCCCACCACCGCCCGGCCGGAGCGCAGCAGTTCACGGCGGAGCTCGGCGTTGACCCGGTCGGCGTCCGCGCGCCGCTCCGGCAGGAAGCGGAAGACCACGGTGGTCAGCACCGGGTCGCAGTGCAGCTCCAGCGACGGCTCGGCGGCCACCAGCGCCGCGGCGGCGTGCGCCAGGTCGTGGCAGCGGTCGACCAGCCCGCCGAGCCCGGCGCGGCCGAGCGTGCGCAGGGTGACCGCCAGCTTGAACGCGTCCGGCCGGCGGGTGGTGCGCAGCGACAGGCCCAGCAGGCTCGGGTAGCCGGCCTCCTCGTCGTCGGCCGGGTTCAGGTACACGGCGCGGCGGGCCAGCGAGGCGTAGCCGGCCCGGTCGCGGACCAGGAACACCCCGGCGGCGGCGGGCTGCCAGCCCAGCTTGTGCCAGTCGAGCGAGACCGAGTCCGCGGCGGCGACGCCGTCGAGCAGCGGCGCCAGCCGGTCGGAGAGCAGCGCGCCGCCGCCGTACGCGGCGTCCACGTGCAGCCAGGCGCCGTACCGGGCCGCCAGCTCGGCCGCCTCCGGCAGCGGGTCGATCGCCCCGGTGTCGGTGGTGCCGGCGGTCGCCACCACCGCGACCGGCGTCTCGCCGCGCCGCCGGACCCCGGCCAGCGCCTCGGCGAGCGCCGCCGGGTCCATCCGCAGTGTCCGGTCGACGGCGACCGGGAGCACGGCGCGTTCGCCGAGGCCGAGCAGGGCGGCCGCGCGCTGCACGGAGAAGTGCGCCGCCGCGGAGGCGAGGATCCGCGGCCGGGCGGCGGCCGGGACGCCGTCGAACTCCACGTCCGGGCCGAGCCGCTGGTCCCGCGCCAGCATCAGGCCCATCAGGTTGGACTCCGTGCCGCCCGAGGTCAGCACCCCCGCCGAGCGGGCCGGGTCGAAGCCGACCAGCGCCGCCAACTCGGCCAGCAGCCCGGTCTCCAGCGCCGTCGCGGCGGGCGCCTGGTCCCAGGAGTCCTGCGACGGGTTGAGCGCGCTGACCGCCAGGTCCGCGGCGGCGGCGACGGCCAGCGGCGGGCAGTGCAGGTGCGCGGCACACGCCGGGTCGGCGGGGTCGGCGCCGCCGTACGCGAGCAGCTCGGTGAACCGCGCCAGCGCGTCGGGGCCCGGGGCGGCCGCCATCGCCTCCCGGACCAGCGCGGTGACCGCGGCGGGCTCGCCCGCGACGATCGGGCCGCCGCGCCGCGCCGCGCCGTCGGCGAGCGCCGCCAGCACGGTGTCGAGCAGCGGGCCCAGCGCCGCGGCCGTCGCGAGTGCCGGGTGCGGCGGGCCCGCGGGCCCGCCGGGCGCGACCGGCCCCGGAGCGCGGCGGACGTGCCCCGCGGGCCGCTCGTCCGGTCGCCCGCGCGGCCCCTCGGGCCCGTGCGCGCCGTCGTCGCTCATGCCGCGGCGATCGCGTCGCAGAGGCGGTCCAGCACGGCCTCCGTCTGCTCGTCGGTGATGGTGAGCGGCGGGAGCAGGCGCAGCACCGCGTCGTGGCGCCCGCCGAGCTCGACGATCAGGCCGCGGGCGAGGCAGGCCTCCCGCACCCGGACGGCGAGCCGCGGGTCCGGCGGCAGGGCGCCGCAGCTGTCGGGCTCGGCGGCGGGGTCGACCAGCTCGATGCCGAGCATCAGGCCGCGGCCGCGGACGTCGCCGATCACCGGCAGCCGGCCGCGCGCGCCGTCCAGGCGGGCGGCCATCCGGGCGCCGACCGTCTCCGCGCGCGCCACCAGCCCGTTGGCGGCGACGAAGCGCAGCGTCGCCGCGCCGGCCGCCATGGCGAGGGTGTTGCCGCGGAAGGTGCCGGTGTGCGCGCCGGGCCGCCAGCCGTCGTACTCCTCGCGGTAGACCACCACGGCCAGCGGCAGGCTGCCGCCGATCGCCTTGGACAGGACCATCGCGTCGGGCACCACACCACTGTGCTCGACGGCCCACATCGCGCCCGTCCGGCCGACGCCGGTCTGCACCTCGTCGAGGATCAGCGGGATGCCGCGCTCGGTGGTGATCCGCCGCATCTCGCGCAGCCAGCCGTCGGGCGCGGGGACGACGCCGCCCTCTCCCTGCACCGCCTCGACGATCATCGCGGCGGGCGGCAGCACCCCGCCGGAGGGGTCGTCCAGCAGCCGCTCGGTGTACGCGACGGACAGCTCGGCGCCGCGCTCGCCGCCGACCCCGAACGGGCAGCGGTAGGAGTACGGGAACGGCAGCCGGGTGACCTCGCCGCCGCTGGGCAGCGGCTCCTTGACCGCGACGCTGCCGGTGACGGCGAGGGCGCCGGCGGTCATGCCGTGGTACGCGCCGGTGAAGGCGAGCGCGCCGCGCCGGCCGGTGGCGGTCTGCATCAGCTTGAGCGCGGCCTCCACCGCGTCGGTGCCGGCGGGGCCGCAGAAGTGGATCCGGGCCCGCTCGGCGAAGCCGGCGGGGAGGCTCTCCAGCAGGGCGGTGGTGAAGTCGTCCTTCTCGGCGGTCGCCAGGTCGAGCAGGTGGAGGGGTGCGCCGCTGTCCAGGGTGCGGCGGATCGCCTCCAGCACCACCGGGTGGTTGTGACCGAGGGCGAGGGTGCCCGCGCCGGAGAGGCAGTCCAGGTAGCGGCGGCCGTCGGCGCCCTCCACCGTCATGCCGTTGGCCCGGACCGGCACGATCGGGAACGACCGGGCGTAGGTGCGGGCGGCCGACTCGCGGATGCGCTGGCGGCGCAGGATCGCGTCGCCGGCGGGGGCCGGCGTGGCGGTGCCGACGGTGAGGGTCACAGCAGGGCTCTCCCTTGACTTAGGTAAGCCTAACTTTACCGCTCATGATCGGCCCGCCCGGCTCCACCGCCGAAGACCACTCGTACGAGTGACAACCCGCCCACCGGGACAAACGAGCCACCGCCCCGGGGGTCACGGCCCCCTATCGTGAGAACGGACTGCCGGACCGGGACGACCCACCCAGCGGGAGCACAGCATGGGCCTCATCCACATCGAGATGTTCGCGACCCTCGACCTCGTCGGGCAGGCACCCGGCGGCCCCGACGAGGACCCGGAGGGGTTCCCGTTCGGCGGCTGGCAGGCACCCCTGCTGGACGAGGTCACCGGCGCACAGATCGGCGCCGCGTACGAGGGCACCGACGCCCTGCTGCTCGGCCGGCGGACGTACGACATCTTCGCCTCCTACTGGCCGCACCAGAAGGGCGGCGAGGACGGCGACATCGCCACCCTCTTCAACAGCATCCCGAAGTACGTCGCCTCCCGCGGCACGCCCGACCTGCCGTGGGCGGGCTCCACCCAGCTCGGGCCCGACCTCGCCGCCGCGGTGCGGGAGATCCGCGACCGGCACCGGAACATCAAGGTGGTCGGCAGCCTCGACCTGGTGCAGACCCTGCTGCGCGAGAAGCTCTTCGACCGCCTCGACCTCTGGATCCACCCGATCGTCCTCGGCGTCGGCAAGAAACTCTTCGACGGCGGCACCGTCCCCACCAACGTCACCCTCCTCGAACCGCCGGTCGCCGCCCCCAACGGCACCGTCTTCCTCCGCTACGGCCTCGCCGACGGCATCCCCGCCACCGGCGACATGAGCGCCCCCGACCGCGGCCTCTGACGCCAGGACCAGGCCTCGGCCGGCGCGGCCGCCCGGCACGACCGGGCGGCGAGGGCCTAGGCTGGCGATCATGTCGTACGAAGCCGAACTGGCCACCACTCGCGCCTTCTTCGCGGCCCGGGCCGCCGGCTGGGACGCCAAGTTCCCGGACGACGGGCCGCGGTACGCCGCCGCGATCGGCGAACTCGGGCCGCTGGACGGCGCGGTGGTGCTGGACGCCGGCTGCGGCACCGGCCGGGCGCTGCCGCTGCTGCGGGCCGCCGTCGGCGGGGCCGGCACCGTGCTCGGGCTCGACCTCACGCCCGAGATGCTCGCCGAGGCCGCCCGGCACGCCGGTGACGCGGCACTGGTCGCGGGCGACTGCGGGCGGCTGCCGCTGCGCGACGGCGCACTGGACCTGGTGTTCGGCGCCGGGCTGATCTCCCACCTGCCGGGCCCCGCCCGGGGGTTGCGCGAGCTGGCCCGGGCCACCCGGGCCAGCGGCCGGCTCGCGCTCTACCACCCGGTCGGCCGCGCGGCCCTCGCCGCCCGGCACGGTCGGCAGCTCACCCCGGACGACCTGCGGGCGGAGCCCAACCTCCGTCCGCTGCTGGCCTCCGCCGGCTGGCGCCTGGACTCCTACACGGACGAGGACACCCGTTTCCTGGCCGTCGCCACCCGTGTCTGATCAGGACCGCCGCTCGCGCCAGCGGTAGGAGAGTTCGGGCCGGCCGACCTGGCCGTACTGCGGTTCGCGGGCGGCGAGGCCGCTGTCCACCAGGTGCTCCAGGTAGCGGCGGGCGGTGATCCGGGAGACGCCCGCCGCCGCGCCGACCGCCGCGGCGGACAGGCCGGACCCGGCGGCCCGGAGCACCCCCGCGACGGTGTCCAGGGTCGGCGCGGACAGGCCCTTGGGGAGGGCGCTGCGCTCGGGGGTGCGGAGCAGCGCCAGGGCCTGGTCGACCTCGTCCTGACCGGTGGCGTCGCCGGTGCGGGCGAGTTGGGCGCGGTACTGGGCGTAGCGCTCCAGGCGGTCGCCGAGCGCGGCGCCGCTGAACGGCTTGAGCAGGTACTGCACCACCCCGGCGGAGACGGCCTGCCGGACCATCGCCAGGTCGCGGGCGGAGGTGACGGCGATGATGTCGGCGCCGTGGCCGGCGGCGCGCAGGGTGCGGCAGAGCTGGAGGCCGTGGCCGTCCGGGAGGTACAGGTCGAGCAGGATCAGGTCGACGGGGGTGCCGGCGGCGCGGGCGCGTTCCAGGGTGCGCAGGGCCTCGCCGCAGCTGTGCACGGTCGCGAAGGCGTGGAAGCCGGGGGCGCGCTGCACGTAGAGCGCGTGCGCGGCCGCCGCGACCGGGTCGTCCTCGACCACCAGCACGGAGATGGCGCCCTCCCCCGCGGCGCCGCGCTGCCCGGGGATCATCGGGGGACCTCCGCGGTGTGCGCCGCGCGCCGCAGCGGCAGGTGGACGGTGAGGACCGCGCCGCGGTCGCGGGCGACGTCGATCCGGCCGCCGTTGCGGCGGGCGGTCTGGGCGACCAGGGCGAGACCGAGGCCGCGGCCGTGCTGCTTGGTGGTCCAGCCGCGGCGGAAGACCTCGCCGACCGCGCCGGGGTCGATGCCGGCGCCGGTGTCGGCGACCCGGAGCAGCAGGTCGCCGTCGTCGACGCGGGCGGTGACGGTGACCTCGGGGGTGCCGGGGTGCCGGGCGGCGTTCTCGATGGCGGCGTCGACGGCGTTGTCGATCAGGTTGCCGAGCAGGGTGACCAGGTCGCGGGCGGCGAGGTGGTCGGGGAGGACGCCGTCGTCGATCCGGCTGTCCTCGGTGAGGACGAGGTCGACGCCGCGTTCGGCGGCCTGGGCGGCCTTGCCGAGCAGCAGGGCGGCGAGGACGGGTTCGCCGACGGCGGCGACCACCTTGTCGGTGAGCCGCTGGGCGAGGGCGAGTTCGGCGGTGGCGAACTCCACCGCGTCCTGGTGGCGGCCGAGTTCGATCAGGGAGACGACGGCGTGCAGCCGGTTGGCGGCCTCGTGGGCCTGGGCGGCGAGGGCGTCGGCGAAGCCGCGGACGGTGTCCAGTTCGCCGGTGAGGCCCTGGAGTTCGGTGTGGTCGCGGAGGGTGACCACGGTGCCGAGGCCGGGTTCGACGGCGGAGGTGTTGAGCAGGACGACGCGTTCGGCGGTCAGGTGGACCTCGTCGCGGACCGGCGCCGGTGCGGTGAGCGCCCGGGTGAGCGAGCCGGGCAGGCCGAGCGCGTCGACCGGCACGCCGGTCAGGTCGCCGTCCAGGCCGAGCAGTTCGCGGGCGGCGTCGTTGCACAGCACGATCCGGCGGGCGCCGTCCAGCAGGACCAGGCCCTCGCGGACGGAGTGCAGGGTGGCCTGGTGGTACTCGTACAGGTGACTGAGCTCGTCGGCGCCCATGCCGTGGGTGTGCCGCCGCAGACGGGAGTTGGCGAGGTAGGTGCCGGCGCCGCCGAGCAGCAGGGCGGCCGCGGCGACGCCGGTGAGGGCGAGCAGCGGGGTGCGCAGCTGGTCGCTGATGGCGTGCAGGGTGATGCCGGCGCTGACCAGGCCGACCACCCGGCGGTCGCCGTCGAGGACCGGGGCGATCACCCGGACCGAGGGGCCGAGGGTGCCGGTGGCGGTCTCGGCGTAGACCTGCCCGTCGAGTGCCTGCTGGATGTGGCCGACGTAGGGCCGGCCGATCTGGGCGGGGTCGCGGTGGGTCCAGCGGATGCCGTGCGGGTCCATCACGGTGATGAAGTCGACGCCGGTGTCGATCCGGACCTGCTCGGCGTACGGCTGGAGGACGGCGCTGGGGTCGGGGCCGACGGCGGCGGTGCGGACCGTCGGGGAGTCGGCGAGGGCGACGGCGACGGCGGTGGCCTGGCGGCGGACCGACTCCTCGTAGCGGTGCGCGGTGAACAGGTACGCGAGGACCGCGCCGCCGGCGACCACGGCGGCGACGATGACCACCTGCACCGCGAACAGCTGCCCGGCGAGGCTGCGCAGCACGCGGCGGCGGCGCCGGGGAGGGTTCGGGCGGAGGGGCATACCGGACAGTGTGCCTGGCCCGGGCGCCGGCGGGACGGCCCGGGCGGCGTGAACTCTATGAACGCAAACGTGACCCGCGTCACGGTCGGCCCGGATAGTCGTGTCCGGCCCACCACCCGGGCCGCCGGCCCTCCCCCCGGGGCCGCAGGGACAGCAGGGCGAAGGAGCCGCTGACATGGCGACGACGACGACGGATGAGACGAGACCGCGGGTGCGGACCGACCGGACCCACCGGCTGTACCTGGCGGTGATCGTCGCGGTGGTCGCGGGCATCGTCGTGGGCCTGGCGGCGCCGGGGTTCGCGGTGGAGCTGAAGCCGGTCGGCACCGGCTTCGTCAACCTGATCAAGATGATGATCAGTCCGGTGATCTTCTGCACCATCGTGCTGGGCGTCGGCTCGGTCACCAAGGCGGCCAAGGTCGGCCGGGTCGGCGGGCTGGCGCTCGGCTACTTCCTGGCCATGTCGACGGTGGCGCTGGGCATCGGGCTGGTGGTCGGCAACCTGCTGGAGCCCGGCTCCGGGCTGCACCTGACCGCCGCGCTGGCCAAGTCCGGGCACGCCCAGGCAGCGGCCGGCGGCGCCACCTCGACCGCCGACTTCCTGCTCGGCACCATCCCGACCACCGCGTTCTCCGCGCTGACCGAGGGCAAGGTGCTGCAGACCCTGCTGGTGGCGCTGCTGGCCGGCTTCGCGCTGCAGGCGATGGGAGCGGCGGGCGCGCCGGTGCTGCGCGGCGTCGAGCACCTGCAGCGGCTGGTCTTCCGGGTGATGTCGATGATCATGTGGGTGGCCCCGCTCGGCGCCTTCGGCGCGATGGCCGCGGTGGTCGGGGCGACCGGCACGGCCGCGCTGAAGAGCCTCGCGGTGATCATGATCGGCTTCTACCTGACCTGCGTGCTGTTCGTGGTCGTGGTGCTGGGCCTGCTGCTGCGGCTGGTCGCCGGCGTGAACGTGTTCACGCTGCTGCGCTACCTCGGCCGGGAGTTCCTGCTGATCCTCTCCACCTCCTCCTCGGAGAGCGCGCTGCCCCGGCTGATCGCCAAGATGGAGCACCTGGGCGTCAGCCGTCCGGTGGTCGGCATCACCGTCCCGACCGGCTACAGCTTCAACCTGGACGGCACCGCGATCTACCTGACGATGGCGTCGATCTTCGTCTCCGAGGCGCTGGACAAGCCGATGTCGCTCGGCCAGCAGCTCTCCCTGCTGCTCTTCATGGTGATCGCCTCGAAGGGCGCCGCCGGCGTCACCGGGGCGGGCCTCGCCACGCTGGCCGGCGGCCTCCAGTCGCACCGGCCGGAGCTGGTGGACGGCGTCGGCCTGATCGTCGGCATCGACCGCTTCATGTCGGAGGCCCGGGCGCTCACCAACTTCGCCGGCAACGCGGTGGCCACCGTGCTGATCGGGCACTGGACCCGCGAGCTGGACCGCGAGCGGATGGCCGAGGTGCTGGCCGGGCGGGCGCCGTTCGACGAGACCACGCTGGTGGACGCCGGCCACGGCCCGGCGGCCGGGGTGCCGCCGCAGCCGGGGGCGCCGGCGCTGGAGAAGTCCGCCGGCTGACCCCACCCCCCATGGACCGCCCCGGTCCGGCGCCGTGTCTGTCTCCAACCCCCCGGAGCGCGGCCGCCGGGCCGGGGCCCTTCCGGTTCCGGTGCCGACGCGTCGTCAGACCGCCGTCGGACCGCCGCCGGACCGCCGTCAGACCGCGGCCTGGCCGCTGACCGCCCAGGCCAGGCCGGTCGCCGGGTCCTCGACCGCCAGGTGCAGGTAGCAGAGCTCGTCGTCCGACTCGCACCAGGTGAAGCAGCGCAGCCGCGCCACCAGTGCCTCCACCTCGGCGCGCTCCAGCACGGTCTCGCCGGTCATCGCGGTGAGCAGCCGCCACACCGCGAGCCGGCCCTGCGCGGCACCGTGCCCGGGGCCGCCGGAGGCCAGCTGCAGCAGCGCGGGGTAGGCCGCCGGGAAGGTGAGCGGGCCGCCGGTCACCCGGTCGGTGTCCGCCAGGTGGGCCGCGGCCTGCGGGGCCGCGCCGCGGACGCAGACGGCGGACGCCCAGGGCGCCATCGCGCCCAGCAGGCGGGTCGCCGCCAGCTCGGGCGCGAGCGGGCCGGGCCGGGGCAGGTCCACCGGGCCGAGGCCCTCGCGGTCGGCGGGCAGCGCCCGCAGCGCCAGCCGGGCCCCACCGCCGGGCAGGTACTCGCGGACCGGCCCGGTGCCCTCGCGGCAGGCCGCCTCCCAGGGTTCCAGGGCGTACGGGACGCCCCCGGGGTCGGGCTCGACCCCGTGCGTGAGGTCCTCGCCGAGCAGCACCCGGGTGTGCGCGACCAGCCGGCGCACCGGCGCCGGATCGAGCAGCGGGGCGAGCCGCAGCCAGGTGTGGCGGGTCGCCAGCACCTCCCAGAACGGCCCGGCGTCGTGGTCGCCGACGGTCGCGGCGGTGCCCGGGGCGCCGTCGCGGTCGAAGAGGCGGGCCGCGAGCTCCGGCGGCGCGAAGTACGCGAGCAGGTGCCCGAGCGGCCCGGCGGACGGCGCACCGGCCGCCCTGGCCCGCCGGAACCGGCCGAGCAGCTCCGGCCAACGGCCCTCGGCGGCCAGGGCGAGCGCGCCCGGCGCGTGGTCCTCGTGGACGATCATTTCGTCAGCGTACGAGCGGAAGGTCCGACCGCGGCGCAACGCGGCGGACATGTCGTCCGACGTTCCTACTGCGGCGGCTTCCCGCCGGTCAGGACCCAGCGGACGTCGACGAAGCCGCTCTGCTGCTCGGTCAGCCGGCCGTCGCGGACCTGCTGGAAGGTGACCCAGGTGTTCACCAGCCGGGGCGACTCGGCGCTGGGCAGCATGTCGGTCATGCCCCAGGTGAGCGGCGGGGTGGCGCCGCCGGTGTCCAGGGTGTCGCCGCTGTCCAGCTGGGTGCGCAGCGCCTTCGCGGTGAGCGGGGTGCCGGCCTCGCGGAGCCGGTCGGCGGCCTGGAGGAAGACCTGGTAGGCGACCCAGGTGGTCTGCACGCCGAGGTCGGAGGTGTCGACCTTGTGGTCGTCGGCGGCGGTGGTGCGCAGCTCGTCCCAGACCCGGGAGGACTGCGGCGGGTACCAGCCGGTGGCGAAGCTGCCGTTCAGGGTGGCAGCGGCGCCGCCCGCGGAGAGGACCGACTGCTGGACGCTGCCGATCACCGAGCCGAACCGGGTGTTGCGCGGCGCCGCCTTGCCGTACGCCTCCAGCAGCTTGCCGCTGCGGTCGGGCGCGAGGGCGTTGGAGACGCAGCCGCCGGGCCGGTCCTCGCCGAGCGCCTTGCGGACCACGGCCGGGTAGTCGGGGTCCTTGTCGGGCACCTTGACGTCGACCAGCTTCACGCCGCTCTGCGCGACGGCGGTGGCCAGGTAGCGGGCCAGGGTGTCGCCGGCCCGGGTGTCGGAGCGGACCAGGGCGATCTGCTTGCACCCGGCGGCGACCAGCTGCCGGCCGCTGCCGGCGATCAGCGTGGGGGTGCCGCCGGCCACGGGGTAGGAGTACGGGCTGCTGAACTCCGGGCCGGTCATGCCGTAGCCGCCGATGTACGGGATACCGGCCTGTTCGAGGACGGGCATGAAGGACTCGCCGAACTCGCTGTACGAGCCGATCACGGCGACGGCGTGGGCGTCGGCGGCCTGCCGGGCGCAGGCGGTGGCCCCGTCGGCGGTGTTGTGCTCGTTGCAGGTGAGGACGCGCAGGCGGTGGCCTCCGACCCCGCCCCTGGCGGCGGTGGCGCGGCCGATCGCCCCGGCCAGCGCGGTGACGCCCTCCCGGTCGGCGGTGCCCGTCCCGGAGGGCGCCCAGGTCATCACGGTGTACTCGCCGCCCGCACCGGTGGCGCCGGTGCTGCCGCCGCAGCCGGTGAGCAGCGCGAGTGCCACGCCCAGTGCCGGGACGACGCCCGCCCGCCGCCCATTGGTCATCGACATGTTGTACATACTCCTTCGGCTGCTGTCGGCGGCCAGCCAACCGAGCGCAGCACACGGCGAGGAGACCGTTGTGCGAACGGACGGCGGACGGATGCGAAACAGCCGAAGCGCTCTGACGTTTCGTCAGTTGCCTTTCCTAACCTCCGACGTCGGCCAGCAGCCGGGCCGCGTGCACCCGGCCGGCGTGCTCCACCAGGTTGACCAGCACGTCCTTGCCGGAGGAGCGCTCCCGGGCGTCGCACAGCAGGACCGGGGTGTCGGCGTCCAGGTCGAGGGCGCGGGAGACCTCGTCCGGGCGGTAGTCGCGGGTGCCGGCGAAGCGGTTGACCGCGACCACGAACGGGATGCCGCGGCACTCGAAGAAGTCGACGGCCGGGAAGCAGTCGGTCAGCCGCCGGGTGTCGGCGAGCACCACCGCGCCGAGCGCGCCCTGCGCCAACTCGTCCCACAGGAACCAGAACCGGTCCTGCCCGGGGGTGCCGAACAGGTAGACGGAGAGACCGTCGCGGATGGTGATCCGGCCGAAGTCCATCGCCACCGTGGTGGTGGTCTTCTGCTCCACACCGCCGAGGTCGTCGACGGCGGAGCCGGCCGCGGTGAGCTGCTCCTCGGTGCGCAGCGGCCGGATCTCGCTGACCGAACCGACCAGGGTGGTCTTGCCGACCCCGAAGCCGCCGGCCACCAGGATCTTCAGGGCGAGCCCCGGGGCGTCAGAGCGCACGGAGTCCATTGATCACCTCTTGCAGGATGTGTTCGTCGGGGAGCAGGGCGGGCGGAACGGGACGGCTGACCCGGATGTGACCGGCGTCCAGCAGGTCGCCGAGCAGCACCCGGACGACGCCGAGCGGCAGGTCCACCTCGGCGGCGACCTCGGCGACCGAGAGCGCGTTGTCGCGGCAGAGTTCGAGGATCGCGGCCTGCTCGGGCCCGACCGGCAGTTCCGGGGTGACCTCGGGGACGTCGCTGACCACCAGCGCGATCAGGTCGAACCGTTGGCCGGGCCGGGTGCGGCCCCCGGTCATCGCGTACGGGCGGACCATCGGCCCGGCCGCGTCGTCGTACCAGCACTCCCCCTCCGGCGGCGGGACCGGCGGGCCCTGCGGGACCGGCATGCCGGGCGGGCCGGGTGGCTCCGGCGGTCGCGGCGGGGGCGTCGGGGCGGGCACCGGGCTCACCCGCCGATCGGACCGCGCGGTGCGGTGCCCAGGTGCTCGCCGACCCGGCGGACCAGCCGGGCCATCTCGTACGCGACCAGGCCCAGGTCGGCGTCGGCGTGCGAGAAGACGGCCAGGCAGGTGCCCCGGCCGGCGGCCGCGACGAACAGGTATCCATGCTCCAACTCGACCATGGTCTGCCTGACTTCGCCGGCCTCGAAGTGCCGTCCGGCGCCCTTGGCCAGGCTGTGGAAGCCGGAGGCGACCGCGGCCAGGTGCTCGCCGTCCTCGCGGCCGAGGCCCGCCGAGGTGCCGATCGCCAGGCCGTCCGCGGAGAGCATCACGGCGAACCGGACCTGGGCGACCCGCGAGACCAACTCGTCGAGCAGCCAGTTGAGTTCACCGGCCTGATGGGTGGTGCCGATCACGCTGTCTCTCCTCGCTCGTCGGTACGGGACTTCTCGCCGCCTCGCGCCCAGCCGCGCTGGAAGGCGGACATCGCGGCCCGGGCCGCCTCCGGGTCGCGGCCGGCCGGACCGCCGGCGGCGGATGCGGGCGGCTCGGCCGGGGCCTCGCGCAGCTGCGGCACCAGGCTCGCCTGCCGCACCCGGCGCGGCAGTTCCTCCTCGTCGGACGGCGGCACGGCCGGGGCGGCCGGCACCGGGGCGGGGGCAGGGGCGGCCGGCTCCGGCTCCGGGTCGGGGTCCGCCGCGGGCGGCGGAGGCAGCGGGGCGGGGGCCGCGGCCGGTCGCGGTGCGGCGGCAACGGTCCGCGGCCCCGGGACGGGGACCGGGAGGGGGAAGGGGACGGTCGGCGGGGCGGACGCCGGCTCGGCGGCCCCGGGGTCCCGCAGGTCGAGCAGTTCGGTGGGCAGCAGCACCACGGCGGTGGTACCGCCGTACGCGGACGGCCGCAGCGCGACCCGCACCCGGTGCCGCTTGGCGAGCCGGCTGACCACGAACAGGCCGAGCCGGTCGCTGTCGAAGAGGTCGACCTGCTCGGAGGCCTCGATCCGCCGGTTGGCGTCGGCCAGCGCCTCCGGGCCCATGCCGAGCCCGCGGTCCTCGATCTCCAGCGCGTAGCCGTTGCCGACCTGTTCGCCGCGGATGTGCACCTTGGTGTGCGGCGGGGAGAACCCGGTGGCGTTCTCGACCAGTTCGGCGATCAGGTGGGTGAGGTCGGCGACCGCCTGACCGCCGACCGCGGCGTACGGGAAGCGGTGCACCTCGATCCTGGCGTACTCCTCGATCTCCGAGACGGCGGCCCGGACCACGTCCATCAGCGGCACGGGTCGGCGCCAGGCCCGGCCGGGGGCGGCGCCGGAGAGGATGATCAGGCCCTCGGCGTGGCGGCGCATCCGGGTGGTGAGGTGGTCGAGACGGAACAGGTCGTCCAGCTCGGCGGGGTCCTCGGTGCGGCGCTCCATGGCGTCCAGCAGGGTGAGCTGGCGGTGGACCAGGACCTGGCTGCGCCGGGCCAGGTTGACGAAGACCCCGGACACCCCGGACAGCACCTCGGCGCGCTCGACCGCGGCCGTGACCGCGGCCCGCTGCACGGTGCCGAGCGCGCCGTGCACCTGGCCGATCTCGTCGTCGCCGTGCGGCACCAGTGGCGCCTCGGTGTCCAGGTCGATCTCCTCGCCGGCCCGCAACCGCCGCATGGTGGCCGGGAGTTTGCGTCCGGCCAGTTCGAGGGCGGAGTTGCGCAGGCCGGTCAGCTCGGTGACCAGGCCGCGGCCGATCTGCACCGAGATGGCCAGCGAGGCGACCACCGCGACCAGGCCGAGCAGCACCGCCGCCCCCGAGGGGGTGGACAGGCCGAGCGCGTACGGGTTCTCGCGGTCGGCGGCGGCGCTGCCCGCGCCGGTGGCCACCGCGCGCAGGGTGCGGGCGCTGTTGTCGGCGGCCACCGCCCAGCGGTCGGCGGCCACCGCGAGGACCGCCTGCCGGCCGTCCTCGGCGGCGCGCACGGCGTCCTCCAGCCGGAGCAGCTCCTGGTAGTCGGCGCCGCCGGTGACCGTCTGCAGGGCAGCGCGGTCGGCGACGCGCAGGTCGCGGGCGGCGGCCTGCTCGAACAGCCGGCGGGCGTAGACGGCCGCGGCGAACTCGCGGTGCTGGTCCTCGGTGAGCCGCCCGGCGCCCTGCGCGGAGCGCAGCAGGGCGTCCTCGCGGGCCAGCAGTTCGCGGGAGCGGGCGAACTCCAGCAGCACCCGGGCGTCGGAGGAGGCGCCGCGGTCCTGCAGGGCGGTGACCGAGCCGGAGACGGCGAACGCCCGCTCCACCGCGGTGGTGTAGGCCGCGTACGCCTCGGGCCAGCCGGCCGAGCGGGCCAGGATCCGGGTGCGCAGCTCGGGCAGGGCGGCGACCGCGGCACCGAGGGCGTCCAGCCGGGTGGCGGCCTCGGCGCCGAGCCCCTCGGCGTCGGCGCGGTTGTACCGGTCGGCGAGGGTGAGCGGGGCGGCCGCCCGGTCGGTGGCGGCACCGGCCTCGCGCAGGGCGCTCTCCCGGGCGGGTCCGGCGGCGGCCAGCAGCTGGCCGGCGGCGGCGCGTTCGGCCTGCAGCCCGGCGACGGTGGCGTCCAGCGGGTCGAGCAGGGTGGTGGTGACCTCGCGGATCCGCAGCTGGTCCCAGACGTTGTTGGCGGTGGTGACGGTGGCGAACGCCCAGAGCGCCAGCACGGAGACCACCGGGACCATCAGCAGGGCGAGGATCCGGGCCCGGACGGTGCGCGGGCGCAGTCCGCCGCGCGGGCCGGCGAGGACGTCGAGTCCGGTGAGGTCCTCGGGGGCGGGCGGGCCGGCGTGGGCGCCGCGCCGCTGACCGGTGGGGCCGGGTCGGGCCGGGCCGCGGGTGGCGGCCGGGGCCGCCGGGCCGCTGCGGGTGCGGGTGCGCATGGGGCTGCCTCTCGTCGGACGCGTGCTGGTGGCGGCGGTGGTTCTCGGGCCGGTCGGGTCCCGGGCCGGTCGGTCTCAGGCGGCGCGGTCCAGCGAGGTGGCGGTGAGGTCCTCGACCGCGATCTCGCCGGCCTCGCGGTAGGCGGCGCGCTCCTGGGCGGTCGGGGAGAGCGCGACGAAGGCGGAGGTGAGGAAGAGGAACGAGCCCAGGCCGACGGCCAGCGGGAAGATGAACTGCATCGGGGTGGCGCCGCCGAGGTCGGCGCGGTCGGGCACCATGTGGACGTGCACGGCGGCCATCCCGGTGTAGTGCATGCAGCTCACCGCGATGCCCATCACCAGGGCCGCGCCGCCGGCGGCGAGCATGGTGCGGATGGTGATCGCGGCCCAGAGCGCGGCGGTGGCGGCGCCGACCGCGATCAGCACGGACAGGCCGACCGTGCCGGGGTCGTAGTCGATGCCGCCGTGGATCCGGACCGCGGCCATCCCGATGTAGTGCATGGCCGCGACGCCGACGCCGGTGGTGAGGCCGCCGAGCAGCAGGCTGCGGCCGCGGTGCCGGCCGTAGCCGACGGCGAAGACGCCGAGGCCGACCACCAGGACCGCCACCACCAGGCTGAGGATGGTGAGCGGGACGTCGTAGCGCAGCTCGGTGCCGTCCACGGTGAAGCCGAACATGGCGACGAAGTGCATGGTCCAGATGCCCGAGCCGATCGCGGCGGCGGCCGTGAACAGCCAGTTGCGGCGGGAGGTGCCGGTCGCGGCCAGGGCCCGCAGGGTGCAGCGCAGGCCGAGTGCGGCGCCGACGCAGGCCATCAGGTACGACAGCGTCGGGGTGAGCCAGCCGAAGCTGAAGTGGTTCAGGTTTCCCATGCGGCAGCCTCCGAGCGGGAGGTCATATGCCTCTCGCATGTGCGATCGCGGTCTCGGATGCGCAGGACGCTATCGAGGGCCGGAAGAAGGTCACCCGAAGATGTGAAAAGCCGCCCCCCGCACGGGTCGCTTGTGCTCGAATGGGCCAAGGTGTGGACGCTGCGACAACTGACGGCACGTCATGTCCACATGCGGACAGAGCTGTCCGCATGCTCTTCTGCCCCCAGCGGCCCGGGGCTAGCGTCCCACCCATGCCTCCCACCACCCCCACCCGTCCGCGGACGGCGGTCACGGCACTCGCGCTCAGTTGCGGCCTCGCGGTCACCTGGCTGACCGGCCTGCACTCCACCGCCACCGCGGCCACCGACGCCACCGCGTCCACCTACTCCTGGAGCAACGTCCGGATCGACGGCGGCGGCTTCGTGCCCGGCATCGTCTTCAACCAGACGGAGCCCGGCCTGGTCTACGCCCGCACCGACATCGGCGGCGCCTACCGGCAGGACCCCACCAGCAAGAAGTGGATCCCGCTGCTGGACTCGCTCGGCTGGAACGACTGGAACCTCACCGGCGTCGCCTCGCTGGCCACCGACCCCGTCCAGACCAACCGGGTCTACGTCGCCGCCGGCACGTACACCAACTCCTGGGACCCGAACAACGGCGCCATCCTGCGCTCCACCGACAAGGGCGCCACCTGGCAGCGCACCACGCTGCCGTTCAAGGTCGGCGGCAACATGCCGGGCCGCGGCATGGGCGAGCGCCTGGCGATCGACCCCAACAACGACAAGGTGCTGTACTTCGGCGCGCCGTCCGGCAACGGGCTGTGGCGCTCCACCGACTACGGCGTCACCTGGTCCCAGGTCACCGCCTTCCCCAACGTCGGCAACTACGCCCCCGACCCGACCGACACCAACGGCTACCTGAGCGCCACCCAGGGCGTCCTGTGGGTGACCTTCGACAAGTCCAGCGCCACCGCCGGGAACACCACCCAGACCGTGTACGTCGGCGTCGCCGACAAGGACAACAGCGTCTACCGCTCCACCGACGGCGGCACCACCTGGACCCGGCTGGCCGGCCAGCCCACCGGCTTCCTGCCGCACAAGGGCGTCCTCGACCCGGTCAACGGCTACCTCTACCTGGCCACCAGCGACACCGGCGGCCCGTACGACGGCGGCAAGGGCGACGTCTGGCGCTACGCCACGAAGACCGGCACCTGGACGCAGATCAGCCCGCTCAAGTCCTCCGACTCCGGCGCCTACTTCGGCTACAGCGGCCTCACCGTCGACCGGCAGCACCCCAACGTGCTGATGGTCACCGGCTACTCCTCCTGGTGGCCGGACACCCAGATCTACCGGTCCACCGACTTCGGGGCGACCTGGAAGCCGATCTGGGAGTACAACGGCTACCCCAACCGGGTCGACCACTACACCATGGACATCTCCTCGTCCCCGTGGCTGAGTTGGGGCAAGAACCCGTCCCCGCCGGAGGAGGCGCCCAAGCTCGGCTGGATGACCGAGGCGCTGGAGATCGACCCGTTCAATTCCGACCGGATGATGTACGGCACCGGCGCCACCCTCTACGGCACCGACAACCTCACCTCCTGGGACGCCGGCACCAAGATCACCATCAAGCCGATGGTGCAGGGCCTGGAGGAGACCGCCGTCAACGACCTGATCAGCCCGCCGAGCGGCGCCCCGCTGCTCAGCGCGCTCGGCGACATCAGCGGCTTCCGGCACACCTCGCTGACCGCCGTGCCCGCGATGATGTACCAGTCCCCCACCCACGGCTCCACCACCGCCCTGGACTTCGCCCAGGCCAACCCCAACCAGGTGGTCCGGGTCGGCAACACCGACAGCGGCTCGACCGCCACCACCCACATCGGCTTCTCCAACGACAACGGCGCCAACTGGTACCAGGCGAGCGGCGAACCGACCGGCATCACCGGCGGCGGCACGGTCGCGCTGGCCGCCGACGGCAGCCGGGTGGTCTGGTCGCCGGCCGGTGCCGCCCCGGTCGCCTCGGCCTTCGGCGGCAGCTCCTGGGCGGCCGCGAGCGGCCTCCCGGCGGGCGCCTCGGTGCAGGCCGACCGGGTCAACCCGAAGAAGTTCTACGGCGTCGCGGCCGGCGCCTTCTACCTCTCCACGGACGGCGGCCTGACCTTCGCGAAGACCGCCGCGAGCGGCCTGCCGGTGGACGGCAACGTCCGCTTCAAGGCGCTCAGCAACGCCGAGGGCGACGTCTGGCTGGCCGGCGGCAAGGACAACAGCACCTACGGCCTGTGGCACTCCACCGACTCCGGCGCCTCGTTCGGCCGGGTGGCGGGCGTGGACAAGGCCGACTCCATCGGCTTCGGCCGCTCCGCGACCGGCACCGGCTACCCGGCGATCTACACCAGCGCCCAGATCGGCGGGGTGCGCGGCATCTTCCGCTCCGACAACGCCGGCGCGAGCTGGACCCGGATCAACGACGACGCCCACCAGTGGGCCTGGACCGGCGCGGCGATCACCGGTGACCCGCGGGTCTACGGCCGGGTGTACGTCTCCACCAACGGGCGCGGCATCATCGTCGGCGACACCAGTGCGGTGCCCACCGGCTCGCCGTCGCCGTCCACCTCGCCGTCCACCTCGGCGTCCGGCTCGCCGTCGCCCTCGCCCAGCCCGAGCCCGTCCGGCAGCCCCTCCACCAGCCCCTCGCCGAGCGGCGGTTCGGGCTGCACGGCGAGCTACGCGGTGACCAACCAGTGGGGCGGCGGCTTCGGCGCCTCGGTGACGGTGAAGAACACCGGCACCACCGCCTCCACCGGCTGGACGATCAGCTGGACCTACGCCAACGGCCAGCAGGTCACCTCGCTCTGGAACGGGAGTTACACCCAGACCGGCGCCAACGTGTCGGTGTCCAACCTGGGGTACAACGGCACGCTGGCGCCCGGCGGCAGCACCTCGTTCGGGTTCAACGGCAGCTGGAGCGGCACCAACACCGCCCCGACCGCCGTCAGTTGCACCCTGCGCTGACCCGGGCGCGGCACCCGGTCCGGATCAGCGCCGCCCGGCGATCCTGATCCGGACCGGGGTACGGGCCTCCAGGGTGATCCCCTGGCCCAGCTCCACCTCGGTGTCCACCGCCTCCACCTCGAACTCCCGCAGCAGCACCGCGAGTCCGAGCACCGACTCGAGCATCGAGAAGTGCTGCCCGATGCAGGCCCGCGGCCCGCCGCCGAACGGGAACCAGGCGTACCGGTGCCGGGCCGCCTCCCGCTCGGGGGTGAACCGCTCCGGGTCGAAGCGCTCCGGGTCCTCCCAGTGCGCCGGGTGGCGGTGGGTGATGTACGGCGCGACCAGCACGTCCGAGCCGGCCGGGATCGTCACCCCGCCGATCACCGTCTCCTCGACCGAGCGCCGCCCCATCGCCGGGGCCGCCGGGAAGAGGCGCATCGCCTCCTTGAGCACCTTGGTCACGTACGGCAGCGCGTTGTAGTCCTCGGCGGTCGGCCGGCGGCCGTCGCCGAGCACCGCGTCCACCTCCGCCTGGGCGAGCTTGCGCTGCTCGGGGTGCAGGCCCAGCAGGTGCAGGGCGAAGGTCAGCGAGGTGGCGGTGGTCTCGTGCCCGGCCAGCAGGAAGATCAGCACCTGCTCGCGCAGCTCGGTGGCGTCCAGCTGGTTGCCGTCCTCGTCCCGGGCGTGCGCGAGCAGGCCCAGCAGGTCCTCGGACTCCGCGCCGGCCCGGCGGGCGATGATCTGGTCGCAGACCGCGTACAGCGCCTGCTCGGCGGCCAGTGCCCGCTTGTGCAGCGGCAGCGGCCAGTCGCGGGGCAGCCGCACCGGCGAGAAGCCGCGGGTGCGGACGAACTCGCCGAGCACCGGGAAGCTCTCCCGGACGGTGCGGATCGCCTCGTCCACGTCGGTGCCGAACAGGATCCGGGAGACCGCCCGCAGCGCGAACGCGGACATCTCCTCGCCCGCCTCCACCACCCCGCCCGGCGCCGCCGCCCAGCGCTCGGCCAGCGCCTCGGCCTCGATACCGATCGCGTCCGCGTAGGTGTCCACCCGGCGGCGGGTGAACAGCGGCTGGATCAGCCGGCGCTGGCGCTGGTAGTCCTGGTCCTGCGAGGTGAGCAGGCCGTTGCCGAAGCTCTGCCGGATCTCCTCGTAGAAGGCGTTCTCCTTGCGGAAGTTGGCCGACTCGGTGGCCAGCACCTGCTGGGCACCCTCCGGCGAGTACACCATCCAGAAGGTGGCGCGCAGCCCGGGCGGCCCGGCGCTGAAGCGCACCACGTCGCCGTGGGCGCTGAAGGCGTCCCGGTACGCCTTCAGCGCGTCGCGCCGCAGGTCGAGCATCGACCCGATCAGCGGCAGTCCGGGCGGCCCGGGTATACGGGTGTCCGGCATGGGCGTCCTCCACAGGTGGTCGGAGCGGACGGGTGTGCGTACCCCTCCAACCTAACTGACCACCTGTCAGCACGCGGCCGGGTCACTCGTACTCCGTGCCGCCCTTGCGGGTCAGGTAGCCGCCGCCGACCGCCTTGGCGATCGCCCGGCCGCCCAGCACCGGGCTGTACCGCTCGACCGCCGGACGGACCACCACGCCCTCGCGGACGTGCAGTTCACGTCCGGAGACGGTCTCCCGGCCCTCGGCCAGCCGCAGCACGGTCTCCGCGTCGTACGGTCCGCTCCACAGCGCGGGCACCAGCGGCAGGTCGCCGTCGAGCAGTTCCGCCGCGTCCAGCCAGCGGACCTGGCCGTCGATCTCCGCGGAGACGTCGAACGCCGCGTAGCCGATCCGGTCGGCGCGCGCCGACGAGCCGTACGCCAGGTCCTGGACGCCCTCGCCGTACACCTCGCCGAAGACGCCCACCCGGGACGCGCCGAGCCGCTCGGCGAGCCGCGCCGCCACCTCGCCGACGCGGTGGGCGCGCACCGCCCGCCAGTAGACGTTGCGCTCGTCCTCCTTGAGCGCGAGCCCCTGGGCGCCGATGCCCTTGGAGGACACCTGCACCGTGCCGGTCGCGGCGTGGAACGTGAGCAGGCAGCAACTGCCGTGCAGCTTCTCGGTGATCACCACCGGCTCGCCGGGCTCGAAGACGCCGGGGAAGCGCTTGAGGTTCTCGATGTCCACCCAGGGCAGCAGGTCCGGGGCCGCCTCCACGTCGCCGCTCATCGAGGTCGGGATCGGCGGCGCCCACTTGGTGATGCCCAGGCGCTCGGCGAAGTCCTCGCCGGACTCGGCGGCCGCCGCCAGGTCGTCGCCGGCCAGCGCGCCGGGCAGGCAGACGATGCCCTGGGAGAGCTCGCCGCGCAGCCGGACCGCCTTGACCCGGTCGGCGCCGGACCCGGCCAGCTTCCCGGTCAGTCCCAGCTCCTCGATCAGCCCGGCGGGCAGCACGGACTGCTCCGGGATGTAGAGCGCGTACTCGCCGGTGCGGTAGGCGCCCTTGGCGACCACCGCGCGGAAGAGGCCCACCTGGGCCAGCTCCAGCGCGTCGGCGTTGGGGTGCTCGTGGATGGTCAGGCGCTCGGCCGTGACCCGCAGTGTCGACATGTCTCCCCCGCAGTGCTGTCGGTGTGCACGCCACTGTGGCGGGCGGGCGCCGGGGGCGGCCACCCGTTTTCGGCCGGTGCCTTCGCACATGCGACCCGATGCAGGTGGGCAGGCTGGCCTGTGCGATGAAACAGCGGATTTTCCGACCGCAGATGCGGCACTATGATCGCCATCGACCTCGCAGAACGGAAGCAGTCATGACCAGCGCCAGACGCCGTATCCTCGCCGCCACCGCCGCCGCCACCGCCGCGATCGCCCTCGCGGCCTGCAGCAGCAGCGGCGGCAGCAGCAACAACGCCGCTCCGGCCGGCTCCTCCGGCGCCCCTTCCGTCTCCGGCACCGTGACGGTGTTCGCCGCCGCCTCGCTGAAGGAGTCCTTCACCGAGCTCGGCAAGAAGTTCGAGGCCGCGTACCCCGGCACCAAGGTCACCTTCAACTTCGGCGGCAGCTCGGCGCTCGCCCAGTCGATCGTCGGCGGCGCCCCCGCCGACGTCTTCGCCGCCGCCAGCCCGGCCACCATGAAGACCGTCACCGACGCCAAGGCGGCCACCGGCGACCCCAAGGTGTTCGTCCGCAACACCCTGGAGATCGCCGTCCCCAAGGGCAACCCCAAGCACATCGCCGGCCTCAAGGACCTCACCGGGGTCAAGACCGCCCTGTGCGCCAAGGAGGTCCCCTGCGGCGCCGCCGCCAACAAGGCCCTCGACGCCGCCGGCGTGAAGCTCACCCCGGTCACCCTGGAGCAGGACGTCAAGGGCGCCCTCACCAAGGTCGAGCTCGGCGAGGTGGACGCCTCCCTCGTGTACAAGACCGATGTGAAGGCCGACGCTGCGAAGATCGACGGCGTGGAGTTCCCCGAGGCCGCCTCGGCCGTCAACGACTACCCGATCGCCGCACTCGCCAAGGCCGGCAACGCCAACGGCGCCGCCGCCTTCGTCGGCTACATCCAGTCCGCCGACGCCAAGAAGCTGCTCGCCGAGGCGGGCTTCCAGACCCCGTGACACCCTCCGCACGCACGCGCCGGGCCGGCAGCCGGGTACCACCCCTCGCCCTGCTGCTGCCCGCGCTGCTCGGACTCGCCTTCCTCGTCCTGCCCCTGGTCGGCCTGCTGGTCCGCGCCCCCTGGAGCGCCCTGCCCGAGCAGCTCGCCAGCCCCGAGGTCTGGGAGGCACTCCGACTCTCCCTGATCAGCGCCACCGCCGCGACGGCCGTCTCGATGGTGCTCGGGGTGCCGCTCGCCTGGCTGCTCGCCCGCACCGAGGTGCCCGGGCGACGGCTGATCCGGGCGCTCGTCACCCTGCCGCTGGTACTGCCGCCGGTGGTCGGCGGCGTCGCCCTGCTGCTCGTCCTCGGCCGCAACGGCATCGTCGGACGGTGGCTGGACTCCGCGTTCGGCCTCACCCTGCCGTTCACCACGGCGGGCGTGGTCGTCGCCGAGGCGTTCGTCGCCATGCCGTTCCTGGTGATCAGCGTCGAGGGCGCGCTGCGTGCCGCCGACCCCCGCTACGAGGAGGCCGCCGCCACCCTCGGCGCGAGCCGCCTCACCGCGTTCCGGCGGGTCACCCTCCCGCTGGTCGCCCCCGGCATCGGCGCCGGTGCGGTCCTCGCCTGGGCCCGCGCGCTCGGCGAGTTCGGCGCGACGATCACCTTCGCCGGCAACTTCCCCGGACGCACCCAGACCATGCCGCTCGCCGTCTACCTCGCCATGGAGTCCGAACCCGAGGCCGCGATCGCCCTCAGCCTCGTCCTGCTCGCCGTCTCCATCACCGTCCTCGCCACCCTCCGCGGCCGCTGGACCGGTTGATGGGGCACACGAGGTCCGTAGCCACGCCCGTGGTCGGCCCCGCGCACATGGGTACCCGATCCCGTGGTCGGCCTCGCAGTTCCCCGAGCCCCTGTCGTTGTGCGTCCCGTCGTCGGAAAGCCTCTGTCCATGCTTGATGCTCATCTGCAAGTGTCCCGTGAGGGGTTCCACCTGGACCTGCCGCTGAGTGCGCGGGCCGGGGAGGTGGTCGCGCTGCTCGGGCCGAACGGGGCCGGGAAGTCGACGGCGTTGCGGGCGCTCGCCGGGCTGTTGCCGCTGACCGGCGGGCACCTGCGGCTGGACGACGCCACCCTGGAGGACCCGGCGGCGGGCGTGCACACGCCCGCCGAGCACCGTCCCGTCGGCGTCGTCTTCCAGGACTACCTGCTCTTCCCGCACCTGTCCGCGCTCGACAACATCGCCTTCGGCCTGCGCTGCCGGGGCCACCGCCGTCGCGAGGCCCGCGCGCTCGCCCTGCCGTGGCTGGAGCGGATGGGTCTCACCGACCGGGCCGGCGCCCGCCCGTCCGCGCTGTCCGGCGGCCAGGCGCAGCGCGTGGCGCTGGCCCGCGCGCTCGCGGTCCGCCCGCGGCTGCTGCTGCTGGACGAGCCGCTCGCCGCGCTCGACGCCCGGACCCGGCTGGAGGTCCGGGCGGGGCTGCGCCGTCACCTCGCCGAGTTCGAGGCGATGGCGGTGCTGGTCACCCACGACCCGCTGGACGCGATGGTGCTGGCCGACCGGCTGGTGGTGATCGAGGAGGGCCGGGTGGTCCAGGCGGGCGCTCCCGCGGAGATCTCCCGGCGGCCGCGCACCGACTACATCGCCCGTCTCGTCGGTCTCAACCTGTACCGCGGGACCGCCGCCGGCCATCGCGTCGAACTGCCGGACGGCCAGGAGCTGTTCACCACGGAGGAGCTGACCGGCGAGGCGTTCGTGGCGTTCCCGCCCGCCGCGGTGACGCTGCACCGCGGCCGCCCCGAGTCGAGCGCCCGCAACGTCTGGCGGCTCACCGTCGCCGGCCTCGACCTGCACGGCGACCAGGTCCGCGTGGACCTCACCGGGGACGTCCCGCTGCTGGCCGACCTCACCCCCGCCGCGGCCGCCGAGCTCGACCTCGCGCCGGGCACCGAGGTGTGGGCCGCCGTGAAGGCCGCCCAGACCCACGCCTACCCGGCCTGAGCTCAGCCCCTCGCGTCGACGAAGCCGGACTCGTACGCCGCGATGACCGCCTGGGTGCGGTCGCGGGCGCCGAGTTTGCCGAGCACGCTGCTGACGTGGGTCTTGACCGTCTGCACGCCGAGGTACAGCTGTTCCCCGATCTCGGCGTTGGACAGGCCGCGGGCCATCAGCCGGAGCACTTCCGCCTCCCGGGCGGTGAGTGCGGCCCGGACCATCGCCTCGGCGGCCGCCCGGTCGGCCCGGCCGCCGGCCAGCTGCCGGATCGCGGCCGGGAACAGCAGCGACTCCCCCGCCACGACGGTCCTGACCGCCTGGACGATCTCCGCCGGCCGGGTCCGCTTGAGCAGGAACCCGTCCGCGCCGGCCCGCAGCGCCTCGTACACGTAGTCGTCGTTCTCGAAGGTGGTGACCACCAGCACCTTCGGCGCGGGTCCGCCGCCGGGGCCGCCGCCCGCGACCAGCGACCGGGTCGCGGTGAGCCCGTCGACGCCGGGCATCCGGACGTCCATCAGCACCACGTCGGGTTCCGTCGACCGGACCATCGCGGGGACGTCCGCGCCGTCGCCGGCCTCGCCGACCACGGTGATGCCGTCCTGGGCCTCCAGCACCGCCCGCAGCCCGGCTCGGACCAGTTCCTCGTCGTCGACCAGCAGAACCTTGATCATCGTCATCCGGCCAACCGTACCGGCAGCCGCACCCGCAGCACCCACTCCCCGTCGACCGCTTCACTCGTCGCGTCACCGCCGAGCAGCACCGCCCGCTCCCGGATCCCGCGCAGGCCCTTCCCGCCGCCCTTGCGGCCGCCGCCGACCAGCACGTTGCGGCAGCTCAGCACCAGCGTCTCGTCCTCCACCCGGGCGCGTACCCGGATCGGCGCGCCGGGCGCGTGCTTGAGCGCGTTGGTGACGCCCTCCTGGACGATCCGGTACGCCTCCCGCGACAGCACGCCGGGCAACTCGGCGCCGCGTACCGCCACGTCGGCCTCGATCGGGCTGCCCGCCGCCCGCGCCCCTTCGAGGAGTTCCCCGACCCGGTCGATGCCCGGCTGTTCGGCGGGCACCGCGTCCGGCGCTTCGCGCAGCAGGACCAGCATCCGTTCCAGGTCCTCCATCGCCCGCCGCCCGACCGTCTCGATCGCCTCCAGCGCCCGCTCCCGGAACGCCGGATCGGCGACCTCCCGGGCCGCGCCCGCCTGCAGCACCGTCACGGTCAGCGCGTGGCCGATCGAGTCGTGCAACTCCCGGGCCAGCCGGTTGCGTTCGAGCAGCCGCTCGGCGCGCAGCTCGGCCTCGGCCAGCCGCTCCGCCGCCGACGGGCCCAACAGCTTCTGTGCCAGCCACAGTTGCAGCCGCCCCGCGAAGACGACCAGCCACAACAGGGCGAACGCCAGCACCGGCAGCAGCAGCGCGCCCGTACCCACCGACGGCCGCACCAGCGACGCGCCGAAGGTCAGCACGCCGACCGTCGACATCCCCACCGCGAAGCCGAGCCCGACCCGGGCGATCAGCCACAGCGCGGTCCGCGCCCGGTCCCGCCAACTCGCCGACGGCGCCGCACCGATCGACTCCTCCCGCTCCGGCACCAGCAGGAGCCGCGCCTGCACGCCCTCCGCCCGGCGCATCGCCGGGATCATCGCGACCGCGGTCAACAGGACCGAGTCCACCGCCGCGCTGAGCACCACCACCCGAACGACGGACAACCCCTCCGTCCCGGGGTAGACCAGCAACACCACCCCGGCGAAGACCCAACCGATCAACAGGTGCAGCCAGCGCGAGTAGGTGACCGGGCGGAACAGCGAGGCGAAGATCACGGGCATCCCCCCATCCTGCCAGCGGCCCCTCCGCCGGCGGCTCCCTCCCGGGAGGGAGCCGGTCCACTCCCCGGCGGGATCCGCCGGACCCGCCCCGCCGGGTTGACTCGGGGCATCAACCGCAACCAGGGGAGGCAGCCCGTGATCGAGGTCCGCTCGCTCACCAAGACGTACGGCGGGGCCACCGTCGTCGACCGGCTCGACTTCCGGGTCGAACCCGGCCGGGTGACCGGCTTCCTCGGCCCGAACGGCGCCGGGAAGTCCACCACCCTGCGCCTGCTGCTCGGCCTGGACCGGCCGACCTCCGGCGAGGCCCTGATCGACGGCCGCCCGTACGCCGAACTCGCCGACCCGCTGCGCCGGGTGGGCGCCCTGCTGGACGCCGACGCGGTGCACGGCGGCCGCACCGCCCGCGGCCACCTGCGCTGGCTCGCCGCGAGCAACGGTCTCTCCGCCCGCCGGGTCGACGAGGTCCTCGCCCAGGTCGGCCTCGCCGACGCCGCCGGCCGGCGGATCCGCCGCTTCTCCCTCGGCATGCGCCAACGCCTGGGCCTCGCCGCCGCCCTGCTCGGCGACCCGGCCGCCCTGCTGCTCGACGAGCCGGTCAACGGCCTCGACCCCGAGGGCATCCGGTGGATCCGCACCCTGCTGCGCGGCCTCGCCTCCGAGGGCCGGGCCGTGCTCATCTCCTCCCACCTGATGGGCGAGATGGCGCAGACCGCCGACCAATTGGTGGTCATCGGCCGCGGCCGGCTGCTCGCCGACACCAGCACCGAGGACTTCCTGCACAGCCACGGCCGCCGCCGGGTCCGCGTCCGGGCGATCGACCCGGCCGCCCTCGCCGAGCTCCTGCGCGCCAACGGCCTCACCGCCGAACCCGTCGCCGGCGGCGCCTACGACGTCGCCGACACCGACCCCGAGGCGCTCGGCGCCCTCGCCGCCGCGCACCGGGTCACCCTCGTCGAACTCTCCGTCCGGCACGACTCCCTGGAGGACGCTTTCATGCGCATGACCGCGGACGCCGTCGAGTACCGGGCGGTGACGGCATGACCGCCACCACCCACCCCCTGCGCGCCGAGTGGGTCAAGGTCACCACCCTGCGCCCGCTCTGGACCACTCCGCTGCTCGCCGCCGTCCTCAGCGTCGGCATCACCACCGCCGTCCAGATCGCCTACGGCAAGGTCGACACCTCGCTCACCGAGGACCCGATGGTGGGCCTCTACTACGGCCTCAACTTCGGCCAGGTCGCGGTCGCCTGCCTCGGCATCCTGCTGATCGGCCAGGAGTACGCCACCGGCACCGTCCGCACCTCGCTCACCGCCGTCCCCGACCGCACCCGGTTCTACCGCGGCAAGCTCCTGATCGGCGCCGGCCTCGGCCTCGCCGTCGGCCTGGTCACCGTCGCCGGCTCCGCCCTCGCCACCGCCGGCACCGTCGGACTCGACCTCGGCCGCCCCGGCGCCGTCCGCGCCCTCGTCGCCGGCGTCCTCTACCACCCGCTGCTGGTGGTCCTCTGCCTCGGCCTCACCACCATGCTGCGCAACCTCACCGCCGCGATGGGACTGCTCACGCCGATGCTCTTCCTCGGCACCACGATCCTCAGCGCCCTGCCGGGCCTGCGGGAAGTCGCCTGGATCCTCCCCGACCGCGCCGGGCTCCACGCCCTGCGCCTCGGCGAGAACCCCGACATCCCGATCGGCCACACCACCGGGCTCCTGGTGATGCTGTGCTGGACCGCCCTCGCCGCCTACGGCGGACTGCGCGTCCTCCGGCACAAGGACAGCTAGGGCGTGGTCACCGGAGCGCCGGGTGGTCGGCGACGACCGTGCAACTGCCCGGGGCGATCTCGGTGAAGCCCGCGTCGCGGACGAGCGGCAACCCGCTCGCCGTCAGTTCCGCCCAGGCCTCGGCCGTCGCGGTGCGGACGGCGAGCGCGAAGCCGCTCTCCGCCCACTCCTTGCGCTGCGCCCCGTCCAGCCGCCACCAGGCGAGCTGCGCCGCGTGCCCGGTCTGCGCCATCGCCTTGCCGGCGCTCATCCCGACCTCCGGGTTGAGCCACAGCACCGGCGTCCCGTCCGGGACCGGGCCGGGTTCCGCCGGGTCGTCCAGGTCGGTGCCGGACACCTGCAGCTTGGCGAGCTCCTTGGGCCACCCGTCCAGCGGCACCGGTGGGAACACCCGGACCTCCGCGCCCTCCCCGGCCACGGTGATGCCGGGCAGCTCGCCGGCCTTGCGCCACTCGCCGCCGCGGGCCCGCCGGACGACCTTCCGGATCCGGGCGTCCTCCCAGGCGTCGACCCGCTCGGCCCACTCGCCGCCGTCGTCGGTGACCCGGGGGTCCGCGAGCAGCGTCAGGACGGCCCGCGCCGAGGTCTCCAGCGCGTCGGTGCGGGCGGGCGGGTCGGTCCGCTCCAGCCGGACGACCAGCGGGAGCACGTACTGCTCCTTGGCGTCGCGCGAGTCGGGGGCGGGGGCGGCGGCCGGGTCATCGAACGGTGAACTCACCCCACCAGCATGCCAGCTCCGCCCCTGCCGGCCCTCCCGGCCCTCCCGGTGGCTCAGCGCCGGTAGCCGCGCCCGGTGTCCCGCTCCTCCGCGTCCTCGTACGGCAGGAACCAGCCCTCGGGGTGGGTCGCGGCGAGCAGCGCCTCGGTCCGCTGGGCGGTACTGAGGTCGGGGTCGCCGTCGTCGGGGCCGAAGACGCCGAAGAGTTCGTCGGCGCAGCCGTCCCAGTCGTAGTCGTACAGGTCGGCGGGCAGGTCGCCCATCATGTCGGCGACGGACTCGGGCTGGGCGCCGAGCAGGGCGCGGGCGTCGCTGAGCGCGAGGCGCAGCGCGATCTCCTCGGCGAGGCAGCGGGGCAGCGGCCATTCGCCGAGGGCGAGGTCGTCGGCGAGGTCGTCGAAGGTACGGGCGAGGGCGCGGCGCCAGCCCCGGTGGAGGTGCCAGGTGCGGGCGGGGAGCCGCCCGAAGACGGTCCAGTCGCCCTCGTCCTCGTCGGTGACGGGGTCGTCGCCGTGTTCTTCCAGGTCGTCGTAGGCGGCGTCGGCGAGGCCGATCAGCTGGGTGTGCAGCAGGCAGGCGGTGCGCGGGGTGAGGGTCCAGTCGCCGCTGTCGCCGTCCTCGCTCTCCAGCGGGAAGAGTTCCGCGAAGTCGGGGGCGAAGTCGTCGGTGACGCTGATCTCCAGGGTGCCGCCGAGCGCCTCGATGCCGGGGATGGCGGCGACCAGCCGATCGGGGTGGAGGAGGGCCCCGAGTGCCGCGTTGGGGTCCTCGGAGACCTCGCGCAGGAGTTCCTCGCGCTGCCCGGCCGGGTCGATCCCGGCGAAGTCGAGGTCCTCGACGGCGGCGCGGGCGGCTGCGCGCAGCGCCGGCCAGTCGGTGATCCGGATGCCGAGCACCACGGTCGCCTCGATCTCCTGCGCACCGGAGTTCTCGGTGGCGCCCGGCCCCTGCGGATGATCGCTTCGCTCGCCCATGCGACAAGGTTTGCAGAACGCGGCACGGCGAGTCCACTGACCGGCGGACTGAGCTGTGGTCGGCCCGGGCGGCGCGCCGCCCCGCCCGGCGCGTCGGGCGCTCCGAACCACCCGCCGTCCCGCAGGGTGGGGGAATGAGCAACATCGACGAGTACGGCGGCGGGCAGCGCCCGTCGGACAGTGTCCTGGTGGTGACCACCAACGACGTGCCGGGCCACCGGGTCGACCGGGTGATCGGCGAGGTCTTCGGCCTGACCGTGCGCAGCCGGCACATCGGCTCGCAGATCGGTGCCGGTTTCAAGTCCCTGATGGGCGGTGAGCTCAAGGGCCTGACCAAGACCCTGGTCGAGAGCCGCAACCAGGCGATGGAGCGGCTGGTCGAGCAGACCCGGGCGCGCGGCGGCAACGCGGTCCTGATGATGCGGTTCGACGTGACGGAGGCGGCCGACCTGGGGACGGAGATCTGCGCCTACGGCACCGCCGCGGTGATCTCCCCGGTCGGCTGACCCCCCGACCCCTCCCGACCTGCGGAAACCGGTTGACACGGGCGCGGGTCGGGAAGGAGGGTCGGCAGCTGGTGATCAAGTGACCAGCGTTCGGGAGACTCCGTGACCAGCAGCACCCTGCCCGTGGCCTACGTGACCAGTGGGCTGATCGAGGATCCCGAGCTGTCGGCGGTGCTGGCCGCGTTCGAGCGGCTCGGGGTGCCGGCGGAGGCGGTCGACTGGCGGGACGGGTCGGTCGACTGGGGCCGGTTCGCGCTCGTGGTGGTGCGCAGCCCGTGGGACTACATCCTCGACCGGCCCGCGTTCCTGGCGTGGGCGGAGAAGGTCGCCGCGGTGACCCGGCTGGCCAATCCGGTGCCGGTGCTGGAGCGCAACACCGACAAGACGTACCTGCGGGCGCTCGCCGAGGCGGGCGTGCCGGTGGTGCCGACCGCCTGGGCGGCGCCCGGCGACGAGATCGGCGGGGGCGCCGGTGAGGGCTTCGCGCCGTGGCCGGAGCTGGTGGTGAAGCCGACCGTCTCCTCGGGCGCACGGGACACCGTGCGCACCACGGACCGCGCCGAGGCGCTCGCGCACGTCCGGACGCTGACGGCTGCGGGCCGCACCGCGATGGTGCAGCCGTACCTGCCGATGGTGGAGCGGGAGGGCGAGACCTCGCTGCTGTTCCTGGGCGGGCGGTTCAGCCACGCGATCCGGCGGCGGCCGATGCTCTCCGGCGAGGTCGGGTTCGAGGACGCGGTGCGCGAGCCGGACGCCGACCAGCTGGCGGTGGCCGAACAGGTGCTGGCCGCCGTGCCGGAGCGGGCGGAGCTGCTGTACGCCCGGGTGGACCTGGTGCGCACCGAGGACGGTTCGCCGGTGCTGATCGAGCTGGAGCTGACCGAGCCGCGCCTGTTCCTCACCCACCTGCCGGACGGCCCGGAGCGGCTGGTCCGCGCCGTGCAGGCGGCCCTGGGGCACTGACCCGGGCGGCTGCCCGGGAACAGCCGACCCGGCCGCGATGTTTCACCACCGTGACTGTTTACGGTGCAACAGAAGGTTCCGCGCCCCGTCCGGTGGACGTGGTGGTGATCGGCGCCGGCCAGGCCGGCCTGTCGGCCGCGTACCACCTGCGACGGCGCGGCTTCGCGCCGTACACCGGCTACGTGGTGCTGGACGCCGACGCGACGCCCGGCGGCGCGTGGGCGCACCGCTCGCCGTCCCTGCGGATGGCGACCGTGCACGGCTTCCACGACCTGCCGGACTTCGAGCTGCCGCCGACCGACCCGCAGGCGCCCGCCCGCGAGGTGGTGCCCGGGTACTTCGCCGCGTACGAGGCGAAGCACGCCCTGCCGGTGGTCCGGCCGGTCCGGGTCCGGGCGGTGCGGTCACTGCCCGACGGGCGGCTGCTGGTGGACACCGACGCCGGCCGGTGGACGGCCCGCGCCCTGATCAACGCCACCGGGACCTGGAGCAGGCCCTTCCTCCCGCACTACCCGGGGCACTTCGCCGGGCGGCAGCTGCACTACGCCGACTACCGGGGGCCGGAGTCCTTCGCCGGACAGCGCGTGGTGGTGGTCGGCGGCGGGGCGTCGGCGATCCAGGTGCTCTCCGAACTCGGCGGCGTCGCCGAGACGGTGTGGGTCACCCGCAGCGAACCCGTCTTCCACGAGGGGCCGTTCACTCCCGAGTACGGGCGCGCGGTGGTCGCCGAGGTGGAGAAGCGGGTCCGGCAGGGGCTGCCGGTGCGCAGCGTGGTGAGCGTGACCGGGCTCGGTCCGAGCGTCGCGTACCGGCGCGCGGAGCAGCTCGGGGTGCTGCAGCGGCGGCCCGTGTTCGACCGGCTGACCGAGCACGGCGTCGCCTGGGGCGACCAGGAGCTGCCGGTCGACGCGATCGTCTGGGCGACCGGCTTCCGCGCCGAGACGACCCACCTCGCCCCGCTGGGCCTGCGCGAACCCGGCGGCGGCATCCGGGTGGACGGCACCCGCGCCACCGCCGACCCCCGCATCCACCTGGTCGGCTACGGCCCCTCCGCCTCCACCGTCGGCGCCAACCGAGCCGGCCGCGCCGCCGTCAACGAGATCGTCGAACTGCTGGGCGCTCGGACCGGGCCCGGCGCCCAGACCTTCGGCGTCCCCGCGGAGGCTTCCCAGCTCGGAGTCTGAGGGGCTCGGTTCTCCCCGCACCGCAGCCGCTCCCTGAACCACTCGGCGAAGCCGATCTGCTGCCCCTTCTCGTTGCGCAGCGGCACCACGTCGCAGTGGATGCCGCGCCGGTCGGCCCACATCGTGCCGCGCTCGGGCCCGGTGACCACCAGCAGCACCGGCATCGGGCCGTGGCCGTAGGCGGCCAGCTCGATGACACCGGACCCCAGTTCGTCATCGAACGCATTGACGAAGGCGCGCTCGAACTCGTCCTCGGAGAGCCACAGTTCGGGCGGACAGTTCGGCGATCCGGGCTCGCGGGCGAGCACGTCGCGCAGCTCCGGCGAGCAGCTGTCGGGGAGCGGGAAGGGCTTCGCCAACGTGCTCACGTCGGTGGAGATCCCGGGGCCGTACCAGCGCCACCCCCTCGGGGTCTCCTGGAGGGTGGCGAGGCCCGGGCCGCCGGCCGCGACCTCCAGCAGGAAGGACCGGTAGTCGGCGGGCAGCCGGATGCCGTGCTCCGCCTCGGCCGCGGCCACCTGCCGCTCGGTGAGCGGCTGCGCGAGCCAGGGCCGCGGGCGCCAGAAGCCCCGTCGCGGAGCGAACGGCAGCCAGCGCTCGCGTATCCCGGTCCAGCGCGTCCCGTCGATCATGCGCGGAGCCTATCCGGCGGCTCGGCGGTCGTAGTCGACGGCTGACCGAGCGCGGCGTCGCCCGGGGCGACCAGGAGCTGCCGGTCGACGCGATCGTCGAACTCCTCGGCGACCCGCGGACCGCCGCCGCCCCGGCCGAGTCGGTTCCGGCCGGGGTCCGACCAGTAGGCTCGACGCCATGATCGACGACTATCCGTTCGCCGACGGCCGGAACGTGCTCTGGGAGCTGGAGGGCTGGCGCGGCGAGGAGTTGCACACCGAATCGACGCTCGACCGCGAGCACGTCCTGCTGGTCCGGCACCTCTTCGACCGGGGCCCGGACGAGTGGCTGCTGGCCGGCGTGTACCCGCTGAGCGACACCGTCAAGGCGGCGTTCCGGCAGGCCCTCGCCGACGGCGGGTGGGAGATCGAGTTCGAGGACGGCATCGACTACCTGCTCGGCGGGCGCCAGAACCTGCCCGACGGCAGCACCTGGCACCCCACCTCCGCCCCGGCCCCCGGCCCGATCCCCCCGCCGTAGGAAAGACCTAGCGGTCGTAGTCGACGGTGACCTTGTCGGTGAGGGGGCGGGCCTGGCAGGTGAGGACGTAGCCGGCGGCGAGTTCCTTCTCCTCCAAGGCGAAGTTGCGGCGCATCTCGACCTCGCCGTCGCAGACCAGGGCGCGGCAGGTGCCGCAGACGCCGCCCTTGCAGGCGAACGGCAGGTCGGGGCGGGAGCGCTGGGCGCCGTCCAGGATGGAGCGGTCGCGGGGCAGGCTGAGGGTGCTGGCCCGGCCGTCGAGGACGACGGTGACCTCGCTGGCCTCGCCGTCCACTTCGGCCTCGACCCGTTCGGCGACCGGTTCGTCCTCGGCGTGGAAGAGTTCCTGGTGCACCCGCTCGGCGGGTACGCCCAGTTCGGTGAGGACCTCGCGGGCGCCGGTGACCATGCCGTAGGGGCCGCAGAGCCAGTAGTGGTCGCTGCCGTCGACCCCGACGAGGTCGGCGAGCAGGGCCTTGAGCCGGTCCGGGTCGAGGCGGCCGCTGAGCAGTTCGGCGTCGCGGCTCTCCCGGGAGAGCACGTGGACGAGCTGGAACCGGTCGAGGTGGCGGTCCTTCAGGTCGGCGAGCTCGTCGGCGAACATCACGGTGTCGCTGCGCCGGTTGCCGTACAGCAGGGCGACCCGCGACGAGGGGTGGGCGTCGAGGACGGATCCGGCAATGGAGAGCATCGGGGTGATGCCGGAGCCCGCGGCGATCAGCACGTGCGAGGCCGGGGTGTCCAGCGAGGGGCTGAACAGGCCGGAGGGCGGCAGGACTTCGATGCTCTCGCCGACCTGGGCGTCGCGCACCAGCCAGCGCGAGAACAGCCCGCCGGGCACCTCGCGGACGGCGATCCGCAGCGGCCCGCCGACCGGTGAGCAGAGCGAGTACGAGCGGCGCTCGTCGGCGTCGTCGACGATCCGCCGCAGGGTGAGGGTCTGGCCGGGGAGGAAGGCGAAGTCCTCGGCGAGGGCGTCGGGGACGGCGAAGGTGACGGCGACGGCGTCCTCGCACAGCGGCTCCAGGGCCGCGATCCGCAGCTCGTGGAACGTCGGTCGGCGGACGGCCATCAGATCTCCTTGATCCGGTCGAAGGGTTCGCGGCAACTGCGGCAGCGCCAGAGCGACTTGCAGGCGGTGGAGCCGAAGCGGGACAGCTCCTCGGTGTCCTGGGACCCGCACTGCGGGCAGGTCACCACCCGCCGGGTGGGCCCGAGCCGGAGCAGTCCGCCGGCGGCCGGCGGTGCGGTGCCGGCGGTCGGCGGTGCGATGCCGGCCTCGGCGAGCTTGCGCCGGCCCTCGGCGCTGATCAGGTCGGTGGACCACGGCGGGTCGAGCCGCAGCCGGACGGCGACCTCGTGGTAGCCGGCGGCGCGCAGCCGGGCGTCGACGTCGGCGGCCATCTCGGCGACGGCCGGGCAGCCGGAGTAGGTGGGGGTGATCCAGGCGGTCACCGCGCCGTCCTGCTCGCTGACCTCGGCGAGGATGCCGAGGTCGGCGAGGGTGAGCATGGGCAGTTCGGGGTCGGGCACGGCGGCCGCGACCTCCCAGGCCCGGTTTCGGCTCAGCACGCTCACCACGTCGCCCCCGGGTGGGCCCGGGCCACCACCTGGAGCTCGGCGAGCATCGGGCCGAGCGCCTCGGTGTGCACGCCGTGCCGTCCGGCCCGGCCGTTGACGTAGGCGCGCGGCTGGGCCTCGGGCACGGTCAGGGTGGCCTCGGTGACGACGGCGCCGAGTGCGGCGAGCACCGGCTCGCGGAGCTCGGACGGGTCGACGCCGAGCCGCAGTTCGACCTCGTGCGGGGTGAACAGCTCGTCCAGCCAGGGCCAGAGCGCGTCCAGCGCGTCCTGCATCCGCCGGTGCGAGTACGCGGTGCCGTCGCCGAGCCGCAGCACCCAGGACTCGGCGTACTCGCGGTGGTACGCCAGCTCCTTGACGCCGCGCGCGGCGATCGCGGCGAGCACCCGGTCCGGGTGGTCGGCGAGCCGGAGGTAGAGCGCGTGCCGGGCGGTGGCGAAGAGCAGCAGCCGGGCCACGCACTCGGCGAAGTCGCCGTTCTCCAGCTCGACCAGCCGGACGTTGCGGAACTCGTGGTCCTCGCGCAGGTACGCGAGGTCGTCCTCGGTGCGGCCGCTGCCGTCCGCCTGGCCCGAACGGGTGAGCAGGTGGCGGGCCTGGCCGAGCAGGTCGAGGCCGAGGTTGGCGAGCGCCACCTCCTCCTCCAGCTCGGGCGCGCGGGTGACCCACTCGATCAGCCGCTGGGCGAGCACCAGGGCGTCGTCGCCGAGCATCCGGCAGTACGCGGCGAGGTCCTCGCCGTCCACACCCGCCGGCAGGGCGGTGTCGACGCCGAGCAGCGGGTCGGTGAACCCGGTGCCGTAGGCCCAGCGGGCCTCGCCCTCCGGCTCGGCGCCCGCCTCGGAGAGGGAGAGGTAGACGTGGTCGTCGGTCATCGTGTGGTCCCCGTCGTCAGATGTGCGGGACATCCTCGGGGATGTCGTAGAAGGTCGGGTGGCGGTACACCTTGTCGCCGCTGGGCGCGAAGAACGGGTCGCGCTCGTCGGGCGCGGAGGCGGTGATCGCGTCGGAGCGGACCACCCACAGGCTGACGCCCTCGTTGCGCCGGGTGTACAGGTCGCGGGCGTTCAGCAGCGCCATCCGGTCGTCGGCGGCGTGCAGCGAACCCACGTGGACGTGGTTCAGCCCGCGGCGCGGACGCACGAACACCTCGTACAGCGGCCAGCCGGCCTTGGACTCGCTCACTGCGCACTCCTCTTGCTCGCGTACGCCAGGGCCGCCTCGCGGACCCAGGCGCCGTCCTCGTGGGCGGCCCGGCGACGCTCGACGCGCTGCGCGTTGCACGGCCCGTTGCCCTTGATCACCTGCTTGAGCTCGGACCAGTCCGGCTCGCCGAAGTCCCAGCCGCCGCGCTCCTCGTTCCACGCCAGGGCCGGGTCCGGCAGGGTGACGCCCAGGTGCTGGGCCTGCGGCACGGTCATGTCGACGAAGCGCTGGCGCAGCTCGTCGTTGGTGTGGCGCTTGATCCGCCACGCCATGGAGCGCTCGGAGTTCGGCGAGTCGCCGTCCGGCGGGCCGAACATCATCAGCGACGGCCACCACCAGCGGTCCACCGCGTCCTGCACCATCGCGCGCTGCGCCTCGGTGCCGCGCATCATCGTCATCAGCAGCTCGTAGCCCTGCCGCTGGTGGAAGGACTCCTCCTTGCAGACCCGCACCATCGCCCGGGCGTAGGGGCCGTAGCTGCAGCGGCAGAGCGGCACCTGGTTGCAGATCGCCGCGCCGTCCACCAGCCAGCCGATCACGCCGACGTCGGCGAAGGTCAGCGTCGGGTAGTTGAAGATCGAGGAGTACTTCTGCCGGCCGTCGATCAGCTTCTCGGTCAGCTCGGCGCGGTCGACGCCCAGCGTCTCGGCGGCCGCGTACAGGTACAGGCCGTGGCCGGCCTCGTCCTGCGCCTTGGCCAGCAGGATCGCCTTGCGGCGCAGCGAGGGCGCCCGGGTCAGCCAGTTGCCCTCCGGCTGCATGCCGATGATCTCCGAGTGGGCGTGCTGGGCGATCTGCCGCACCAGCGTCGCGCGGTACGCCTCCGGCATCCAGTCCCGCGGCTCGATCCGCTGGTCGGCGGCGACCACCGCCTCGAAGTGGCCCTCCAGGGCCCGCTCGCCCGGCTCCGTCGCCGTCACTGTCCACCCACCTCCCGACCGTCCGTTCGGTCGGTTCCATTGTGTAGCCGGAGGCCACCCCCTGACAAGGATCGGCGGCGAGTCGCCCGCCGGACGGGGTCGCCCCGCCCGGCGGGCAGGCGGTCAGGTGCGGTCGCGCAGGCGCGGCAGCGGGACCGCGAGCAGGGCGGTGAGCAGGGCGATCCGGGGAGCGAGCTGGTCGATCCGGAGGTGTTCGTGGCGGGCGTGCGGGCCGGCCCCGACGGCGCCGAGGCCGTCCAGCGTGGGCAGGCCGCGGGCACCGGCCAGGTTGGTGTCGCCCGCGCCGCCGGCCGGGGCGCCGTCGAGCTGCTGGCCGAGCACCGCGGCGAGCGAGCGGACGTGCCGCAGCAGCGGGTTGCCGCTGCACTCGGGCCAGGCGGGGCGGCTGGAGAGCACCTCGGCGCGGACCTTGGCGCCGGGGCGCAGCGCGGTGAGGTGGGCGAGCGTGTCCAGGGTGCGGCGCTGGGCCTCGGCGGTGGCGAAGCGCCAGCCGAGCTCGGCCTCGGCCCGGCCGGCGATGACGTTGGCCCGGGTGCCGCCGGTGATCCGGCCGGTGTTGAGTTCGGCGCCGGGCTGGGCCAGGCCGCGGACGGCGACCAGCTGGTCGACCAGCTCGTCCACCGCGGAGACGCCGTGCGCGGCGTCGTTGCCGGCGTGCGCCTCGCGGCCGGTGACGGTCAGCCGGACCCGGGTGGAGCCGCGCCGGGCGGTCTTCAGCCGGCCGTCGGGGTGGCCGGGTTCGAGGCCGAGGACGGCGGCGGCGCCGGGGAGCTGACGTTCGAAGACCCGGCGGCCGCTGGGGCTGCCGATCTCCTCGTCGGCGACCACGACCAGCCGCACCGGGCGGTGCGGGCGCTGGCCCAGGTCGGCGAGCAACGCGAACGCGCCCTCCAGCAGGGCCAGCCCGCCCTTCATGTCGAGCACGCCGGGGCCGCTGAGCAGGCCGTCGCGCTCCTCGACCGGCCAGTCGGCGAGGGTGCCGACCGGCCACACGGTGTCGTGGTGGCCGACCACCAGCAGGTGCCCGAGGTCCTCGCGCTCGCCGGGCCATTCGAGCACCAGGTGGTCGCCGGCCGGGCCGGGTTCGCGGCGGGCGGTGGCGCCGGTGGCGGTGAAGCCCGCGGTGAGCTCCTCGGCGAGGGCGTCCAGCCGCCGGGCGTCGCCGGACGGGGACTCCATCCGGGCCAGTTCGGCGCAGCGGCGCCGGACCGCGCCGGCCAGGGTGCGGGCCCGGGCGGTGAGCGCCTGCGGTACGCCGGGCAGCGCGGCGGTCGCGGCGGTCGCGGTCGCGGCCGACTCGGCCGGGGCGGCGGGGGCGGCGGCGGGGGCGGCGGGGGCCTGTGCGGTGGGGCCGGCGGCCGGGGCGGTGCGGGCGGTCACGCTCGCCCGGGCGGTCACGGTGGCCGCCTTGACGTGCGCGGCGGTGGCGGTGGCGGTGGCCCTGGCGCCGGACGCGGGGGCCGTGGACTTCAGGGTGGGCGCTGGAGCGGCGGTCTTCACGCTCGGCGCGGCGGTGCCGGCCTTCACGGTGGGCGGCGCGGTGCCGGCCTTGACGGTGGGCGGCGCGGTGCCGGCCTTCACGGTGGGCGGCGCGGTGGCGGCCTTCGGCTTCGCGCCGGGCGCGGGAGCGGCGGTCTTCACGCTCGGGGTGGGGGCGGCCGACGGGGCGGGGCGGGGTCCGGCGGCCGCGGTGGGATGGTCGCCCTCGGGCGAGGCGTCGGGGGCGGTGCGTTGGCCCGCGGCGGTTCCGGCGGCGCCGGTGGTGGCGGTGGCGGCCGGTCCTGCGGAGGCGGGCGCGACGGTATGGGCACTCATCGCGCGCCCCCGGTGCGCCGTTCGAGCGGATGACGGGCGCCCGTGTGGCGGCGCGGTGTCGGGGTGGGCAACGCCGGGTGAAGCGACCTCGTGCTGGGCGACACTGCGTCCTCCTCGCTCGGTCCGGTGACCCCGGCTCGGCCCGGGGCCCGTGGACGTCGGCCGCGCGCGGTGCCGCCGGACACCGGTTGCGGGGGCCTGGAGGGGAGCCTAGAAGATTCGTTCGCTTCCCTGCGAGGTGGCCCGCCCACCGCGTGCCCCCGCCCGACCGGGGGGCGCGCACCCGGCGGACGGTGTCGTCGGGGGCGCGCGCGATGCCCGGGGCCTGGCGCGTAGTGCGGGGCGCGCTCGGCCGATCACGCCCTGTTCCCACCATCGCGCGTCGCCCGTGGTTCGGCAGCACGGCGCCGCTCGCGCCCGGCCCGAGCACGCCGGATGAGTGACGTCGGATCAGCCTTTGGTACCAGTCCCGGCCCCTCCCCCTCCCCACGGCCGCACCACCCCTTGGAATGACAGATATTGAAATCTGTCATCCGCCATGCCATGGTTGAGGGCGTCAGCACTCCGACTTCACGGGAGCCCACTGTGACCAGCACCACTCCCCGCACCGCGTCCGGCACCACCGCGCGCACCACCCTCGGCACGGCCGGCCCGGAGACCTCGGCGCTCGGCCTCGGCCTGATGGGCATGTCCGACCTGTACGGCCCGGCCGACGAGGCGGAGTCGATCGCCACCGTGCACGCCGCGCTCGACGCGGGCGTCACCCTGCTCGACACCGGCGACTTCTACGGCATGGGCCACAACGAGCTGCTGCTGCACGAGGCGCTGCGCGGCCGCGACCGCGCCTCGGTCGAGATCAGCGTCAAGTACGGCGCCCTGCGCGGGCCGGACAACAGCTGGCTCGGCTTCGACGGCAGCCCGGCCCACACCAAGGCGTCCCTGGCGTACACCCTGCGCCGGCTGCGCACCGACTACGTCGACGTCTACCGCCCGGCCCGGCTCGACCCGGCGGTGCCGATCGAGGAGACCGTCGGCGCCGTCGCCGAGCTGGTGAAGGCGGGGTACGTGCGACACATCGGCCTGTCCGAGGTGGGCGCCGAGACGCTGCGCCGGGCGGCCGCCGTGCACCCGATCAGCGACCTGCAGATCGAGTACTCGCTGCTCTCCCGCGGCCTGGAGGCCGAGGTCCTCCCCGCCGCCCGCGAGCTGGGCATCGGCATCACCGCGTACGGGGTGCTCTCCCGCGGTCTGCTCAGCGGCCACTGGCAGGCCGACCGGCCGCTCGCGGCGGGCGACTTCCGCGGCCACAGCCCGCGCTTCCAGGGCGACAACCTGGCGCACAACCTGCGGCTGGTGGAGGCGCTGCGCGCGGTCGCCGCGGCCAAGGGCGCGACTGTGGCCCAGGTGGCCATCGCCTGGGTCGCCTCCCGCGGGGCGGACATCGTGCCGCTGGTCGGCGCCCGCCGGCGCGAGCGGCTGGCGGAGGCACTGGGCGCCCGGGGGCTGGAGCTGTCGGCGGCCGACCTGGCGGCGATCGAGGCCGCGGTGCCGGACGGCGCGGCGGCGGGCGAGCGGTACGCTGCCGCACAGATGGCCCACCTGGACAGCGAGCGCTGACCAGCCCGCATCCACCCACCGGAGGACGTCCCCGCCGTGACCACGGACAGTACTCTCACGCCCGAGCAGATCCTGACCGCGGCCGAGGACGTCCTGCGTCGGTACGGCCCGGCCAAGGCCACCGTGGTCGACATCGCCCGCGCCCTGGGGGTCAGCCACGGCAGCGTCTACCGGCACTTCCCCAGCAAGGCGGCGCTGCGCGAGGCGGTCACCCAGCGCTGGCTGGACCAGGCGCACGCCGCCCTGGAGGCGATCTCCGCCGAGCCCGGCCCGGCCGACGAGCGGCTGCACCGCTGGCTGGCGACGCTGTTCGCGGCCAAGAAGCGCAAGGCGCTGGAGGATCCGGAGCTGTTCGCCACCTATCAGGCCCTGGTCGGCGAGCTGAGCAGCACGGTGGAGGAGCACATCGAGACGCTGGTCGCGCAGATCGCGCAGATCGTCCGGGACGGCGTCGACCGGGGCGAGTTCCGTCCGGCCGACGCGGAGTTCACGGCCCGCGCGGTGTTCCAGGCGACCGCGCACTTCCACGACCCGGTGCACGCGGCGGAGTGGAAGCACGACCGCGCCGACGCGGACTTCGAGGCGGTCTGGTCCCTGCTGCTGAACGGCCTGCGGGCCGGCTGACCCGTCCGGCAAAACCGTTCGCACCGCGGTCCGGCGGGTCGGCAGAATGACCACCCTCAGTCATTCTCACCTGGAGGACAACATGCCCGCCCCGATCGCCGCCCTGGACAGCCTGCACGGCCTGGCGCTCGGTGACGCCTTCGGCGACCGCTGGTTCTTCTCCGACGTGGACGAGGGGCAGCTGGCGCACGCTTCGCGCACCCTGCGCCCGGTGCCCTGGGGGTGGACGGACGACACCGCGATGGCCCTGGTCCTGGTCCGCCACCTGGTCGAGCACGGCGAGGTGCGGCAGGACGAGCTGGCGCGCGGCTTCGCGGCGATGTACACCGCCGACCCGGGCCGCAAGTACGGGCCCTCGATGCACCAGGTGATGCGGCGGATCCACGCCGGGGAAGGCTGGTACGCCGTCACCTCGGGGATGTTCGGCGGCCAGGGCTCGCACGGCAACGGCGCGGCGATGCGGGTCGCCCCGCTGGGCGCCTGGTTCGCCGACGACCTCGACCGGGTCGCCGAGCAGGCGGCGCTGTCCGCCGCCGTGACGCACTTCCACCCGGAGGCCGCGGCCGGCGCGGTCGCGGTGGCGCTCGGTGCCGCCCTGGCGGCCCGCAGCCGGGGCGGCGCGGCCCCGGCGCGGTCCGAGTTCCTGCTGGAGATCGCCGGGCGGCTGCCGGAGGGCGAGGTCCGCTCGGGTCTGCGGATCGCCGCGCGGATGCCCGAGGGCACCGGTGTCCGGCACGCCGCGGTGGTGCTCGGCTCGGGCGAGCGGGTCTCCGCGCCGGACACCGTGCCCTTCGCGCTCTGGTCCGCGGCCGGGCAGCCGGACTCGCTGCCGGAGGCCGTCTGGGACACCCTGGGCGGCTGGGGCGACCGGGACACCACCTGCGCGATCGCGGCCGGCGTGGTGGCGGCCCGGACGGGGCCGGGGCAGGTCCCGGCGCCGTGGTGGGCCGCCTGCGAGCAGCTGCCTGCCTGGGTCGCCGACGCGGCCTGACGGGTCAGCTGCGCGAGTTCCCGAAGACGATCCGGTAGGCGATCAGCAGCACCAGGGAGCCGGCGATCGCCGCGATCCAGGTCGGCAGGTCGAAGAAGCTCGCGCTGATCGACCGGTGCAGCACCTTGCTGGCCAGCCAGCCGCCGACGAAGGAGCCGGCGATGCCGATCAGCGTGGTGACGATCAGGCCGCCCGGATCCCGGCCGGGCAGCAGGAACTTGGCGATGCCTCCGGCCAGCAGGCCGAGGATGATCCAGCTGATGACGCTCATGTAGGTGTCCTGCCCTCCGTCCGCGGCGGCGAATCCGTGTCCGCCTCCCTCCTGAGGGGACGCGGACACGGCGGCGCCCGGTTCCGGCCGTCCGGGGGCCGCCCGAACGGTCGTCCGGCAGCGCGTTTCTGATCGCCCGTCGACCCGCCGCCGCCGACCGCATAGGCTGTCGCCCCGACCGCTGTGATCATGTTCGAGTGGAGGGGATCCGCCGTGGGGCAGGACAGCACGCGAGAGCCGGGTGTGACGCCGTCGGCCGATCTGCGCCCGGAGATACCGCACCCGGCCCGGATGTACGACTACTACCTGGGCGGCAAGGACAACTTCCCGGCCGACCGGGAGGCCGCCGAGCGGGCCCTGGCCGCCAACCCGGAGTTCCGCTCGACCGCGCGCGCCAACCGGGGCTTCCTGCAGCGCGCGGTGCGGTTCACCGCGGGCCTGGGCATCGACCAGTTCCTGGACATCGGCACCGGCATCCCGACCGCCGGCAACACCCACGAGATCGCCCAGGACGTCGACCCGCAGGCCCGGGTGGCGTACGTGGACAACGACCCGATCGTGCTCACCCACGCCCGCGCGCTGATGGCCGGAATGGGCCGGGGCCGCACCGAGGTGGTCCAGGCCGACCTGCGCGACCCGGCGGGCGTCCTGGCCTCCGCCGAGGTCCGCGAGCTGATCGACTTCTCCCGCCCGGTGGTGCTGGTGCTGGCCGCCGTGCTGCACTTCCTCACCGACGAGGACAAGCCCGCCGAGGTGGTGGGGACCCTGGTGGACGCGCTGGCCCCGGGCAGCCACCTGGTGCTCTCGCACGGCACCGCGGACTTCATCCCGGCCGAGATCCGGGACCGGGTGACCGGCGTCTACAGCAAGGCGACCGCGCCGCTGGTGGGCCGCAGCCGGGAGCAGGTCGGCGCGTTCCTCACCGGCAGCGGCCTCGACCTGCTGGACCCGGGCGTGGTGACCGTCCCGCTCTGGCGCCCCGACACCGAGCCGCCGGCCGGCGCCGACCGGGTCTCGATGTACGGCGCGGTCGCCCGCAAGCCGTAGCCCGGGCCGTGGGCCGCGGGCCGGACCGCCCGCGGCCCACCCCACCTCAGCCGAAGCGGCCGTTGACGTAGTCGGCGGTGCGCCGGTCGGCGGGGTCGGCGAAGATCCTGGCGGTCGGCCCGGCCTCCACGATCCGGCCCGGGGTGTCGTGGGTGGCGAGGAAGAAGGCGCAGGGCGGACCGCAGCGTCTCCTCCGAACGGTAGCCGGTCGCCGAGCAGGCGAGGCGTCGGCCGTTCGCCGCGCTCAAGGACCATCCGACCGTGCCGTCCTGGCCCCGGGTGGCGAGCAGCCGGGGCCGACGGTTGCCGCTCACTGTCGCGGACCGGGCAGTTCGGGCCGGCCCTCGGCCTGGCGCGCCGGCGGAGCCCTCTCCGGGCCCGGGCCCGCCCCGGTGGGGGCGCCGGCGTGAGAGGGTGCCGGGCATGAGCAACGGACGGGTCCTGGTGGTCGACGACGACGCCGCCATCCGGCGCGCGCTGGAGCGCGGGCTGCGGCTGGCCGGGTTCAGCGTGGCCCTCGCCGCGGACGGCGCCGCCGCGCTGGAGCAGTCGGCCGCCGGACCGCCGGACGTGCTGGTGCTGGACGTCTCGATGCCCGGCCTGTCCGGCACCGAGGTCTGCCGCACCCTGCGCGCCCGGGGCGACGACACCCCGGTGCTGATGCTCTCCGCACTCGACGAGCTGGCCGACCGGGTGGCCGGCCTGCAGGCGGGCGCGGACGACTACCTGGTCAAGCCGTTCGCGCTGGAGGAGCTGGTGCTGCGGCTGCACGCACTGCTGCGCCGTCGCCCGCCCGCGCCCTCCGACCGGCTGTGCGTCGGCCCGCTGACCGTCGAGCCGGAGACCCGCCGGGCCGCCTGGGCGGACCAGGAGCTGCAGTTGACCCGGCGCGAGTTCGAGCTGCTCACCCAGTTCGCCCGCAACCCGGGCATCGTGCTCTCCCGGGAGCTGCTGCTGGACCGGGTGTGGGGCTACGACTTCGAGGTCCGCACCGACGCGGTGGACACCTTCGTCAGCTACCTGCGGCGCAAGCTGGAGGCGGGCGGGCGGCCCCGGATCGTGCACACCGTGCGCGGCGTCGGCTTCGTGCTGCGGGCCCCGGCCGAGGACGGTGCGCGGTGAGGCTCGCCACCCGGCTCGCGCTCGGCGCCGCCGCCCTGGTCACCCTGCTGGTCCTGGCCGCCGGGCTGCTGCTGCTCCCACTGGTCACCGCCGACCTGCGCAAGCAGCAGGACGCCCGGCTCAACGACCGCGCGGCCGCGGTGCTGCCCGGGGTGAGGGCGCTGGTCACCGCGGACGGCAAGGGCCGCCCCAAGGCCGAGCAGAACCAGCAGCGCAAGGTGGTGGACTCGGCGCTGGACGCCGGGGTCCGGGTGGTCGCCGAGGACGGCACGGTGCTGCTGTCCGTCGGCCCGCAGCCCGCCGACCCGAGCCGGCTGCCGCCCGCGCCGAGCAAGCCGGTCACCGTCCGCGAGCCGGACGCGGTCGCCTGGCGGGTGCTCGCCGTCCCGGTGGACAGCGGCACCGCGCACGCCACGCTGTGGGTGTCCGCGCCCGCCGACGCGCCGGAGGCCCAGGCCCGGACCGTCCGCCGCCGGGTCTTCCTGGTCGCCGCCCTGTCCGCGCCGCTGGCCGCCGTCCTCGCCTTCGTCCTCGCCGAGTTCGCCACCGCCCCGCTGCGCCGGCTCGGCCGCCGCGCCGCCACCCTCGACCCGCAGGCCGGCGCGGCCGCCTTCGCCCCCGACCGCAGCGGCACCGCCGAGGTGGACGAGCTCGCCGACGCGATCGCCCTGCTGCTCTCCCGCTACGACGAGCAGGCCGCCCGCACCGCGCAGGCCCTGGACACCGCCCGCTCGTTCTCCTCCGCCGCCTCGCACGAGCTGCGCACCCCGCTGATGAGCCTGCGCACCAACCTGGACGTACTGGCCGCCCACCCCGACCTGCCCGCCGGTGAACAGGCCGAGGTGGTCGGCGAGTTGCGTGCCGACCACACCCGGCTGCAGGACCTGCTGACCGCGCTCGCCGCGCTCGCCCGCGGCGACCTGGTGGAGGTCTCCGCGTTCGGCCCCGTCGACCTGGCCGACCTGCTGGACGCCGCCGTCGCGGAGGCCGCCCGCCGCCACCCGGAGACCGTGATCACCGCCGAGACCGACGCCGAGCCGCGGGTCTTCGGCTGGGAGCCGGGCCTGCGGATCATGGTCGCCAACCTGCTCGGCAACGCGGCCGTGCACGGCCGCACCGCCGGGGCCCCGGCCCGGATCACCGTCCGCCTCGGCACCGACGACGGCCGGGCGGTCCTCACCGTCGACGACACCGGCCCCGGCATCCCGGCCGAGCAGCGCGAGGCGGTCTTCCGCCGCTTCCACCGCCGCCCCGACAGCCCCGGCTCCGGCCTCGGCCTCACCCTGGTCGCCCAGCAGGCCGCCCTGCACCGCGGCACCGTCCGCGTCCTCCCACCGCCGGAAGCCGCCCCGGACACGGCACCGGGCACGGCACCGGGCACGGCACCGGACGCCGCCCCGGGCTGCCGGATCGAGGTCCGCCTGCCGTTGCTGCGCCCCGACACCCCGACCGTCCCGCTCCCCCGCCACCGCGACTGGATCAGCGGGAACTGACCCGGCCCGGCGCCGGGCCGGGGAGGTCACAGGGAATCCACAAGAAGCATCCCTACTCTCCCCCGCAGACCGCGCGGACCCGCGCGGGTCCGGAAAGGGGAGACCCATGCTCGTGAACCGCACCGCCACCGCCCTCGGCGCCCTGGCCCTGGCCGGCTCGCTGCTCGCCGCCGCCGCGCCCGCGCAGGCGGCCAGCCCTAAGCCCGTCCCGACCGGGGACGGCGCGAAGGCGATCTGCAAGCGGCTGCCGAAGATCCAGGAGCGGGTCACCAAGGCCGTGGAGCGCCTCAACGGCGATGCCACGGTCGTCGGTTCGGTCGCCCGGATGGAGAAGCGGGTGGCCAACGCCAAGACCGCCGGGCACGCCGAGATTGGGACCTACCTGAACGACCGGCTGACCTTCCGCAAGAGCCTGCTGCCGACCCTGCAGACCCGGCAGAACGACCTGAAGGCGGTGGCCACGTGGTGCGCCTCGCACGGCGAGTCCGCCGGGGCGTCCAAGTGATCCGCCGCCGGACCGCCGCCGCCGTCGGCGTGCTGGCTCTCGCCGCGACCGCGCTGCTCACCGCGTGCGGCCCGAACTCCGGTGCAGCGAGCGGCAGCCCGAAGGACGACTCGGCCCAGGTGCAGCAGTACCAGCAGGCCGTGGACGCCGCCGAGAGCGCCGCGGCGCAGGCCGAGAGCGACGCGGCCGGGGACGAGTGAGCACCGCCCCGGGTCCGCCGCCCGTGGGGGGCGCGACGGACCCGGGGCAGCCGCGCGCCCTCAGAGCCGGGACAGGCCGGCCAGCCGCTCCGGGTCGGCGATGATGTACATCTCGACGATCCGGCCGTCCCGGACGGTCAGGCCCATCACCGACTGCACGGCGCCGCCGTCCGGCACCGCAGCCATCCCCGGCAGGCCGTTGACCAGCACCCGGCGGGAGACCGCCGCGGCCTCGCGGAACAGCATCGCCTGGCTCGCCACCTCGGCCGCGCCCCGGCGGATGATCGCGGACACCCCGGTGTCCACCCGCAGCACCACGTCCGGGTCGAGCAGCGCCACCAGCGCCTCGAAGTCCCCGCCGCGGGCGGCCGCCAGGAACGCGTCGACCACCTCCGCCTGCCGGGCGAGGTCCGCGTCGGGGGTACCGGCGCCCTGCACCTTCCGCCGCGCCCGGCTGGCCAACTGCCGGGTCGCCGCAGGGGACTTGTCCACGATCTCGGCGATGTCCTCGAACGGCACGGCGAACATGTCGTGCAGCACGAACGCCAGCCGCTCGGCCGGCGGCAGCCGGTCCAGCACCACCAGCAGCGCCAGGCCCACCGAGTCGGCGAGCAGCGCCTGCTGCTCCGGGTCGACCCCGTCCGGGCCGCTGATCACCGGGTCCGGCAGGTGCGACTCCCACTCCAGCGGGTCCTCCCGGCGGGAGGTGCGCGAGCGCAGCAGGTCCAGGCAGACCCGGCCGACCACGGTGGTCAACCACGCCGCGAGGTTGCGGACCTCCGAGACGTCCGCGCGGTGCAGCCGGAACCACGCCTCCTGCACGGCGTCCTCCGCCTCGCCGAGCGAGCCGAGCATCCGGTACGCCACCGCGCGCAGCTGACCGCGGTGCTCCTCGAAGCGCGCGGCGAGCAGTTCGTCCTGGTCCATCCCCCGACCCTCCCAGTACGTCCGATCCTCGTCGACCCTAGATCACGTCCGGCCGGCGGCGCCATCCGCGGCCCGCCGCGCCGTGGACGTCACTTGACGGGCGGGCGCCCGGTCGTGAACGATCGCCCCATGAAACCCGGCACCCCCCTGGTCTGCCGCCTGCACGTCGATCTGCGACGCCAGGCGAGCGACATGTGTGCCCGCTGACGCTCTCCCCCCAGCCCCGTGCCGACCTCCGGGGCCACTGAACCACCCCCTTCCGACCTGCCGTCCCCCGCCGCGCGCACCCTCGTGCCGCGCGGCGCCCCGGCACACCCCGAGGACCTGACACATGCCTGTCGATCTGGCGTCCCCGCACGCCGTCAAGCCGCTCTCGCCCAACGCCCTGCGCGCGATCGTCCGGGATCTCGCCGAACGCCCCGAGGAGTGGATCCACCGGGTCCGCCTCGCCCACGCCGACCGCTGGTACGAACGGCTGGTCACCGCCGACGACCACGAGGTGTGGCTGATCAGCTGGCTGCCCGGCCAGTCCACCGGCTTCCACGACCACGGCGGCGCCCGCGGCGCCTTCACCGTCGCCCTCGGCGAACTGGAGGAACTCGCCCTCGCCGGGCCCGACCACGGCCTGACGGTCCGTCGCCTGGCGTCCGGCGCGCACCGCGCGTTCGGCCCGCAGTACCTGCACGACGTCCGCAACACCTCCACCGGCCCGGCGGTCACCCTGCACGCGTACTCGCCGCCGCTCAGCACGATGTCCCGGTACGAGCTGCGGGCCGGCGGCCTGGTCCGCACCGCGGTGGAGGGGGCGGAGCAGTGGTGAGCGTCGACGAACTGCTGGCCCGGGCCCGGGCGGGAGTCCGCCGGCCCGGCCCGCACGAGACCCGGCAGGCGGTCGCCGGCGGGGCGCTGCTGGTGGACATCCGGCCCGCCGCGCAGCGCGCCGAGGAGGGCGGCATCCCCGGCGCCCTCGTCATCGAACGCAACGTCCTGGAATGGCGGTTGGAGCCCGGCGGGGCGTACCGGATCCCCGAGGCGACCGGCCCGGACCAGGCCGTGATCGTGGTCTGCTCGGAGGGCTACGCCTCCAGCTTCGCCGCGGCCACCCTGCGCGAACTCGGCCTGCACCGGGCCACCGACCTCGACGGCGGATTCCGCGCCTGGGCGGCGGCCGGCCTCCCGACGACCCGTCCAGTACCCGGACACGCCGCCGAATTCCCTGACGGGCCGCCGGCCTGACGCCATAATCAGACCAGTGTTCGAACCATCCGCGGCCACCCGCTAGGAACCCCTCCGTGATCACATTCGACGGCGCCGCCAAGCGCCACCCGGACGGCACCATCGCCGTCCGGGGCCTCGACCTCGACGTCCCCGCCGGGCAGATCACCGTGCTGGTCGGCCCGTCCGGCTGCGGCAAGACCACCGTCCTGCGGATGGTCAACCGCATGGTGGAGCCCACCGCCGGCCGGGTCCTGCTGGACGGCGCCGACGTCTCCGCCCTGCCGCCCGCACAACTGCGCCGCGGCATCGGCTACGTGATCCAGCAGGCCGGACTGTTCCCGCACCGGCGCGTCCTCGACAACATCGCCACCGTGCCGCGCCTGCTCGGCTGGGACCGCCGGCGGGCCCGCGCCCGCGCCGCCGAACTCCTCGAACTCGTCGGCCTCGAACCCGAACTCGGCCGCCGCTACCCCGCCCAGCTGTCCGGCGGACAGCAGCAGCGGGTCGGCGTGGCCCGGGCGCTCGCCGCGGACCCGCCCGTCCTGCTGATGGACGAACCCTTCAGCGCCGTCGACCCGCTGGTCCGCACCGGGCTGCAGGAGGAACTGCTGCGCCTGCAGTCCGAGTTGCACAAGACCGTGCTCTTCGTCACCCACGACATCGAGGAAGCCGTCCGGCTCGGCGACCGGGTCGTGGTCCTGCGCAAGCACGGCGAGATCGCCCAACTCGCCGACCCGCACACCCTGCTGACCCGGCCCGCGGACGACGGCGTGGCCGCCTTCCTCGGCCGCGACCGCGGCCTGCGGGGCCTCGGCCTGCGACCCGCCGACCACATCGAACTCCTTCCCGTCGGCCACCCCGCCCAGCACGACTGGGAGCTCGCCCTCGATCCCGACGGCCGGCCCCTCGGCTGGCGGGGCCCCACCGGCCTCCACCCCGCCCCCTCCTTCCACCCCGGCCGTGACACCCTGCGCACCGCCCTCGACGCCGCCGTCCTCTCCCCCACCGGCCTCGCCCTCGCCCTCACCCCCGACCACCGCCCCCTCGGCCTCGCCACCCGCGCCGCCGTCGTCACCGCCCTGGACGCCACCCCGCCACCGGCGGCCGGAGCCGCCCTGCCGGGCGCGGTCGCGCACACCTCCCCGGACGGGGGCCCGCGTGGACGGTGAGCCCCTGGTGCGGTGGCCGTGGATCGGGAGCCATCTGGGCTACCTCTCCTCCCTCACCGCCGACCACGCCGTGATCGCCCTCGTCCCGGTGGCCGTCGCGCTGGTGCTGGCCGTCCCGCTCGGCCTGGCGTGCACGCGGTTCCCGCGGCTCTACCAGCCGCTCGCCGCCGTCTTCAACGTCGTCTACGCGCTGCCGTCGCTGGCGGTCTTCGTCGTCCTGATCCCGTACACGGGCCTGGCCGAGATGGCCACCGTGATGATCCCGTTGACGTTCTACGCGGTCGCGGTGCTGCTGCCCACCACGGTGGACGGCCTGCGGACGGTGCCGGATCCGGTCCGGCAGGCGGCGACCGCGATGGGCTACGGGCCGTGGCACCGCCTGGCGGCCGTCGAGCTGCCGGCCGCGCTGCCGTTCCTGGTGGCGGGTCTGCGGGTGGCGGCGGTGTCGAGCATCTCGCTCGCGGCCGTCGGCGCGCTGATCGGCCGGGGCGGTCTGGGCTACCTGTTCATCGACGGCTTCCAGCGGACGTTCCCGACGCCGATCGTCGCGGGCATCGTGCTGGTGGTGCTGCTCGCGCTGGCGGTGGACCTGCTGCTGGTGCTGGCGGGCCGGGTGCTCGCTCCGTGGGCGACGAGGGGCGGTGCCCGGTGAACTGGCTGGCCTGGATCAACGACTTCCTCGCCGACCCCGCGCACCGCGCGGGCCCCGATTCGATCGCCGTCCGGGTGTCGGAGCATCTGGCGTTCACCGCCCAGGCCCTGTTCTGGGCCGCGCTACTGGCGGTCCCGCTGGGCCTGCTGATCGGCTACACCGGCCGGGGCGTCGTCGCGGTGACGGCGCTGACCGGCATCGCCCGGGCACTGCCGACGCTGGGCCTGGTGACGCTGGCGGTGCTGCTCGTGGGCGTCGGCGAACTCTCGGTCCTGGTGCCGCTGGTGGCGCTGGCCGCGCCGCCGCTGCTGGTGGCGGCCGCGGAGGGCGTCCGCTCTACCGACCCGGAGGTCCGGGACGCGGCGCGCGGCATCGGGCTGTCCCATCCGCAGACGCTGTTCCGGGTCTGCCTGCCGACCGCGCTGCCGACGCTGCTGGCGGGCCTGCGGACCGCAACCGTCCAGGTGATCGCGACGGCGACGATCGCCGCGTACGCGGGGCTCGGCGGTCTGGGCCGGTACGTGGTGGACGGCCTGGCCACCCGGAACTTCGCCACCACGCTCGGCGGCGCCCTGCTGGTCGTCCTGCTGGCGGTGGCCGCCCAACTGCTGTTCGCCGTGCTGATCCGCGCGGCGGAGCCGCCCGGCACCGGGGCCGCGCGCACCCCGACCGACCGCACTGACCGTTCAACCCGCACTCACCACGAGGAACTGATATGACGACCCGTCTGGTACGTACGCTGACCGCGGCCGCCCTGGTCCTGGGCGCGGCGGCCTGCTCGTCCTCCGCCGGCGGCGACCCGCTGGCCGCGGACGGCTCCGGCGCCCCCAGGTCCGGCGGTACGACGGTGGTGGTCGGCTCGGCCAACTTCCCGGAGAACGTGCTGCTGGCGTCGATCTACTCGCAGGCGCTGAAGGCCAAGGGCGTGAAGGTCGAGGAGAAGTTCAACATCGGCAGCCGCGAGGTGCTGTACGGGCAGCTGCAGAGCGGTTCGCTGACCGTGCTGCCGGAGTACAACGGCGCGCTGCTGGGCTACCTGGACGCGAAGAGCACCGCGTCCGGCACCGAGCAGGTCAACGCCGCGCTGAAGGAGAAGCTGCCGTCGGCGCTCGGCATCCTGGACTCGGCGGCCGCCGAGGACAAGGACTCGCTGACCGTCAGCAAGGAGACCGCGGACCGGCTCGGACTCAAGAGCGTCGCCGATCTGGCGGGCAAGTCGGGCGAGTTGGCGATCGGCGGCCCGCCGGAGTTCAAGACCCGGCGGGAGCAGCAGTTCAAGGACGTCTACGGGCTGACCTTCAAGGAGTGGAAGCCCACCGGCGACACCACCGCCAACGCGCTGAAGGACGGCGGGATCCAGGTGGGCAACGTGTTCACCACCGACCCGCGGATCGTCCAGTTCGGGCTGGTCCCGCTGGCCGACCCGAAGAACGTGTTCAGCGTCCAGAACGTCACCCCGCTGGTCAACAAGGCGGGCGTGGACGCCACCGCGAGCGCGGCGCTCAACGCGGTCTCGGCGAAGCTGGACACCGCCGGGCTGACCGCGCTGATGAAGCGGGTCTCGGTGGACAAGGAGGACCCGTCGGCGGTCGCCAAGGACTGGCTGAAGACCAACGGCCTCGGCTGACCGCCCCCTCCGGAGGCCCCGACCGACACCGGCGGTCCGGGCCTCCGGGTGGTTCCGCCCGCCGCACCGCACCGGGTCGAAGCCGCCGCGGGAAGGATGGTTGACGAACAGTCAGGACTCTTGACAGACGAGTGGTCCAGACCAACCATAGGGCTCTGTATCCACCGACCGGGACGCATCGTGGGGGTGTGCCCACCGGCCGCTCCTCCCTGCACCAGGCACCACCGCCGCGCGCCGCCCGGGCATGCGGCGCCCTCGGTATTCGCCTGATGGAGCATTGATGCGACTGCACCGACCCCTGCACGCCCTGCTCACGGCCGGCACCCTGCTGGCCGCCTCGCTGGGCCTGCTCGCCGCACCCGCGAACGCGGCGCCCGCCGCGGCCGGCACACCCCTGCCGCAGCACGTCTTCGCCCCCTACTTCGAGGCGTGGACCGGCCAGAGCCCGGCGGCGCTCGCCGCCCAGTCCGGGGCCAAGCACCTGACCATGGCGTTCCTGCAGACCCAGAGCAAGGGCTCGTGCACCCCGCTGTGGAACGGCGACCCGGCGATGCCGGTGGCCGCCTCCACCTTCGGCTCCGACATCGCCACCATCCGGGCCAACGGCGGCGATGTCATCCCGTCCTTCGGCGGCTACACCGCCGACAACACCGGCACCGAACTCGCCGACAGCTGCACCGACGTCAACGCCATCGCGGCCGCCTTCGAGAAGGTGATCACCACCTACGACATCACCCGGATCGACCTGGACATCGAGGACAACTCGCTGACCAACACCGCCGGCATCGACCGCCGCAACAAGGCGATCAAGCTGGTCGAGGACTGGGCCGCCGCCAACGGCCGCACCGTGCAGTTCGGCTACACCCTGCCGACGACCACCTCGGGCCTGGCGGCCAGCGGCCTCAACGTGCTGAAGAACGCGGTCGCCAACAACGCGCGGATCGACGTCGTCAACCTGATGACCTTCGACTACTACGACAACGCCGCGCACGACATGGCCGCCGACACCCAGACCGCCGCGACCGGCCTGTACAACCAGCTCGCCAAGCTCTACCCGGCCAGGACGCCCGCGCAGCTGTGGGGTTCGATCGGCATCACCGAGATGCTGGGCATCGACGACTTCGGCCCGGCCGAGACCTTCACCGTCGCCAACGCCACCACCGTCTACAACTGGGCCGTCTCCAAGGGCATCAACACCCTCTCCTTCTGGGCCCTGCAGCGCGACAACGGCGGCTGCCCCGGCACGGCCGGCTCGGACAGCTGCTCCGGCATCGCCCAGGGCACCTGGGACTTCACCCACATCTTCGCGCCGTTCACCAACGGCACCCCGGCCACCAACGACTTCTCGCTCGCACTGAACCCGGCCGCCGGCTCGGTCGCGCCCGGCGGCTCGGCCTCCAGCACGCTGTCCACCGCCGTGGTCTCCGGCACCGCGCAGACCGTCAACCTCTCGGTGAGCGGCGCCCCGGCCGGCGTCACCGCCGCGCTCAGCGCCTCCACCGTGACCGCCGGCGCGAGCGCCGGCCTCAACGTCACCACCACCGCCTCGGCCACCCCCGGCAGCTACCCGCTGACCGTCACCGGCACCTCCGCGAGCGGCAGCCACTCGGCGGTCTACACCCTGACCGTCACCGGCGGCGGCACCTCGACCCAACTCGCCAACGGCGACCTGGAGTCCGGCACGCTCGCCCCGTGGACCTGCCAGGCCGGCGGCGGCCTCGCCACCGGCCCGGTGCACGCCGGCAGCGGCGCCCTGCGGGTCGCCCCGACCGCGGGCCAGACCGGCGAGTGCGGCCAGAGCGTCACGCTCGCGCCCAACACCCGCTACACGCTCACCGCGTGGGTCCAGGGCAGCTACGCCTACCTCGGCGTCCGGGGCGGCGCCACCGCCTCCACCTGGACCAACTCGGCCGGCTGGACCAAGTTGAGTGTCCCGTTCACCACCGGCGCCAACGGCACCGTCACCGTGTACCTGCACGGCTGGTACGGCCAGGCCAACGTCTACGGCGACGACTTCTCCATCGCCTGACCGACCACGGAGCCGCACCTCCGCTCCCGGCCCCGGGCCGGGAGCGGACAGGCCCTATGATCCTCGACCATGAGTGACGGGTGGGGGACGGACAGCACGCCGGACTGGACCGCGCTGGCCGAACAGCACGAGCGCGAACAGTCCCGGCGCAAGCGGCTCCGCAGGGCGGGTGCGGTGGCGGCCGCCGTCCTCGCCGTCGGCGGGGTCACCGCGACCGCCGTCGCCCTCGGCGGCCACGCCAAGGGGGACGGCGGCGGCGCCGACCGGCTCGCCCTGGACGCCACCGGCGCCCCGACCGCGCCCACCGCCACCGCCCCTTCGCCGGAGGACGGTTCGGCCACGCCCTCCGCCACCGGCTCACCGTCCGCCTCGGCCTCGGCCTCGGCCTCCGGATCCGCCTCCGCCACCCCCTCCGCCACCAAGGCCGGCAAGCCGAGCGCGAGCGCGACCACCACCGGCCCGGCCGCCCCTCCGACCCCGCCCGACCCGCTGACGGTGATCTCCTCCGCCGCCACCGACACCGCGCCCCTCAGCCCGGTCGCGCTCTTCCCCGCCGCCACCCTCAGCGTCGACGGCAAGACCTGGACCCGGCTGGTCGACGGCTCCACGAGCACCTGCTGGCAGGCCACCACCGGCGGCCTCGGTGACGTGCTGGCGGCCCAGGGCTGCCGCTCGCTGCTCAGGGTCAGCTACGTCTCCGGTACCAGCGTGGTGACCGTCGGCGTCGCCGTCATGGACACCCGCGCCCAGGCGGACGCCGCGCAGGCCGCCCACAAGGGCCAGGTGCAGGGCCTGGTGAAGGCCGGCTCGACCGCCTACTGCACCTCCGCGGGCTGCACCAACACCCACGCGGCGATCGGCCGTTACGGCTACTACACAGTCTCCGGCACGACCAGGGGCGGAACGGCCGCGGACCCGGTGGCCACCGCCGCCGGGCCCGACTTCGCCGCCTACGTCCAGGGCCAACTGCTCGCCCGCGGCAAGCGCTAGGTGTTCTGACCCCAGAGGTTGGGAACGCGGCTGGCGGGTGGCTTTCCCCTGAGCGCAGTGTGTCCGCGGTGGTGATTGTAGGTGTGGAGCCAGTCG